>JBEBAG010000254.1:0-3499 GCA_041159065.1 Verrucomicrobiota bacterium | reverse complement strand
TGGAGGGCACGGGCCGTTGCGTGTCTGTGGCTGTGGGCGGCGTTGTTCGGGGGCGTTTTTGCCCAGCAGAACCCGGGGGAAACGAGGGCGGAGTCCAAAACGGAGTCGCTTTGGGAGCGTGCCCAAAGCCACCTCGAGGTGGGGGATGAATTCAGTGCGGCCGCGGTGGCAGAGGAGCTTCTGCGGGAGCGCGGGTTGCATCCGGAGCGCAAGTGCGGTGCGTGGTTGATGGTTGCCCGGGGGTACGCCCGGTACGGCACGCCGGCGGGCTGGGCGAAGGTCCGGGCGGCCTCGGAGGCGGTTCTGGGAGGAGGTGGGCTTCGGTTGCGGGGGCCGGAGCGTTTGGAGGCGCTGCGTCTTGGGGCGGCTGCCGCGGTCGAGTTGCGGGCGCACCCTCAGGCGGAGCTGCTGCAGCGCGCCTTGGGGACAACCCCCGAAATCGGACGGCTGGAACGGGAGCGGGTGCGTCTTGGGCTGGCCCGTTCCCTTTGGGCCCAACGCGCTTTTGAAGCGTGCCGCGAGACGCTCGACCAGATGGAGCCGGGGCTGATCGCGATGGAGGGGGTCGGCGGGGAGTGGCGGCGGAGGGAGGTGGAGGAGTTGCGAGCGCAGGGGCAGCTGCTGAGGGGACAGAGCCTTTGGGAGGAGGGGCGCACGACTGAGGCGAGGCTCCTGCTGGCGGGCATCGGCACGATGCCCGGGCAAACATCGGCTTCGAGCCCGGCGCGCGAGGCGGCCAGTCTGCTGCATCGGGAGGGTTGGATCCGCGGGCCGCACCGGATTCAGCGGGTTCTTTTCATCGGCTCCAGCCATACAATCCGCGGAGCCGTCCCCTTGCTCGTCGAGCAGATCGCGGCCTCGGCTCCGCCGCACCGAGTCCGGATCGTTGCCGGAGAGCAGACCCGGATGGGGACGGGTATGCGCGGCCACTGGAACGATGGCGCGGCGCATGACACGGCGCGCGGAAAAATTGCGGCGGGCGGCTGGGACACCGTGGTGGTGGAGACGTTCTATCGGACCAGTCGCGAGGATTTGCTGGGGCTGGGAGCTGGTTTTGCGGAGGCGGCTCGACGGAGCGGCGCGCGCCTCTTGGTTTACGAGACCCCGGTGGCGCGGGCGATTGAGTATCCGGCGGCCTATGAGGCGCATCACGCGAACAACGTGTGGCTTGGAGCCCGTTTGGGGGCTGGCGTGGCGCCCTGTGTGCGCGCGTGGATGGGGGTGCTGGGCGAGCGGCCCGCGCCCGCCGACATGGACCGGCTTTATGCAGACTGGATCCATGCGAGTGCGAAAGGGGCATACCTTTCCGCGTGTTGTCTGTACGCGGCCCTGACTGGGGAATCGCCAGAGGGGCTCTGGGCTCCGGAGGGAGTGGTTTCGCCGGAGGAGGCTCGAGAATCCCAGCGCTCCGCGTGGCGCGCTTATGAGGAGACGCGTCTCGAGCTTGCGCGGGAGGGCTTGGGGAGTCCGGGGCGTTGATCGGAGTCGGGCGGGACCGGGCTCGAAGCCGGGGGGCGGGAGGAGCGGCTCCGGTATTCCGCGGGGGAGAGGCCGAACCATTTTTTGAAAATTTTCGAGAGCACGAACGCATCGCTGTAGCCGATGGCCTCGGCGATTTCGCTGAGTTTGGAGTCGGTCTGCATGAGGGCGTTGGCAGCCTTCTGAATGCGGATGGAGGTCACGTGCTGCATGGGGGAGCGTCCCAGTTCGCGCAGGCAGAGTCGCCGGAGGTGTTCGCAGCTGCAGTGAGCGAGTCGGGCCAGTTCCGCCGCGCTCCAGGGATACTCGGGCTGTACCTCCACCTGGGCCCAAACCTCGCCCAGCCGGGTGTCTCGCTGCCACGGCACGGCGAGGCGCTGCACCTCGGCATGGATGAGCTCGATCCAGAGGTGGAGCAGTCGCGGTTCCGCGCGCCCGGCGCTCTCGGAGATCAAACCCCGGATTGCCGCGCTCAGCCGCGTGGGATCGGCCTTGGTTTTCACGGGCGACGCGGCGCTGACGACCGGCGGCACGCCGGGAGGTTCGGCATAGCGGACCCAACAGAAGTGCCAAGATTGCAGGGGGATGGCCTCGAAGGCATTGAGGATGCGCGGAGGGGCGAGGGAGACTTGTCCCGGGCGAATGCGTTGCCAGCGGCCATCCAGAAGGATGCGGCCCTCGCCGCCGAGGCAAAGGAGCACGTAGCTGCCATCGGGCTGGAGCCGAACCCGTTCGAAGGGCGCGCCGGTTTCAATCCAGCCCACGTGCGCGATGCGGTGTGGATGCAGCAGCGGACAATCCCCCGCGCGCAGGATGGTCTCCCGGGTGTTGCGGGCGTTGGTGGAAAGGTCGCGATCGAGCGAGAGCAGGGGCATAAGGAGAGGGTGGGGTCCGCGCGGGCTCAGGCACCGCCCGTGTGTGGGAGCAGGGACGGTGGAGGGCACGGGTGGTTTTCAGACATGGGCTCGTGGGTTGTCGCCATTCAGTACGCGAGGTGGGGGCGATAGGCTTACCCGAGAAGAGATTTCCTCAACCCCCCTCTTCTTTGAACCCTTCCGTTTGTTTTTTCCGCCATGAAAATCCTCCCCGTTCTCCTCGGTTTGGTTTGGTTCGCTGGTGTCGCCCTGGGCGCGGCACCCAGGGCGGTCGTGTGGAGCGAGGACCCCGATCTAGCGGTGTGCTTGGAAAAAGGAGGCATCGAGGTGCTGGCACCCGAGAACCTGCGGGATGCCGAAGTATTGGTTCTGCACGGGGGGGCGATCCGCGAACGATTGGAGCGTTCGCATCCCGAGGTGGAGGCCTTGGTGAAACGGGGGGGCGGACTTGTGGTTCTGGGCGGCGGGATCGAGGCGGCTGCGCGGCTCCGTCCCTGGGTGGGGGGCGGCTGGACCGCCGCGAGCCGGAAATTTCACAGCCTGATGATGTTCCATCCTTTCACTGACGCCCATCCGATCACCCGGGATGCGTTCGCTTTCGATCTCACCGAGGAGACGGTCTACGACCTCGACCTGGATTCCTCCATCCGCGTGCTGGGCTCGGCGTTCACCCCGAAAGTGGCGGCCAGCATTTTTTCCAAGAAACTCGACAGCCGGGCGCCGGAGAAACTCGATCGCGCGAACGTGTACGACATCCAGCCGCAGATGTGGACTTACGAGGCCGCCGGGGGAAGCCGGGCGTTTGTGTTGCTGCAGGCCAACCGGGGAACGCTGCGGCACGAAAGCATCCGGACGTTTATCCTGCGCGGGACGGCCTGGGCGGCGAAACGAAACGACTTCTCGGAGCTGCGCGGCATGCCGAGTGCCGACCGGCTGCGGTACCCGGAGGGGGGTGCACGAAAGGCAGAGGACACGGTGAAGGGCTTCGAGTTGATGCCCGGGTTCGAGGCCCGAGTGGTCGCGAGCGAGCCGCTTGTGAGCAAGCCCATCGCGATGCAGTTCGATGCCCGGGGGAGGCTGTGGGTTGCCGAGACGCCGGAATATCCGAACGGCAGGCGGCCTCTCAAGGCCGAGCCGTGGAAGGA
>JBEBAG010000253.1:0-9456 GCA_041159065.1 Verrucomicrobiota bacterium | reverse complement strand
CACTCCCCGCATTTTGCTCGTCGATGACGATCCCCTCCTGCTCCGGCTGCTCGTCCATGGCTTGGAGGGCGCGGGCATTCTCACCTGCGCCGATTCCCCGGCGGCGGCCATTCGGGCCTTTCGCTCCACCCCGCCCTCGCACCCTTTCGAGGTGCTTGTGACTGACCGACAGATGCCCGGAATGGACGGCATCGCCCTGCTGCGGATGCTCCGTCACTCCCAACCCCATCTCCGCGTGGTGCTCACCTCCGGCTCGCACGAAAGCGTGCCCTCCCGCGAACAAAACGGGCCCGATCTTTTCCTCCCAAAGCCTTTTCAGAGGGACGCCCTTCGCCATGCCCTCGCCCGAGTGCTGGCACTGCCTCCCTCCACTCCCCACTCCCCCCGGCGCCCTTCCGCCACGGTGGTTCCCTCAACCGTGGCGTCTCCCGGGGTTCCCCTCGCCATCTGCACCGTGTGATCCCCGTGCAACGATGGTTGCGGGCAGGAACGGCGATCTCCGCCCCTCCCGCTTTTTCCGATGCGATCCGGCGTCGTCGTTTGGACGCCCCTGGCCCTGGTCAGCCGCCCACCGCCATTCGGGCGCCTCAGGGCGTGCAGGGCGGATGCAGTGCGGAGGAGGGTTCGAGACGAAACACGCCCTTGTCATGGTGCGACTCGTACCGAGCCTTCAGTTCGTGCTCGGTCAAGAGTCCCTGATACCGATACAGACCGCCCCCCACGCAGGATTGGAGGAGGTGTTCGCCGCTTAAGAGCGTTCCCCCTTTGCCTCGGCGCGCCTCGAGCACGACTTCGTAAGCCGAAACGAAGCATTTCCAGCGCGCTTCGAAATACGCTTTCACGTGGCCGTCCGGTTCCGGATGCACCACGGCCCGGAGCCGTCCCCCCGTGCCGGGACGATCACTCTCCCACCGTCCCTCCCAACGTTCGGCGCGATCAGACGCCTTCCATGCCCGGTGGAATGCGGGCGAGCAGCAGCCGGTCATTCCGACGCTCCCCGCAAGGAGGCCCGTGAGCCACAGCGCCGTGGCGAGCTTTCCCCGGCGTTTGGGTGGGGCAACCTCCCCGGGGAGGGGCGGTTTTCGGTTCTGCAAGGCGGCGGGATCTGGGAGCGTCTTCATATTCGGGAGGGAACCTTCGCGGAGTTTACCATATTCCCCGGCGCGCGGACACTTCGAACCCGAGCGCCTCAGGGTTGCAGCGCGCCAAAAGCCGCCGCCAAATCCTGCGCGCCGCCGCGGACGCCCAGCACAAAGAGGTGCGATCCCTCCCACTGCCATCGGCAGGCCCATCCCGAGGCACTCAAGGTTCCCTCCTTCACCCCGCGCCGAGGCGTTGAGGGAACCAGTGCGGAGGCCCTCACGACAAGCAACACGGCGCGCGGATTCTCACACACCAACTGAGCCACATCGGCTCCCCGCCATTGTCCGACGCGCCCCCCGGAAAAAGGCATCCGAACGATCGGAGACGGCACTTTCACCCCCTCCATTCCGTGGAGATAAAACCAGTCCCCCAGCGCCGCGGGGTCCCGTCCCTCGAGGGGCTCGAACTCGGCTGCGCTGCTGTTCTCGTTGAGCTCAATCAAACGGGTCACCTGTTCCTCAAAAGCGGCCCCCTCCCCTGCCCTCAAATCTTCCCAGAAATAAAAGCCGACCAGAAAGAGCACACTGAACACCACCGCGAAACCCGCCACCGCACTCTCGAGACGCCGCCGCCCCACCCGCACCGGCTTCCGCGCCGAGGCAATCTGCGCCCTTTCCGATTCACCCAACCGCAAGGCCACGACCTCGTCCCGCAGCCGTGCCTCGTCCACGCCTGCGGCCTGCCGGGCCTCGTACAGATTCCCGAGGGTGCGTCGCAATTCCTTGGGACGTCCCCCGAGGATCTGTGCAATCTCAGCCAATTCGAGATGCTGCATGATCCGAAGCGCGAGCGCCGCCCGGTCGCGCGCGGCAAGCGGCTTAAAGACGCCCGTGAGCCCTGCTTCCAGTTCCCCGCCGTAGGGGCGCGCGCTGGAACCGCGACGCCAGTGGTCCCAGAGCCATCGCGCCGTCCACACGAGCCGGTAGCGTTCCTCGCGGTACTGGCCGGCCCGCGCTTCCGCCTGACAGAGCGCCGCTGCCACCAACCCGAGCGCCGTCGACTTCTCGCCCGAAAGTAAGAGGGCGAACCGAAACAGTTCTTCGACCGACTGGGCTCCGAGCACTTCCATCCTCCTCTATTGAATCCCAAAATATCCCGTCTCCGCAACCATCGGCCCCGATGGAGAATCTGCTTTGCGTGTTTCGCTCCCCTCCCCGAAACTCCATCTGCCACTTCCACCTCGCGCCTACGATGTCCGCTCCTTTGCCCTCCCTTGATTCGCTCGATTCCCTGCGCGCCGATTTTCCCATTCTGCACCAGCGTGTCCACGGCCATCCCCTGATCTATCTCGACAACGCGGCCTCCACCCAAAAACCGCGCGCGGTCATCCAGGCTTTGGTTCACCATTACGAGAACGATAACGCCAACGTGCACCGCGGACTGCACGAGCTCAGCAACCGTTCCACCCAAGCCTACGAAAACGCCCGGGCCAAAGTGGCCCGCTTCCTCAACGCACCGTCCCCGGAACAAATCGTGTTCACCCGCGGCACCACCGAAGCGGTGAACCTCGTCGCCCATGCCTGGAGTGGCGCATTTCTGCGTCCAGGGGACGTCATCCTCCTCACCGAAATGGAGCACCACAGCAACCTCGTTCCGTGGCAAATGGTTGCCCAAAGGTTCGGCGCCCAGCTCCGCTTCATCCCCGTCACCCCCGAGGGAATTCTCGACCTCTCCCGCCTCGACGCCCTCTTCACCCCCGAAGTCCGCTTTCTCGCCTGCACGCACATCTCGAATTTCCTCGGCACCATCAACCCCGTCGCCGAACTCTGCGCCAAGGCCCGTTCCATCGGCGCCTTTTCCCTCGTGGACGCCGCCCAAAGCGCCGGGCATCTGCCGCTTGATTTTCAGGCTCTCGGCTGCGATTTCCTCGCCTTCTCCGGTCACAAAATGTGCGCCCCGACCGGGATCGGCGTGCTGTGTGGACGTCCCGAGGCCCTCGAAGCCCTGCCTCCGTGGCAGGGGGGGGGGGAGATGATCCTCTCCGTCCGCTATGAATCCTCCACGTTCAAACCCGCTCCCGCACGATTCGAGGCGGGCACCCCCCATGTCGCTGGCGCGGTCGGGCTTGGCGCCGCGGTGGACTATTTGGAATCCGTAGGGAGAGCCCGCATCCAGCAGCACGACGAGGCCCTGGCCCGGGAAGCCTACGCGCAAATCGCCCAGATTCCGGGGTTCCGGGTGCTCGGTCCCGCGGGAGCTCGGGGGGGGCTGGTTAGCTTTGCTCACGACTCCATTCATCCGCATGATCTGACCGCCTTCTGCGACCAGAAGGGCCTTGCCCTGCGCGGCGGACATCACTGCAACCAACCGCTCACCCGCAAGTTCGGACTGCCCAGCACCACCCGAGCCAGCTTTTACCTCTACAACACCCACGCGGAATTGGAGCGGATGCTTGCGATTCTCCACGAAGCCAATCGGTTCTTCGCCTGAAGCCCTCCGCCACCTTCACCCTTATGGACCAGGAATTCGAAGAGCTCTACCAGCAGGTCATCCTCGACCACTCCAAGCGCCCCCGAAACTACGGAACGCTCGACACCGCCGCCTCCGGATCCGGGGCGGTGCACGTGGACGGCGACAACCCCTCCTGCGGCGATGAGATTCATCTCCACGTCCGCTTCCGTCCCGACGGCGGGGTGGAGGAAATCAAATTCACCGGCTCAGGATGCGCCATCAGTCAGGCGTCAGCCTCGCTCATGACCCTCAAACTCAAGGGCAAATCGCGTGAGGAAAGCCGGCTTCTGCTCGAAGCGTTCACGGATGTGGTGACCGCCGGCCTTCGGGAGCCCCCGCGTATGCTGGGGGACCTCCGGCTCCTCGGTGGCGTCCGGAAATTTCCCCAGCGCGTCAAATGTGCGATGCTGGCGTGGCGCGCCTTTGACCAAGCCCTGCGCCTCTCCCTGCCCGATCCCGGGACTCCCCACCCCGCCGGCGGGACCGTTTCGACGGAGGAGAATTCCCCGCACTGCCCTTGATCCGACTACCCGAAGGCTTGCCCCTCCCTGTCGGGCGTCTTAGTGTCGGGGCCGAAAGAGGTTGCTCCCCCCAAGACGCCATGGCTTCCCCCAATTCCCCTGCCTTCAACCCGCTTCCCCCACGCGCCGCGTTCGCCCGGGAGCGGGGCTTTACCTTAGCGGAGGTGGCGCTCGCGCTGGCGATCTTCTCCTTCGCCCTCGTGAGTATGCTGGGAATGCTCTCGGTCGGACTCCGAACCTCGCGCAAGGCGAGTCTCCAAACCGCCGCTGCAAATATCATTGCCGCCATCGCCACCGATGCGCGCGCCGCCAAACTCACCGAGGCGAGCGACTCCTACAGCTTCGAAACGCCCTTGCTCGGGATCCGCGGCACGGTCGCTCTGCCGGATCGGGTGCTGACCTTGGATTCGAGCCCGGAATTGCGGATGACCGATGGCGCAGCCCTCGTTTCAGGCCAGATGGTGAATGAACTCGGCGTGGCCAAGCTGTTTAAGGTGACCTTGGAGCCCACCCCCAAACCCAATACCTTCCTCAAGGTCACCGTGTACTGGCCCGAATCAGCGGCGCCCCCCCGCATTCCCGCCGAGGGCTCCATGAGCAGTCTCATCACCCTGCCTTCAATCGATTGAGTCGCTGCCCCGCCGCGCCACCCCGCTCCTCCGCTTGCTGATCCCCGCCCTTATGAATCCCCCCAGGAATCTCCCGAGGCATTGGCCCTCCCCCCACGCTTTCCCACCTCGCGCTCATTCCGGCTTTACCCTGATGGAAATCATGGTCGCCATCTCCGTGCTGAGCATTCTGCTCGGCATGGTCCTCCAGTTGATGGGATCCGCCTCGCGGCTCACCAACAATTCCCGTCAAAATACCGACTGCGACACCGAGGCCCGCTACATCCTGGACCAAATCACCACCGACCTCGCGCTGCGCGTCCGCCGCCCCGATGTCGATGCCTACGTGGAAAAACGCAACGGCAGCGACCGGTTCTACTTTTTTGCCGAAAAAAGCGGGTATGCGGCCAACGTGATGGAGGATCAGGAACGCAGCCCCTTTTCGCTCGTGGGCTACCGCATTTTTCAACGGGATAACCGCTTCGAACTCCAGCGCTACGCGCGGGCGCTCCCGTGGGTCGATACTGCGGACAAGCTCAATCTCGCAATGCCCTACGTGCTTCTCGCCGGAGATCCTCCCAGGCCCGTTCCGGAGACCACCCTCAAGGTCGCCTTTGCGCCCGTGATCGATAACAACGAAAGCCAGGCCACCTACTACCAGTTGTTGGCGGAAAACGTCGTCCGCCTCGAGTTCGCGTTCCTCACCAAACCGGATCCCTTGGCGACCACCCCGAGTCCCGCAGCGCTCCTCACCCAACAGGAGGAGATCGAGGAGGAGATTTCGCTCCATGGGTTCACGCGCATCGCCTCGGTTGTGGTGACCCTGGCCATCGTCGACCCCCAAAACATGGCCCGCTTGGATGCCACCCAGATCACTTCCTTTCTGGAAACGTCTGGCTTTGACGCCCAGCCCTCCAACAGCCTCCCCCTCTCCTTGCCAATGGCCAACTGGAACAAGGAGTTCACCATGCAATCCGCCGACGCCAAATTCCCGCGGGCGCTTCGCAATGGCATCCGCTTCTATCAGCGGACGATCCGACTGTAAGGAGGGCTGTCCTCGGGGGGCTCTCCTCCCCCCCTAGCCCGCCCCCCACGTTCTTCCTCTCCGAACTGCGCTTTCCGCAGACCGGGCTTCTAGAGCTTGAGCGCCCGCTGCCGGTAGTGCTCATCCGAGCGGCCTTGGATGCGCTGCACCACCGCCTCGGTCAGGAATTCCGGCCCGCCCATGGCGAAAGTACCCGCAAAAATGCGGGCGGATTTCACCGCCATCATCATCGCGCCCTTCACCGCCTCCGGGCTCGCCCCCAGCGTGATGATCCCGTGGTTCTTCAGGAGAATCACCCTCGGCACCATCCCATGCCGCTCCCGGAACGCCTCCACCCCGACCGCAATCCCCTGCGCCAGCCACACTCCGGGGTCCAGGTAAGGCACCAGCACCGCCTCCGGCCCGCAGCACACAATCTCATCGGGAAAAATGCGGCGCCGGGCAAAGTCCTCCGCCCGCGAAGAGCAGAGCACCGCATTCACCGCCATCGCGTGCGTGTGCCCCACAAACTGAACGCCGGGAAGCGAGAGCAAGTAGGCGTGGAAAAGCGCCTCCACCGAGGGACGCCGCGCCTCGGCTTGGACCCGACACCCGTTCAGGGCGACATCCACCTCCTCATCCCGGATTTCCGGACGCCCCAGCAGGGGAAGCAGCGCGTCAAAGCGGCACTCCACCAGATCCTCCGTCCCGAGCGTGCCGAGGTGACACCCGCTGGCCTTCACGAGAAACGTGTCCGGCCCCACGCGCGCAGACGTGTTGCCCTCCCCTAAAATTGCTAAATCCCGGTGCTCTGCTCCCAAAAAGTGGGAGAGTTCGAGCAAACGGTCGCGCACAGCATGGATGGGTTGGTCGTTCATGGTTGGAATCTCTTCTTGAAGTTAAATTTCACCGCACACAAAGACCTCCAGCCCCAGCTCGCGCATGACGACGGCCTTCGCGAGCAACCCCTTCCGCGCAGCGGCCTTGTCCGGCGCGTACACCACCTGAATGTGATTGGAGGGATGCCGCGCCATCATCTGGTCCCGCGTAATCCCCTGCAGTACCGCGTGCATGATCGGCCACTGCGGCGTCGTGGCCTCCCAGCGCGCCTGCGTCTCCTCCTTCGGAAGCTCCACCACCTCCGCAAGCCCCGTGTCGAATTTCAGCCGCCCCCCAGCCACATACACCCGACTCCACACCACCCACCCCGGCTTGCTCACCCCCTTGAGCGTCCCGCCCCCCAGTCGGAAATACATCTCCGGCTGCCGCTCGCTGCTCGCCCCCTTCCACCCCCCGACGAAGTGCTCCGCCGGAGCCGCCCCGGAAATCAAAAACACCCACACATACGCACTCAACCCCGGCCCCTCGTACGGCTTTCCCCACCGCAAGTCGTGCAGCGTGTTTTCCGGGGGAAACCCCAGCTCCCTCCACAAACGGTACGTCACCAACCCGTCCAGGCCCGCGCACTCGTCCACCTCGTTGAAGTGCGGTAGCGCCTCCCCCGCGTACAACTCCTCCTTCGTCCCCTCCCGGTACACCGGTGGGCGCACCACGTTGTTGAGCGTCCCCTCCACCAGATCCGATGCGGGGGCCAAGTCCTTCAATCCCTGCTGGTACTGGATCCCAATCGTCGCGCAGCCAAAGTCGTCCGCGATCCGCACCGCAGCGATGTACATCTTGCACTGTTGCAAAACCTGCTCCTTGGTCAGCTCCGTCTCCGGATTCTTTCCGAAACAGAACCGCAGCCCCTGCTTCACGTACCAGCGGTACACGGCCTCCGCCTCGGCGTCGGTCACCGTGAGCATCCGGGCATAGAGCGACGACTGGCTCAGGCGCTCCTTGAACACCCCCGTCTGGTGGAGCAACTCGTCGGGCAGGATGGCGTTGTACATCCCCATGCACCCCTCGTCGAACACCCCCATGATCGCCTTGCGCGCCTTGAAGTTCGCGGCAAACCGGCGCCCCAACCGCTCCACCGCCTGGGGCACCTTCACCGTGTCCAAGGCCGCCACGTGGCGTGTGTCGTGGCGGATCCGTCCCGTCTTCAACCAAGACCGCAGTCCCTTTTTGAAAAAGGCATCCTCAAAATCCTCGCTCCAAATCGTGCTATAACGCACCCCCGCCTTGGTCAGCGACCCGTTCAGATTCAGCATGCCCACCAAGCCCGGCCACTGTCCGCTCCAGTTCGCCAAAGTCAGAATCGGTCCCCGGTGGAAAAGGAGTCCGTGCAGGATGTGATGGCTGTACTGCCAGACCGCCTCCGCCACGACCAGGGGCGCATCGGCCGGAAGGTGCTCAAACACCGCCATCCCCTGCTTCTGACTATCGATAAAGCCGTGCCCCCGTTCGGGATCGAATGCATGCGCGCGCCGGACCTTCCATCCTTCCGCCTCAATGGCCGCGACCACCCGCTTTTCCATCTCCGCCTGGGCCGGCTCGCACTTGCGGTTGGCGCTCGTCCGAAGATCCCCGTTCGCAATTAGATACACTGTTTTTTTCATAGAAGGAAAGCCGCGGGGGCGCGGTTCAAATCACGCCTTTTTTGAGCAGGATGTTGGCGTAAAGCGCTTTGTCGCTCGTTGCGAACACCGCATAGGCCCGGCGCGCGCGCTCGTAGAATGCAAACCGTTCCACCCACTCAAACGCCACCCGCCGCTCCCGCCGCTCCACCACCCGCTCAAACTCCCCCCAGATCACCGGCTGACAGTCGTCTCCCGGCACCACCTCCATCAACGCCACCGGATGCTTCGAGTACGTGTCCAGCGGGAACAGCTGCAGCACCGCATCCAGCACCTCGCTCACCCCGTGCCCATCACACCGCAGCACCCGGCGCCCGTGGGAGGCCGAGGGAAAATTTCCATCCGCAATCACCAACTCATCCCCATGCCCCATCTCCATCAACACCTTGAGCATTTCCGGCGAAAGCAGGGGCGAAATTCCTTTGAGCATACGGTTCCTAGGTTTGGTTTTTCAGAGCATTCCCATCCCCTTCCGCCGCAATTCCTTGCTTCGCTCGGTACACCGCCGGCGGCATCCCAAATTCCTTCACAAAAGCCCGGTGGAAATTCCGCAGCGTCATGAATCCGCACGCCGCCGCAATCTCCCCAATCTTGCCACGCCCCTGCTCCACCATCTCCCGCGCCCGATCCATCCGGATCCGCGCCAGATGCTGCCCGGGGCTGCGCTCCAGTCCGCGCTGGAATGCGTAGTGCAACGCCCGAAGCGAAATCCCGGCATGCCGCGCCACCTCCTCCATGCTCAGGTTGTGCGCATAGTGTGCCGCCATGAACTCCACCGCGCGCCCCAGCGCCGGATCGGTCACCGCAAACGTATCCGTGCTCGCCCGCACCACTAATCCCCGTACCGGCACCACCTCCACCGTCGAGGGCGCCGGCTGCCCATCCATCATCCGGTCCAAAAGCGCCGCCGCCCGGTAGGAAATCTCCGTCAAATTCTCATCAATGCTCGAAAGCGCCACCGGAGAGCACTCACACGCCAACTCCATGTTCGCCACCCCCATCACCGCCACCTCCCCCGGCACCTCCAAACCCGAATCCAGACAGGCCTGCACCGCGTCAATCGCCAGAAGATCGTCCAATGCAAACACCGCCAGCGGTTTGGGAAGCTTCTGGAGCTCCGCCGCAAGCCACTCGCGCGAATGCTCCCACGAATCCTTACGCCGACCCCCCGTCCACCCCAAAAGCGTGCA
>JBEBAG010000252.1:0-3361 GCA_041159065.1 Verrucomicrobiota bacterium | reverse complement strand
GGAGCGCCCGATGAGCCGCGACAACAAGCAGCTAGGGACCTTCAAACTCGACGGAATCCCGCCAGCCCCGCGTGGCGTGCCGCAGATCGAGGTGACCTTCGACATCGACGTAAACGGCATTCTGCATGTGTCGGCCAAAGACTTGGGCACCGGCAAGGAGCAGAAGATCTCGATCACGGGCTCGAGCGGATTGAGCAAAGAAGAGGTCGAAAAGATGCAGCGCGACGCCGAGGCGCACGCCGAGGAAGACCGCAAAGCCCGCGAGTCTGCCGAGGTGCGCAACAATGCCGACAACCTCGCCTACCAATGTGAAAAGCAGCTCAAGGAGCTGGGCGACAAGATCCCTGCCGACAAGAAGAGCGAGATTGAGAAGTCGGTCGAGAAAGTGCGCGAATCCCTGAAAGGCCAGGATGTGGAGGCCATCAAAACGGCCTACACCGAACTTCAGAACCAATTCCAGTCCGTCAGCGAGGAACTCTACAAGAACGCAGGAGCCACGGCGGACGCCGGCCAGCCTGAGGGCAGCGCCGAGGCCGGTGCGAAAAAAGCGGCCAAAGGCGATGTCGTAGACGCTGAATTTGAAGTGGTGGACGAGGACAAGAAAAAGAACGCCTAGCGGCGCGGCCCCTTTCGAGGGGCGCTCTCCTCCAAAATCCATCCCAACCCTTTACCGAGCCCGCTCGCAGATCGGTTCCGACCGGACTGAAGCGGGCTCCGTAAGCCCAAAACCAACAGAACAACCATAGATACCACAATGGCAGATAACATTCGACCCCTTGGTGATCGGGTTCTCGTGAAACCGATCGAAGAACAAGAAGTCAAAAAAGGCGGGATCATCATTCCCGACACCGCAAAGGAAAAACCCCAGGAAGGGGAAGTCATCGCAGTCGGCACTGGCAAGCGTGACGAAAGCGGCAAACTCATCGAGTTCACCGTCAAGAAGGGCGACAAGGTCCTCATCTCCAAGTACGGCGGAACCGAGATCAAGGTGAACGGAGCCGTTCATCTCATCATCCGCGAAGACGACATTCTCGGGATCATTGGCTAAGCCAGTTTCCCTCTTTCTCAACCCCAAACTACCTTACATTCCATGGCAGCTAAACAACTCATGTTCGACGAGGCCGCACGGCACGCTCTGCTCCGCGGCGTCGAAAAACTCGCAAAAACCGTCAAGGCAACCCTCGGGCCATCCGGACGCAACGTCATCCTCGACAAAAAATTCGGCTCCCCGACGATCACCAAGGACGGCGTGACGGTGGCGAAGGAAATTGAGCTCGAGTGCCCCTACGAAAACATGGGCGCCCAGCTCGTGCGTGAAGTGGCTTCCAAGACCAGCGACATCGCTGGGGACGGAACCACGACGGCCACGGTTTTGGCGGAAGCCATCTACCGCGAAGGTCTCAAGAACGTCACGGCCGGCGCCAACCCGACCTCCCTCCAGCGCGGCATCCAGAAGGCCGTTGAGGCCATCGTTGCCGAGCTCGGCAAGATCTCCAAGAAGGTCAAGGACCGCACCGAAATCGCTCAGGTTGCGACCGTTTCGGCCAACTGGGATGCCGCGATCGGCAACATCATCGCTGACGCGATGGACAAGGTTGGCAAGGACGGAACCATCACGGTGGAAGAAGCGAAGTCCATTGAGACGACGCTCGACGTGGTGGAAGGGATGCAGTTCGACAAGGGCTACATCTCTCCTTACTTCGTGACCAACTCCGAGAGCATGGAAGCGATCCTGGATTCGGCTTACATTCTTCTCCACGAAAAGAAGATCTCGAGCCTCAAGGACATCCTCCCCGTGCTTGAGAAGGTGGCCAAGACTGGCAAGCCCCTGCTCATCATCTCCGAAGACGTGGAAGGCGAAGCCCTCGCAACGCTCGTGGTGAACAAGCTGCGCGGCACCCTCCAGATCGCTGCCGTGAAAGCTCCTGGTTTCGGCGACCGCCGCAAGGCCATGCTCGAAGACATCGCCATCCTCACCGGCGGCCGCCTGATCACCGAAGACCTCGGGATCAAGCTCGAGAACCTCACCCTTGAGGACCTCGGCCGCGCCAAGCGCATCTCCATCGACAAGGAAAACACGACGATCGTCGAAGGCTCCGGAAAACAGGCCGACATCCAAGGCCGCGTGTCCCAGATCCGCCGTCAGATCGAAGAAACCACCTCGGATTACGACCGCGAGAAGCTCCAGGAGCGCCTCGCCAAGTTGGCCGGTGGCGTGGCCGTCATCAACGTCGGCGCCGCAACGGAAACCGAGATGAAGGAAAAGAAGGCTCGCGTAGAAGACGCCCTGCACGCCACCCGCGCTGCGGTGGAAGAAGGGATCGTTCCCGGAGGCGGCGTCGCCTTGCTGCGCGCTCAGAAGGCGCTTGAAAAACTCACCCTCGAAGGGGACGAAAAAATCGGCGCCTCGATCGTCAGCCGCGCTGTCGAAGCTCCGCTGCGTCAGCTCGCAGACAACGCCGGTCTCGAAGGCGCGCTCGTCGTGAGCGAAGCCAAGCGCCGTAAGGGCAACGAAGGTCTGAACATCGCCACCGGCGAATGGATCGACCTCGTGAAGGCCGGTGTGGTTGACCCGACCAAGGTCACCCGCAGCGCCCTCCAGCACGCTTCCTCGATCTCCGGTCTGCTCCTGACCACCGAGGCAATCGTCACTGAACTGCCTGAAAAGAAGGCTCCCGCTGCTGACCCGCACCACGGGCATGAAGGCGGCATGGGAGGCTACTAAGCCTCTTTAGGGTACGCCCTCTCCACCGCCGGATCTCGCAAGGGATCCGGCGGTTTGTGTTTGAGGCCTTCGCCCTCCAGGCATCCACTCGCACTCTTCACGCCATGCTCATCCGCGCCCGTATCGTCCTCCCGATGGACTCGCCTGCCCTGGAAAACGGAGCGGTTCGCATCGAAAATGGTCAGATCGTTGCACTCGGACCCGCAAAGGCCCTCCCGGCATTCCCCGGTGAAACGATCACCGAGCTGGGAGAGAGCATCCTGATGCCGGGGCTGATCAACGCGCACTGTCACCTCGATTATTCCTCGCTCAAGAACGCCATCTCGCGGCCCAAAAGTTTCACCGAGTGGGTGCTTCGCCTCAACTCCGTCAAAAGACAGCTCTCCTCCGAAGACATCCTCCAATCCATCGCTCGTGGATACGAGGAGGCGGCCCGATTCGGAACCACGACGGTGTGCACCATGGTGGCCTTTCCGGAGTTGATGGCGCGCATCCCGCCGCCGCCCCTGCGGACTTGGTGGTTTTATGAAATGATCGACATCCGCCACCGGGAAACCTCGGAAGCGGTCGTGGAGGGGGCTCTCGAATTTTTCGGGGAACGCCAGGACCCCCTGTCCCGCTTTGGGCTCAACCCCC
>JBEBAG010000251.1:0-8727 GCA_041159065.1 Verrucomicrobiota bacterium | reverse complement strand
GCCCAGGCCGCCGCCCAAGCCCAATCCACCGCCGCCTCCCCCCCCACCCGCCGCGCCAAGGCCAAAAGCGTCATCTTCCTCTTCATGTACGGCGGCCCCAGCCACATCGACACCTTTGACTACAAACCCAAGATGATCGGCATGGATGGCAAAACCATCCAGATCCAGACCAAGGGACGAGGCGGCTCCAAAAACGAGGGCCGCATCGTGGAACCCAAGTGGAAATTCAAACAGTACGGACAGTCCGGCAAGTGGGTGTCCGAACTCTTCCCGCACCTCGCCACCTGCGTCGATGACCTCGCCTTCATCCACAGCATGACCGCCGAGTCCCCCATCCACGGCTCCGCCATGCTCAAGATGAACACCGGCTCCATCGTGAGCGGCAAACCCTCCCTCGGTTCCTGGATCAACTACGGCCTCGGCACCGCCAACCAAAACCTCCCCGGCTACGTCGTCATGCTCGACAAAACCGGCGGCCCGATTTCGGGCGCCAAAAACTGGACCTCCGGCTTCATGCCCGCCAACTACCAGGGCACCGTCTTCCGCGCCAAAGGGGCCCCCATCCTCGACCTCAGCCCCCGCGAGGGCATGAGCGACGCCCAGCAACGCCTCCTCCTCCAATCCCTGAACGAACTCAACCAGTCCCACCTCGCCCCCCGGCAGGACAACACCAACCTCTCCGCCCGCATCGAGAGCTACGAGCTGGCCTACCGCATGCAGGCCTCCGCCCCGGAAGCCATCGACCTCGAAAAGGAATCCCCCCAAACCCGCGCCCTCTACGGACTCGACGACCCCCGAACCGAGGACTTCGGCCGCAAATGCCTCCTCGCCAGGCGCCTCGTCGAACGCGGCGTCCGCTTCATCCAACTCTACTCCGGCGGCGCTCACACCGATGACAACTGGGACGCCCACGGCGACCTCGTCAAAAATCACAACTTCCACGCCGGCAACACCGACAAACCCATCGCCGGCCTCCTCAAGGACCTCAAACAACGCGGGCTCCTCGACGAAACCCTCGTCGTCTGGGGCGGCGAATTCGGCCGCCAACCCACCGCCGAATACGCCCAGGGCACCGGACGCGACCACAACTCCGCCGGCTTCACCATGTGGATGGCCGGCGGCGGGATCAAAGGCGGCGTCAGCTATGGCGAAACCGATGAACTCGGCAACCGCGCCGTCACCAACCGCTGCGAAGTCAAAGAACTCCACGCCACCATCCTCCACCAACTCGGCGTGGATCCCAACCACCTCTCCTTCTTCTACGGCGGCCTCGACCAGAAACTCGTCGGCGTCGAAGGCGCCGACCCCATCCACCCCCTCATCGCCTAACCCTCCCCGCCCCCAACCCACCCCTCCACTTCCCATGAAAAACAGCATCTCCCTCCTCGCCCTCTCCTCCCTTCTTTCCCTCTCCGCTCTCCACGCCGCCGCCCCGGCTCCCGCCGAGCAAAAGGGCACCCCCCAGCGCCTCCTCGTCGCCAGCGCCGGTGGCAAGATCGCCATCGTCACCCCCGACGGTTCCCTCGAACGCGAAGTCAAAGTCCCCGGACTCCACGACGCCTCCCTCCTCCCCAATGGCAACCTGCTGACCCAGAGCGGCTGGACCAAGACCGTCGAGATCGACCCCTCCGGCAAAACCGTCTGGGAATACGACTCCGCCACCTCCAACGGAAATCAGGGCACCCCCCTCGAAGTCCACTCCGTCTACCGCCTCCCCAATGGCCACACCATGATCGCCGAGTCCGGCGTCGGACGCATCATCGAGGTCGATCGCGAGGGCAAACTCCAGCTCGCCATCAAGCTCACCGTCGACCGCCCCAACAAACACCGCGACACCCGACTCGTCCGCCCCACCCCCACCGGCACCTATCTCGTCGCCCATGAGGGCGATGGCAAAGTCCGCGAATACGACCGCTCCGGCAAGGTCGTCTGGGAATACACCGTCCCCCTCTTCGATAAAAAACCCGCCGGCGGCCACGGCCCCGAGGCCTTCGGAAACCAGCTCTTCTCCGCCATCCGCCTCGAAAACGGCAACACCCTCATCGGCACCGGCAACGGACATAGCGTCCTCGAGGTCAACCCCAAGGGCGAAATCGTCTGGAAACTCGAGCAGAACGACCTGCCCGGCATCACCCTCGCCTGGGTCACCCGCGTCGAACGCCTCCCCAATGGCAACACCCGCCTTGGCAACTGCCACGCCGGCGCCGGGATGCCCCTCAGCATCGAGGTCAATCCCGCCAAACAGGTCGTCTGGTCCTACTCCGATTTCGACCGGTTCGGAAACTCCACCGTCCTCGTCGACGCCCTGCCTCCCGCCGCAAAATAGGAATTGCGTGATTTGACCGCTTTTTCTATAAATGTGTCACTAACTGCAAGGACGGCGCCGTGCGCCCCGTCCCCGGCATTCTTCCCGCATGAACCCCGTATCCTTCTCCCTCCAAAACCGCGTCGCCCTCGTCACCGGAAGCACCACCGGACTCGGCAAAGCGATCGCCTTCGCCCTCGCCTCCGCCGGCGCCAAGGTGGCGCTCAACTTCCAGAACAACGTGGCCCGCGCCGAAGGCGTGCTCGCGGAATTCCAGAAGGCGGGACTTCCCGCGGCGCTTGTGCGCGGGGATGTCACCGACGAGGATTCCGTGCGGCAGATGACGGAGGAGATCGCCCGCACGCTGGGGCCCATTGACATTTTGGTTCTCAACGCGACCGCGCCCCAACCCCAGAAGCCCATCGAGGAGTACGATTGGGCCTTTTATCAGCAGATGCTGGACTTCTTCATCAAGAGCCCGTTTCTGCTGACGCGCGCCTGCCTGCCCCACATGAAGGCCCAGCGCTGGGGACGCATCATCAATATCGGTTCCGAGGTGGTGCAGCGGGCCGTCTCGCCCTTCACCGCCTACGTCGCGGCCAAGGGCGGACAAAACGGCTTCAACCGGAGCCTCGCCTCGGAACTCGCCCCCACCGGAATCACCGTCAACATGATCTCCCCGGGCTGGATTCCGGTGGAACGCCACGAAAACGATCCGGAGGAACTCAAACAGTCCTACCTCTCGCTCATCCCCATGCAGCGCTGGGGGATCCCCTCCGACGTCGCGGGCGCCGCGGTTTTCCTTGCCAGCGAAGCCGCTTCGTTCATTACGGGGCAAAACCTCCACGTCAACGGAGGCATGACCACCCAGTAACCCTCCAGCCTCCACGTCCCCCCCCGCACTTCCCGCACTTCCCCATGAAACTCGCCTCCTCCCGCGCCCTCGGCCTCGCCGCGCTCTTCGCCCTGGCCCTCTCCAGTTGCAACAAACCCGCCCCCGCCGAAGGCACCGCCGGGGCTCCGGCCCCCGCCCCGGCCCCGGGCGCGACCAAGAACAAGAAGATCGCCTTCGTCACCAACGCGGTCGCCTCTTTCTGGACCATCGCCGCCGCGGGCGCCAAGGCCGCCAGCGCGGACCTCAAAGTTGATGTCCAGTCCTACATGCCCGCCGAGGGCATCAGCGACCAAAAGCGCATCATCGAGGATCTGCTCACCCGCGGCGTCTCGGGCATCGCCGTCAGCCCCATCGATCCCGTCAACCAGACCGAACTCCTCAACACCGCCGCACGCCGCGCCAAGCTCATCACGCACGATTCCGACGCGCCCCAGAGCGACCGCCTCTTCTACATCGGCATGGACAACTACAAGGCCGGCCGGATGTGCGGGGAGCTCGTCCGCGAGGCGCTGCCGAACGGAGGCTCCGTCGTGATCTTCATCGGCCGCTTGGAGCAGGATAATGCCAAACGCCGCCGCCAAGGCGTGATCGACGCCATCCTCGGGCGCTCCGAAGATCCCTCCCGTTTCGACCCGCCCTCCGGCGTCCTCGAAGCCAACGGCTACAAAATTCTCGCCACCCTCACCGATCAGTTCGACCGCGCCAAGGGCAAGGCCAACGCCGAGGACGCCCTCGCCAAGTATCCCGACCTGAGCTGCATGGTCGGCCTCTTCGAGCCCAACCCCCCGCTGATCCTCGAGGCCCTCGCCCAGGCCAACAAGCTCGGCCAGATCAAGGTCGTAGCCTTCGATGAGGCCGACGCCACCCTCAAGGGAATCGAAGAGGGCACCGTCCACGGCACCGTCGTTCAGAACCCCTACCTCTACGGCTACAAATCCGTCGAAATGCTCAACGCCCTCCTCGACGGCAAAACCCCCGACGTCCCCCCCAACAAATTCGTCGATGTGCCCGCGCGCCAGATCCGCAAAAACAACGTCGCCGAATTCTGGGCCGACCTGAAATCCAAGCTCGGCCCGGCCAAGTAAGCCGACCCACCGGACGCTCCCGCGCCCGGGCATCCACCCGCCCCTTCCCCATGAGCGCCCCCCTTCTGGAAGTCCGCAACCTGGTCAAGTCCTTCCCCGGAGTCCGCGCGCTCAAGGGCGTCAGCATCTCCCTCGGACACGGCGAGGTCCTCGCGGTCATCGGCGAAAATGGCGCGGGAAAGAGCACCCTCATGAAGATCCTCGCCGGCGTCCAGCCCCCGGACTCCGGCGAGCTCCTCGTCGACGGACAGCCACGCCAGCTCCGCTCCGTGCAGGATGCCTTGGCGCTCGGCATCGCCCTCATCCATCAGGAACTCAACCTCGCCGAAACCCTCGAGGTCGGCGCCAATATCTTCCTCGGACGCGAGCCCACCCGCTGGGGGCTCATCGACCGGACCAAGGTGCGCGAGGGCGCCCGCGTCGTGCTCGAACAGGTCGGCCTCCGCATCGACCCCGACACCCCCCTCAGCGATCTCACCATCGGCCAGCAGCAGCTCGTCGAAATCGCCAAGGCGCTCTCCATCCAGGCCCGCGTCCTCATCATGGACGAGCCCACCTCCAGCCTCTCCGTCCACGAAGCCCAAGCCCTCGAACGCCTCATTAAAGACCTTCGCTCGCGGGGCGTCAGCATCGTCTACATCTCCCATCGCCTCGGCGAAGTGGAGGCCATCGCCGATCGCGTCGTCGTCCTTCGGGATGGCGAAAACGCCGGCAGCCTCCCCCGGGAATCCATCCGCCGCGAGGAGATGGTGAAACTTATGGTCGGCCGCGAACTCTCCCAGTTCTACCCGCACCAACCCCACCAGCGCCCTTCCGTCGCCCTCCGCGTTCAAGGGGTCCGAACGGTCCAGCACCCCACCCACTCCCTGTCGCTCGAGCTCCGCGCCGGGGAAATCGTGGGGCTCGCCGGTCTGGTCGGAGCCGGGCGCACCGAGTTGCTCGAAGCCCTCTTTGGAGTCACCCCGCCCCTTTCCGGATCCATCGAAATCGCCGGGAAGCCGGTCCAGCCCCGCTCCCCCATCGAGGCCATCGAGGCGGGGCTCGCCCTCGTGCCGGAGGATCGCAAACACCACGGTCTCGTCCTCGAAATGGGCGTTCGCGAAAACATCAGCCTCGCGAGCCTTTCGCGCGATCAAAACGCCGGCTTTCTCAATCACCCCCGCGAACTCGCCCTGTGCGAGGAGATGACCGCCGCCATGCGCATCAAGACGCCCCACCGCGAGCAGCCCGTCCAGTTCCTCTCCGGCGGCAACCAGCAAAAGGTCGTCATCGGCAAATGGCTCGCGACCGCCCCGAAAGTCCTCTTCCTCGACGAACCCACCCGCGGGGTGGACATCGGGGCCAAACAGGAAATCTACCGCCTCATGGAGGAACAGGCCGCCAAGGGCGTCGCCATCCTCTTCGCATCCAGTGAAATGGAGGAAATCCTCGGCATGTCCGACCGCGTGCTTGTCATGCACGAGGGCCGCCTCAGCGGCGAACTCCCCCGCGAAGCCCTCAGCGAGGAATCCATCATGGCCCTCGCCACCGGCTCCGCGCCCTCCACCCCCGCTCCCTCTCCCGCTCCCGCCCGCGCCCTATGAAAAAAATCCTCGGCATCCTCGGACTCCTCGTCGTCGTGTGCGTCCTCACGGCCCTCGCCAGTGACAGTTTTCTGAGCGCCTACAACCTCGAGAACCTCATCCGCCGCTCCGCCCTGTTCGGGATCCTCAGCATCGGCGTCGCCTTCGTCATCATCACCGGCGGCATCGATCTCTCCATCGGATCCGTCGTCTGCCTCGTCGGATGCGCCCTCCCCTGGCTCCTCACCGTCCAGCACTGGCCCCTTCCCCTCGCCTTGCTCGCCGTCATCGCCCTCTCCCTCGCCATCGGACTCGCCCACGGCCTGCTCATCACCAAACTGCGGATCCAACCCTTTATCGTCACCCTCTGCGGGCTCCTGCTCTATCGCGGCATCGCCCGCGGCTTCACCCAGGATCAAACCGTCGGCTTCGGCACCGGCTTCAAGGAACTGCGCTCCCTCGCCACCGGCAAAATCCCCTTCCTGCCCGGCTTCGACCTCCCGGCTCCCGTCCTCTTCCTCGCCGTGGTGGCCCTGCTCGCAGCCGTCTTCCTCAACCGCACCATCTACGGCCGCTACCTCCTCGCGCTCGGCCGCAACCCGCAGGCGGCGCGCTACAGCGGCATCCAGACCGACCGCATGGTCCTGCTCGCCTACGTGCTCAGCTCCGGGCTGGCCGGACTGGGAGGAAGCCTGTTCGTGCTCGACGTCAATTCGGCGCAACCGGTGGATTTCGGTAACTTCTACGAACTCTACGCCATCGCCGCCGCCGTGCTCGGCGGGTGCAGTCTGCGCGGAGGCGAAGGCGGCATTGTCGGGGTGCTCATTGGCGCCACGCTGATGCAGGTCCTGCGCAACATGATCACGCTGGTCACCACCCACAACAACGTGGAGTTCGCCATCATCGGCGCGGTGATCCTCATCGGCGTCGTCGCCGACGAAATCACCCGGCGCATCGCGGCCAACCGGCGGGCCGCCCGAGCCTTGCAGGGCGCCTCGGCCTGAGCGCCCGCCCCCCCCTTCCGCTCAATCCCGCGCCTTCATATCGGGCGCCGCCCCGGGCCCCTTGTAACGCCCCGCACGCATCTGCTCCGAAGGCGGATCCACGTAATCCTCCAGGTGGCGCGTCTGGACGTACCAGTTCACCCGGTGGATCGCCAGACCCCCATACCGCTTAAACAGGGCGTCGCGCGCGGCACACAGGGCGTCCGCCTTCTCGATCGCCTCGGGATTGCGCCCTCTCGTCTCGCGCACGCGCCGCATCGCACGGAGCACCTGCACCTGGAGCCGCGCCGCCTCCAACCCCGTGCGCACAAACGCCAGCCGCTCGCGGAATACGGCAGGCCCCTCCGCCACGCGGGCTTCGGCCGCGCGCAGATGCGCCTCGCTCTCCTCCCACAGCGCGTCCGAATAAATCTCCTCGAAAACGGCCGTCGCCTCCCGCGCCCAGGAGCTTGAAAGTTTCACCCGCTCGAGCACCGCCTCCTGGGCGCGTTCGAGCACGGCAAAATACGCCGCCACCCCCTCGGCGCCCGGCCCGAAACCGCGCCGGTAATAGTCTTCCAACAAGGCCTGGACGTCCTGCATCGGATCATAAGCCAGCTTGGCCATCAGGTAGTACTGCACCCCCTGCGTCGCCCAGCATTGCGGCAGCGAATCCACCTCCAGCCCCATGCAGCGGTGCTCCGCCAGAAAACGCAGATCCTCCGCCGTCTTGCGCAGCGCAATCGCAGGCAGCCCCAGAAAGCCCCCCGAATAGTGAAAGAGATTGGGCCGGTAAACCATCGCCTGCGCCTGCTCCGACCACGCCAGCCACTGCTCCCGCTCCATGCGCCGGGTCGCCTCGCTCGCAAAGGGGGAGTTGCCCACATACCCCACCGCAATATTCGGCTCCAGCCGCTCCCCCAGGGGCGGCGTCCGGTAGGCACTGTACGCATACACCCCCACCCACGCCTCCCGTCCCGGAAATCGCTCGCGCAACCCGCGCGCCAGGCCGTTCCAGTACTTCACATACCGGTCCGTCAGCGCAATATACCCAAAAACCGGCGCCCCTCCCGGATGATCCATCGCCCGACACGGACCGCACACGCAGAATCCATCCCCATCCGTCGGAGACGCGCTCACACTCTTGCACCCCGGTCGATCCCGCAGCCGCTGCGTGGCGTCCGCCAACCACTGCTCGGACACCCCGGGGTTGGAGACACACAGCTTCACATCCCGAGCCGACCTCCGAAACCCCCGCCGCCCCTCGGGCAGCAACGCAAAATACTCAGGATGCGCCTCATGAAATCGCTCCCACCAATCCAACCCGCTGTGGTTGGCCTCAAAGCGCAGCGAGTCATCCAATAAATGATGCGCCCGATGCCACTCCGCAGGACTGCGCGGATGCAGCACCCGGTACCGGAAGGGCGGATGAAAACGCCGCTCCTGCGGGGCCACCTCCACCCTCGGCCGCCGCGGCACATCCGTCCCCAAGGGGCCCGGCCAGAGCCAGCGCACGCCCAGATCCTCCTCCAAAAACCGGAAAATCGCATGGGAGGTTCCCTGCTCTCCCGGGCCATCGGATTCCTCCACATCCCGGCCCGCCAGCAACAAATGCTTCGCCCCCGCCGCCACCAGCGTCTCCTCCGGATGCTCAAAGGAGAGGCGCACCCCGGGGAAAAGCTCCGCGACCCCGGGCTGCACCCCCACCCACACCGCGCGCTCCGGCAGCGCCCCCTCCTTCCACCCCCCCTCCACCACCCGCGGCGTCTCCCCGCACACCTTGCCAATCCAATCCGCCAGCCCGCGCGCGCTTTCCCGCGTCCGCGCCGTCGCATTCGCCGCCACCACCACGGGGGCCGCACCCATCCCCGATGTCGAGTCCACCAGCACAAACCCC
>JBEBAG010000250.1:0-6397 GCA_041159065.1 Verrucomicrobiota bacterium | reverse complement strand
TCGCCGGCGACTTGGTTGAAATGCTTGATCAGCTGACTGGCTGGAAGGCCTCGGTTGACTTCGATGGGACGGAAAACGCCGGCCCGCGCCTTATCGAGCATTTCGGTGCTGATATCGGTGGCGAGCAAGTAGTTGGTCCACGATGCGATCTGCGGGAAGTGGTCCCGCATGAGCATGGAGACGCTGTAGGGCTCCTGGCCGCTGGAGCAGGCGGCGCTCCAAAGGTTGAGGGCGCGAATTCCGGAGCGGGCGGTGATGAGCTCGGGGAGAATATGGGCCTGCAAGGCGCGGAAGGGGTGAACGTCCCGGAAGAAGGACGTCGCGTTGGTGGTCATGGCCGTGGCCACCTTTTTCACGAGGGAGGGGTAGGCGTCCTTGCGGAGAAGCTTGACCAAGTCTGCGACGGTTCCGATTCCCTCCTCGCGGGCGAGTTGGGAAATGCGCGTGGAGACCAGGTAGTCTTTGTCCGACTCCAAAACGATGGCGGTCTCGCGCAAGACGAGATCGGAGATGTAACGAAAATCCTCTGCCGCAATCGGAGGGGTGGGAGAGGCATGAGGTTGAGGGGAACTCATCGTGGGCTCGGGTTGAGGGAGCGACTCGCGCTGACCCTTTGGATGATGTTTTGAGCGATCTTGGAGATGGGAAGCACGGCATCCGCCAGCCGTTGTTCGACCACCGATCCGGGCATACCCCACACCACGCTCGAGTCGGCGTCTTGGGCGAGCACTTGTCCACCCGCAGCCCGGATCATCCTGCATCCCTCCGTTCCATCGCTTCCCATGCCGGTAAGGATGACCCCCAACACGTTTCCCCCGAAAGCCTGCGTGGCGGAGCGGAAGAGCACGTTGACCGAGGGACGGCAAAAGTTATCGGGGGAATCCTGATTGAGTGCCACCCGATAGTGTCGGGATGCGGGCTGGATGGTCATGTGGTAATCCCCAGGAGCAATCCACGCGCCGCCGGGCAGGAGGAAATCGCCTTCTTTTGCTTCTTTCACGGAGAGAGCCGACTGGCAGTTGAGGCGTTCTGCGACGAGTTTGGTAAACAGCGCCGGCATATGCTGGACGACCGCCACTGGGACGGGGAAGTCGGCGGGCAGTTGGGGGATTAGCTCGGCGAGGGCGTTGGGGCCTCCGGTGGAAACCCCGATCACCACGATCTCAATGCGCCCGCTGGGACGGGGAAATGGGAATGGGGCCGTGGAGGGGGGAGGGGCGGCGGGCGAAGTCACTGGCTTTTCCCGTGCGGCTTCTTTTTCCCTCTGAGCTCCCGTTTGGGAGTCCGGAACTGGCGAGGGCTTTGTGCTTTGTTCGAGAAGGTCGAGCGGGGGGCTTTGCTGAACGCGAGCGCTTTTCGTAAGCATCCGGCGCTCAGCCGGCGTGGATCCGGGCCCGAGAGCCCTGATCTTGGGGAGCAATTCGTCACGCAGGCGTGACATGCTCTCTTCCATGCTGCTCGTTTTGGTGGGTTTGGTGATGTAACAGGTCGCGCCCATGGCGAGGGCGTCCAGGGTGGCGGAAGCGCCCCGTTCCGTGAGCGCGCTGCACATGACCACCGGGAGGCTGGGCGCCATACGACGCAGCTCGCGCAAGGTGGCCAGCCCGTCCATCACCGGCATATCCACGTCGAGTGTGACTAAATCCGGAGCCAGTTCCCGGAATCGCATGAGAGCGATCCGGCCATTCGCGGCCGTTCCGACAACCTCGATTTCGGGATCACTCGAAAGGGACTCGGTGATCGCATTCCGAATGAACGGAGAGTCATCGACCACCAAGACCCGGGTTTTGCGCATGGGGACCGAGGAGGGGCGAGAGGGCGGAGGGCCCAGGGGATGCGGTTCGGGGGCGTTCCTTGAGACTCCTACCTGCTTTCGAGTTAGGGTTTGACCCCGAGGAGCGTGAGCTTGTCGGTAACCGCGTCCTTCGTGAAAGGTTTCATCAGATACTCGTTCGCGCCGGATTCCAAAGCAGCCATGACGTTGTCGGCCTCGGATTCGGTGGTGATCATCATGATCTTCATGGCCTCGTTCCCCGGCTTCTGTCGGATTTCCCTGACGAACTCCAATCCGTTCATTTCGGGCATATTCCAGTCGACGCAAGCGAGTTCTGGAAAGCCGTTTTGTTCGATCCAGGCGATGGCCTCGATCCCGTTGGCGGCATTCCCGGTTTCAAAGCCAATTTCCTGCAAAATATTGGCTACAATCATGCGCATGGTGCGGGAGTCATCAACGATCAGGGCTCGCATAAATTAATGGGGTCGGACCTTTTTAAGGATGAGGAGTGTGGGGTGAATTGGAAAGAAAACTTGCGGGAGGACCGCGGATAATCCGTGGACATTTCTAGTCGAGCGCGTTTGATTCGGGGGGCGGGGTTCGAGCGCTCTGGGAGACATCCAGTCGGAACTGGCTGATGAGCATGCTCAGGTCGGAGCTGAGTTCCGCGAGATCGTTTGCGGAAATCTTGGTTTGGTTTGCCCCCTGTGCCGTCCCGGCGGCCGTGGATGCGACGTTGGCCGCATTACGGTCGATTTCTCGAGCCCCCCGGGCGGCTTCCTGAATGGAGCGGGTGATTTCGTTTGTAGTCAGCGTTTGCTCGTCAATCGCCGCGGCGATACCCTGCTGAAACGAGCTGATTTTGAGGATAATGCTGTGAATTTCGGATATGGCCATCACGGATTGCCGGGTGTCGCTCTGAATGGTGTCGATTCGGCGTGATATGTCTTCGGTGGCGAGGGAGGTGTTTTTGGCGAGTTCTTCAACCTCTGCGGCGACGACTGCGAAACCTTGACCCGCCTCTCCCGCGCGGGCGGCCTCGATGGTCGCGTTGAGCGCAAGGAGGTTGGTCTGCTTTGCGATGGTCTGGATCAGCTTAATGACTTTCCCAATCTCCGCGCTGCTACTTCCCAGCTTGGAAATCGACTCGGTAGCGGACTCGGCGGAGCGCACGGCGTTGCTGGCAATTTTTACCGATTGGGCGAGGTTTCGAGCAATTTCGCGGATACTGACGGACATTTCCTCTGCGGCGACGGCGACGCTCTCCACATTTTCGCTGACATTGGAGGTGATGGCGGCGACGGATTTGGCTTGGGCGAGCGTTTCCTCGGCGTTGGACCCCATTTGCTGGCTTACCACGGAGAGTTCTCGGGCGGAGCCCGCCAGGGTATTGGCGCTGTCAGCCACCTCCACGAGGGTGGATCGCAGGCTCGAGGTGGACTGATTTAGGGCCGCGTTGAGGCGGCCTAGCTCGTCTTCGGAATCGACAGGAAGTTTGACGGTGAGATCCCCTTTCGCCGTGTTTTCGAGCGCATGCATGGCCTCCTGAACCGGCTTGACTACACTGCGAGTCACTAGGATGGATCCGAAGACGCTCAGTCCAAGGGCCAACACGCCAATGCTCAGCAGGACGACCCGCACGGTGTTGATCTCGCGGTCCTGTTCATCGCGCCGGAATTCGATCATGAAGTTTTGGAGACGGTTGAACTGTCGCTCTAGCTCCCCGAGGCGTCGGATTACTTCCTGCTCCTGTGGGTCGCACTGTTTGATGAGGGACTCCAGTCCTCCCGCGCTGTCCCCCAGTTCGAAGAGGCCAAGGGTGTTGTCCAAAGCCTTGTGCAGCGAACCAATCGCCTTGTGCACCTCGGCGAGCGAGTTGCGCGCATCCGATTGCATGGAAGCGATCCGTGCTTCCGACAAGGGAGGCGCTTTCTGTCCGTCCACATCGGTTTTTTTAGAATCGTTGGGCCCGGAAGGCGCCGACTGCACCATGGCGGAGGAGCGCAAGGAGCCCTCCGCTTTTTTGAGCTCCTTCTCCAGGGATTTTCGAGCCGTGTCGATCTTTTGGCGAAGGGCGTCCTTCGGGGTGTCGCTGCTTTGAGCAGACAGAACCAGGCTACCTTCGAGGCTCACGTGCTCTTGAATAGATTGAACGACCCCGCCCCAATCCTTGGCTACGTTCAGGCTTTTTTCCGTTGTTTGGCGCAGTTTGCTGAACTGATCGGAGAGGGTGGTGCTGGTGTAGTAGAGGGTGAACGTGAGGATGAGAAGTTGGATGCCGAATCCAAGGGAGAGACGGGTCCGGATGTGCAGTTTTTGGAGCATGAGCGGTTCGAAGAGGGGCCCGTTGGGGAGGACAGCTGACGGGGCTGCCGGAGGGAGTGGTTTTAATTGGAGCGGTTTTTAAAGTCCGGCGAGGCTGTTGAAGTCACTGCGTAAAATCAGGAGCAGTTGAGAGGGAAGCTTGGCGACGCCCTCAATCATTTTTCGAGCCGTCCCCATCATGTTTTCGGGAAGCGCTTCGAGGTCCGTGGGGGCGATTTCGAGGACATCGCCGACGTCGTCAATCGAGAAGCAGAGCGGTCCCTCCGCGGTCCTGACGATGATGCTCATTTTCTGCGCTCCCTCGGTGGCCTGCTCTGGCAAGCCGAGACGGAGGCGCAGATCGATAGCGGTCACAATCTGGCCCCGGAGGTTCATCAATCCAGAGACCGATTCCGGCGCGAGGGGCACTTGAGTGACAGGTTGGCTGCGAATCACCTCCAAGACGCAGTCCACATCCAGACCAAAGAGGTGCTCACTAAGGAGAAAAGTGCAAATTTGCCTCGGTCTGCTCATGACGACAAGGGGGAGGAAGACGGACTCTGGGGCGATCCAAACTCCGGAAACAAGCGCTGAAGCATTCCCGGGACATCCACAAATTCCGTGACTTTTTTTCCTATCACCGCAGAACCCAGCACCCCGAAGCGTCGTCCGGTGGTCTGGAGCACCACGGAGTCTTTGATAATCTGGTCCACCGATTCAATCATCAGCCCGACGGGGTGTTTTTCGTGTTGGTAGATGACGGCTTGGACAATGGAGGGATCTTCCGTGGTTTCAGGGAGTCCCATATTTCTGGCGACGGAAATAAGAGGAAGGATCTCTCCGTTGTATTGAATCACGGTTCGGCCCGCACAGTGTTCGATATCTTTGGAAGGAAACTCTTCCAGGCGGTGCACCATCTCGAGGGGAATCGCCGCGCGGGTGCCCCCAACTTTGAAGATCAGAAGCTCGGTGACCTTGTGTTCCTCCGGTCGAGGCTCCGAGTTGACGAGCATCTCCTCCCTTGAGGGTTTCCAGTTGGATCCCTCCCCGAGGAGATTGGCGCGGTTGGCGATGCCAAAGACGTCCAGAATGAGTGCCACTCGACCGTCGCCAAGAATGGTCGAGCCCGCGAAGCAGGGAAGACTCATCAGGGCCCTTCCCATCGGTTTGACTACGATTTCCTCTGCTTCGTGAATCGAGTCGACGATCAGTCCGAACTGGAGGGGGCCGGCTTGGACAAGAGCGAGGTGCTGTTCGCTTTTCGGTGCAGGGCCGCGAAGTTGGAGGGCCTCCTGGAGGCGTACCACGGGCATCAGGGTTCCTCGCAAACGGGCAACCTGCGTGTCTCTCACCGTCTCAAGGGTCACGCTGTCATCAATGCGGATGACCTCCAGCAGATTTGCTTGGGGAACCGCAAAACGTTCCTGCCGGCAGCCCACGATCACGACGGGAATGATCGCAAGGGTGAGGGGGATTTTGATTCGGCAGGTGGTTCCCTTGCCCAGCTCCGTGGACAGATCGACAATGCCCCCAATTTTCTCGATGTGGGTCTTCACCACGTCCATGCCGACCCCGCGTCCCGAAACCATGCTGACTTTTTCCGCAGTCGAAAAACCCGGCTGGAAGATGAGGTGGACGAGGTCTTTGTGGGACATCTTTTCTGCATCTTCGGGCGAGATTATCCCGCGTTCCAGGGCGCGCGCCTTGACCCGTTCCACGTTGATTCCGCCGCCATCATCCGTGATTTCAATCGTGACCAACCCGGCTGCGTGGTATGCGCGCAACAGAATCGTGCCTTCCTCGGGCTTGCCCGCCGCGAGCCTCTGACCGGGCAATTCGATTCCGTGATCGATGCTGTTGCGCAGGAGATGGGTCATCGGGTCCCGGATGGCGTCAATAACGGAGCGATCCAACTCGGTTTCCGTGCCCTCCATCTCCAGCCTCACTTTTTTTCCGCATAGTGAGGCGAGTTCCCGAACGGTCCGTGGCAGTTTACTCCAGACCACGTCAATGGGCTGAACGCGGGTTTTCATAACCCGGTCTTGGAGTTCGGTCGTTATCTGGCTGAGTCTTCCCGAGGCTGCTTGGAGCGGAGAAGAGGCGATAGCTCCGGAAATTTGGACCAACTGGTTCCGTGTGAGAACAAGCTCACCCACCAAATTCATCAGGTTGTCCAGTACTTCGACGTTTACGCGGACCGTGTTGTCGAGCGCTTTGGAGCCGTGGGGCGTTTCGGTAGCCGCGGCCTTTGGGGCCGCGGCAGGGGCGGCAGGGGCGGCAGGGGCGGCAGGGGCGGCAGGGGCGGCGGGAGCGGCGGGA
>JBEBAG010000249.1:0-46348 GCA_041159065.1 Verrucomicrobiota bacterium | reverse complement strand
GGCAGGGTCTTCCTATTCCGTGGCGGCTTTTTTTGGCGCCTTCTTGGAGGCTGGCGCGGTGGGGTAGGGAAGGACCTGCGTGCGCTCGGCCCAGGACTGCCACTCCTTGGCAAGCGACTGCACCACGTCAGGTTTCTGCGCCGCGAGGTCGGTGCGTTCGGTGCGATCGACGCCCAAATCGTAAAGTTCCCAAGGCCCCTTGGCTCCGACGCGAACGAGCTTCAGGGATCCCCGGCGAACCGCCGCATTTTTCTCGTGCTCCCAGAAAAGCGATCGTTCGGGCAAGGAGGCCGTATCGGAAAGAAGCAGGGGCTTGAGCGAGAGGCCCTCCATGGGAGGCACCGGCTTCCCGGCACGTTCTTTCGGGTAGGAGGCACCCCCGACATCAACGCAAGTCGCCATGATGTCGATGAGATGCGACGGGGTGTGGACGATGCGGCCGGCGCGACCTTCGGGGAGCGCCGCAGGCCAATGGGCAATCAACGGGGTGGCGATGCCGCCCTCGTGGTTGAAGTGTTTGTAGCGCCGCAACGGGGTGTTCTGAAGCCATGCCCAGCTTTCCCCGCAGAACCAGCTGGAGGAGGCGGTGGTGGGTTCGCCCTCGGTTTTCCCGAGCGGACCCGCCTCGGCGTTTCCGCCGTTGTCGCTCATGAAGAGAATGAGGGTGTTCTCAAGCACCCCGCGTTTCCGGAGTCCCTCGACAAGCTGCCCCACCGCCTGGTCCATGTGGTGCACCACGGCGGCGTACACCGCCATGAGGTGGTCGAAGCGATCTTTCTCCGCCTCGCTCAGGGAGTCCCACGCGGCAATGGAATCGGGACGCGGCGCGGGGCTCCAGGAGGGATCGATGATTCCGAGGGCGCGCTGGCGCTCGATGCGCGCTTCGCGCAGAGCGTCCCAGCCGGCTTTGTACCTCCCCCGGAATTTCGCGATCTCGGCCTCGGGCGCTTGGAGCGGGAAATGCGGGGCGTTGTGGCAGAGGTGGAGATAGAAGGGCTTTTGGGCGGCAAGGGCCTCGTCGATGAACTGCAGTCCGAACTGCGTCCACAGATCCGTGGAGTACCAGTCTTTGGGAAGCCGGGAGTCGTCGTTCGAAATGGCCTCTCCGTTGAGGGAAAGGGCGGCGCGACGGCTGCCGGGATAATAGAAGCCCCCCGCCGCAGCGTGAAGGCTGCGCTCAAAACCGCGACTTTGCGGGGTGACCCCGTGCTCGTGTCCAACGTGCCATTTGCCACTCATGGCGGTGAAATACCCGGCGGAACGCAGGACTTCGGCAAGCGTGACGCACTGATCATTGAGATGACCAAGGTAGCCGGGGGTATCTTGTCGCTCGACCATGTGGCCCACGCCGGTCTGGTGCGGGTAAAGGCCTGTGAGGAGGGACGCTCGGGACGGGCAGCAGCGGGCCGTGTTGTAAAACTGCGTGAAGCGGGTGCCGCGCTGGGCGAGGGCATCCAGATGGGGCGTCGGAATTTCCGAGCCGTAGCAGCCAAGGTCCGAGAACCCCATGTCATCGACCAGGATCACCACCACGTTGGGTTTGGCCGCGGCTGCCGGGGAGGAGGGAACAACCATCGCGGCCAGCAGGAGTAGGAAGAATCTTCGCATAGGCATGGGGCTCGTGCAGGAGAAACCCCGGTGGCCTGGAAAAGTTGCGTCCCCCGGCGCGCCACGGAGCCCGTAGGAGGCAAGGGACGTTTCCCTGATACGAGAGGCGCAACCGGAAGGAGCTACGTCAGCTTTTCCTTCAAGGCGCGCGCCACCGCGCCCGAGCGGTTGCGGACCTGGAGCTTGCCGTAGATATGCCTCAGATGGAAATCCACCGTGTGGACACTCATCTCCAGCTTCGCCGCAAGCTCCTTGTTCGTCAGCCCCGCCACGAGCATCCGCAACACCTCCCGCTCCCGCTCCGTTAATTCCGTCTCCGGCTGCTTGGGCGCGAAACTCGAAAACATCTCGAGCACCCGCCTCGCAATCTTCGGACTCATGAGCGCTCCGCCGGAAAGCGCCTCCTTCACCGCCCGGATCCACTCCTCCGAACGGGAGGTCTTGAGCAGGTAACCGGAAGCCCCTTCGCACACCGCTTTGAACACCTTTTCGTCATCCTCAAACACCGTGAGCACGACCACCATGGTGCCCGGTGAAATCCGCCGCACCTCCCCAATCGCCTCCAGACCGCTCCTCCCCGGCAACCCCAGATCCAGCAGGAGCGCATCCGGCGGAGGGTTGGCCTCTCGGAGCGCCTTGAGCATGGCCTCGGCGTTGCCAAAACTCGCCCCACACCGCACCTCGGGGTCCTCCTCAAACACCCACTCCAAGCTCCGCCGGAACGCGGCGTGATCCTCCAGAATCCAAAGCGTCTTCATGGCATCTTCAGTGCGTCCTCACGATAGAGGGATCCTCAGCTGGATCCGCGTGCCTCGCCCGGGCCCGGAATCCAGATCTAACCGGGCGCCGAGCTGTTGCGCCCGGTGCCGCATGCTCACAAGCCCGCTCCCAGGGTAATCCGCCGAGGGATCAAACCCCTCGCCGTTGTCCCGCACCTCGATCCGCAACGCCCCCCGCTCCACGCGGAAACCCAGCCAGACGCGAGTCGCCCGGGAGTGGCGCACGAGGTTGTGCAGCGCCTCCTTGAAGAAAAGAAACACGTCCCGGTGAAAGGGCAGCTCCCGCAGCGCCTCCCCCTCCTCCAGCGAGTCCTCCCACGCCCATTCCTTCCCGTCCAGCATCAAGGCCGCGTTGCTCCCCAACGCCTCCCGCAAATCCCCCAGCGTGAGCGGCCCCGCACCCCGCACCATCCACAGAATCCCGCGCATCGAAGCCGACGCCTCCACCGCCAGACGCCCAATCTCCGCCATCGCCTCCCGGTCCCCCTTGCGCGCCGCTCGCTCGCTCATCAAGGCGATGCTTCCCAGGCTCGACCCGATCTCGTCATGCAGATCCCGCGCAATCTGCTCCCGAAGTCCGCGCTCCGCCCTGCGACGCGCCACGCGCCCCCACCCAACCCACCCACCCGCCGCCAACAGCCCCACAACCAGCACCCCCGCCCAATTCCTTTTCTCCCGCGCTGCCGCCTCGCTTCGTGCCTCCCCCAACGCCTGCTCCACCCGCGCCATCTCCTCCTCCCCGCGCGCACGCTCTGCCAGTTGCTCCATCCACATTTGCGAATCCACGAGCACCCCCGTGCTCCCCCGGCCATCCACCAGAGCTTCCCGCCTCCACGAACCCGTCTGCACCTCGTCCAAGGCCGCCACCGGCATTCCCCGGGCGACATTCCTCCCGCCGGAAAACACCTCCAGCTCCGCCAGGGCGAACACAAAATCCTGATGCCGCTGCCACAATCGCGAGGCACTCACCCGCACATACCGCCCCTCGATTCCCCTCCCGGGAAAACCCACCGCGTTGCCCCCGGGGTTGATGAAGTCCCTCTCTCCCGAGTCGAATAACACCGCGCGCTTTTCCATCGCGGCGTCCTCGGAAACCTCCACCCGGAACCGCAACGGAAAACCAAACCCCGCCCGCTCCAAAAAATCCGACGGGCGGGCGGGAACCAAGCGCACCTCGTCCACCTTTCGAACCTCCCCCAAATCCACCTGCACCCACTTCAACGTCTCCGCGTCCCCACTGATCCCGCTGTGCCAGCCGTTGCCGCCCCTCCCCCCGTCGGCGCGCATCGGCACTCCCAGGGCCGTCGATCCATCCACCACATGGACCAGCGACCACGTCGGCAGCGACTCCGCCGACCCGGGCGCCGTGACCCGACCACGCAGCGCCACATTGCGCCCCCCGGCAAACGCCAGAATTTCGCCCAGACAAAACAAAGAGCGCCGCGCATCCATCGGATGTCCCGCAAGACGGGTCGCAATCATCCTGAGGTAACGGCAGGGCTGAGACGGCGTCCGCACCAACACGGGCCCCTTGGGGACCGGATGATCCCAGCCACTCCGGTCGAGAAGAACCAGGGATTCGGCGAAGTCCTCCCGCATCGACGCCTCCACCCGATAGCGCAAAGGAAACCCATACCCCCACTTGCCAGCGACATAGGCGGGCACCAAAACCACGGACTCCAACTCGCGCACCTCCCCCAGATCGACCTGAATCCAACGGGAGGCATCCGGCGAAAACACGCCTCCGATGTACAGCCCCACGGCGTTCTCCTGTTCCGGCACGGGGAGCGGCGGAAGCGCCTCCAAGCGCTGTGCGAGGGCGGCGCGTTCCTTCTCCAGGCGGTCCACTTGGGGGGCACAGCGCCCCGCATCCGGCACGAGAAATGCAGCTGTCCAAGTCAGGAGCAGGGCTAGGGGGAGGACGTTCACGCGGCGCAAATCCCCCGAGATCCTACCCCATTCCCCCTCCGCCCGCACCACGCATTCGCGTAGCTACCCGCCCGGCTCCCTCCAAGGCATAACCCCCCAATGGCTCCTCCCCGATTCGCTCCCTTCGCCACCCTGTTCAGCCTCTGCGGGCTCGCCACGCACGCAAACTCCGCCCCGGTCGACTTTTTGAGGGATGTCCAACCCATCCTTCAGGAGCACTGCACGGCTTGCCACGGAGCGGAAAAACAGAAGAGCGGCTATCGGCTCGACCACCGGGAGGACGCCATCAAGGGCGGGGAGTCCGGTCAGGCCGCCATGGTCGCCGGAGCCCCTGAGCACAGCCCCCTGCTGCGCTTTGTTTCGGGGGAGGACAGCGACATGCTCATGCCCCCCAAAAAGAGCCCGCAAAAACCCCTGTCCGCCGCCCAGATCGAAATCCTCCGCGCGTGGATCGCCCAAGGCGTGGTTTGGCCCAAGGAAAACCAGACCGCGCGCCAGGACCCGCTCGACTGGTGGTCCCTCCGCCCGCTCTCCTCTCCGCCCCTCCCAAAGACCCCCCCCGCGGCCTCCAATCCCGTGGATGCCTTCGTCTGGGATCAGCTCCACCAAAAGGGGCTCACCCCCTCGCCCCGCGCAGACAAGGCCACCCTCCTGCGCCGCGTCTCCTTTGACCTCACCGGACTGCCCCCCTCCCCCGAGGAACTCTCCGCCTTCCTCGCCAACCCCGCGCCGGACGCCTACGAGCAGGCCGTTGACCGACTCCTCGCGTCCCCCCGCTACGGTGAGCGCTGGGCCCGCCACTGGCTGGATATCGTCCACTACGGCGACACGCACGGATACGACAAGGACCAACCCCGGCCCAATGCGTGGCCCTACCGCGACTACGTCATTCGCGCCTTCAACGAGGACAAACCCTACGCCCGCTTCGTGCAGGAACAGCTCGCGGGCGATGTCCTCTTCCCCGAGACCCGCGACGGCATCCAAGCCCTCGGCTTCCTGGCTGCGGGCCCATGGGACCTGATCGGCCACGGGGAGGTTTCAGAGCAGAAGGTGGATGGAAAGATCGCGCGCCACCTCGATCGGGACGACATGGTTTCCAACACCCTGGGCACCTTCTGCAGCACCACCATCCACTGCGCCCAGTGCCACAACCACAAGTTCGATCCCATCACCCAAGAGGACTACTACAGTCTCCAATCCGTCTTCGCCGCCCTGGACCGGGCCAACAAAAAGTACTTCACCGACCCCGCCCTCACCGCACGCTACAACGCCCTCGACAGGGAGGTAAGCCAGCTCACGGAGAAGAAAAAGGGTCTCGAGAAGGCGCTCGAATCCGCCGCAGCCAAACCCCTCAAAGAGCTGGAAGAGAAAATCTCCGCCCTTGAGAAAGCGACCGCCTCCAATCCGGGCGCCGAGTTTGGCTATCACAGCGCGATTTCGCCGAAGCAGGACGTCCCCAAATGGGTGCAGGTCGATCTGGGAGCCAACACCGCGATCGAGCGGGTGATTCTGCACCCCTGCTTTGACACCTTTAATCAGATCGGCGAGGGCTTCGGTTTCCCCCTCCGCTACAAGGTGGAGGCCTCTGACAGCGCCGACTTCCGAGAGGGCGTGGTCGTGATTGCAGACCACACGCGGGCGGACGTGCCCAACCCGAAAATCATCCCGCAAGAGTTCGCCACGAACGGGGTGAACGCTCGCTACATCCGGATCACGGCGGTCCGCCTTGCTCCCCGCAAGGGCGACTTCATTTTCGCTCTGGGCGAGCTCCGCGTTCTCGACACCACCGGCACCAACGTCGCCTTGGGCCGGCCTGTGAACGCCCTCGACTCGATCGAAATGAAACCCCGATGGAGCATCCGCAATCTGGTGGACGCCTCCATACCCGAGGACCCCAAGGGCGCGCTCGTCCCGCTGCGGGCGAAACGCACGGAACTCCTCGCCAGCGCCGGTACCCCCGAGCAACAGGCCGAGCTCCGCTCCTGCTCCGAGTCCCTCCAGAAAGCCTCCGCCGAGCTCGCGACCTTCCCCAAGCCTGACATCGTCTACGCCGCCACCGTCCATCATGGCTCGGGAAACTTCCGGGGCACGGGGCCCTCCGGGGGCAAGCCGCGCCCCATCTTTCTTCTCGCCCGTGGCCAGGTCACCCAGCCGAAGGCGGAGATGTTCCCCGGGGCCCTCGCGGCTCTGAACTTTCAAAGCGGCCGCTTTGCCCTCGCCCCGGAGGCGCCCGAAGGGGAGCGCAGAGCGGCCCTCGCCCGCTGGATCACGCACCGCGACAACCCCCTCACCTGGCGGAGCATTGTCAACCGCCTCTGGCAATACCACTTCGGAAGGGGCATTGCGGAAACCACCAGCGACTTTGGCCGGAACGGAAGCGCCCCCTCCCACCCCGAGCTGCTCGACTGGCTCGCCACCCATTTCCGCGACAGCGGCGGCTCCCTCAAATCCTTCCACCGGCTGCTGGTGACCAGCTCCACCTACCAGCAGGTCGCCCATTCCAACCCGAAGGCCGAGGCCATTGATGTCCAAAACACCCTCCTCTGGAGACAAAACCGGCGCAAACTCGAGGCCGAAGCCCTTCGGGACACGGTGCTCAGTGTCAGTGGCAAACTCGACCTCACCATGGGCGGCCCCGGCTGGCAGGACTTCGTAATCGAGCACCCCCAGCATTCCCCCCACTACCAGTACCACCTCGCCAATCCCGAGGATGCGAAGACGTGGAGACGCTCCATCTACCGCTTCCTCGTCCGTTCCCAAACCCAGCCATGGATGAGCGCCCTCGACTGCGCCGACCCCTCCACCCGCGTCGACAAACGCAACGAGAGCCTCTCCGCGCCCCAGGCCCTCGCCCTCCTCAATAACGGCTTCATGCTCTCCCAAGCCGCGCACTTCGCACGACGGGTGGAATCCGAGACCGTCGGCAAAAACCTCGAAGACCAAATCCGCCACGCCCACCAGCTCGCGCTGGGGCGCACCCCGGATCCAGCGGCCCTCCCACCGCTCACCACCTTCGCCCAATCGCACGGTCTCCCCAACCTCTGCCGGCTCCTGCTCAACCTGAACGAATTCGCCTTTGTCGACTAACCCTCCGCCCCCCCCGCGCCATGCAAAACCATTCACCCTTCCACCGCGCCCGCCCCACCGAGTCCCTCTCCCGCCGCGACTTTTTATGGAACGCCGGCGGCGGCCTCGGGGGAATTGCCCTCGCCTCGCTTTTCCAAGGGGAATCCCTCCATGCCGCGAGCAGCCCTTCCCCCGCCGGGGCCACCCATCACCCCGCAAAAGCCAAACGCGTCATCCAGTTCTTCATGGCCGGCGCCGCCAGCCACCTCGACCTGTTCGACTTCAAACCGGAACTCGTCAAACGCCACGGCGAACCCAGCGATTTCGGCGAACCCGTCGAGGCCTTCCAAAACGGACTCGGCCCCTGGCTCCGGCCCGTCTGGGACTTTCATCCCCACGGACAGTGCGGAAAGCTTTTAAGCGAAGCGGTTTCGCCCCTCGGCGCCGTCGTGGATGAAATCGCCTTCATCCACAACATGGTGGGTAAATCCGGAGTCCATTCCGCCGCAACCCTCCTCCAGTCCACCGGTTTCCAGCTCCCCGGTTTTCCCGGCGCCGGTTGCTGGATCAGCTACGGACTGGGATCCCTCAACGAAAACCTGCCCAGCTTCGTCGTCCTCCCCGACCACCGCGGGATGGCCTCCAACGGGGTCAAAAACTGGGAGTCCTCCTTCCTCCCCACGCACCACAGCGGCACACCCATCTACCCGGGAAACGACAACCCGATCGCGGACCTCTTCCCACACCCATCCGCCAAGTACGTCACCCCCGCGAGCGAGACGGCCACCCAAGCGCTCCTCGGAGCGCTCAACCGCTCCCATGCCACCCAGCGGACCGAAGACCCCCGACTCGAGGGACGCATCCGCAGCTACGAGATGGCCGCCAAAATGCAACTCAGCGCCCCCGACGCCCTCAACCTCCGCCAGGAACCCGAACACATCCTCCGCCTTTACGGCCTCGAAAAAGGCGCCCAGTCCTGGCCCGGCGCCATCAACGAGGCCGAGGAAACCTTCCACTTCTCCCAGAAATGCCTCGCCGCCAGACGCCTCTTGGAGCGCGGCGTACGCTTCGTGCAGATCTGGAGCGGAAACGACAACGGCTTCCCTCGCCGCAACTGGGATTCCCACGAGGATATCCGCCGCGACCACGGCCCCCTCGCCATGGGCATGGCCCGCGGTGCCGCCGCCCTCATCCAAGACCTCAAACAGCGCGGTCTCCTCGAGGACACCCTCATCCTCTGGACCACCGAATTCGGTCGCATGCCCTCCTCCCAGAACGGCCTCAAAGGACGCGACCACAATCCGTACGTGTTCACCAACTGGCTCTGCGGGGGCGGAATCAAAGGCGGCATCACCCACGGAGAAAGCGACCCGTGGGGGTACAAGCCGCTCGACCGCAAAAACCCCACGGAAGTGTACGACGTCCACGCCACCCTCCTCCACCTGCTCGGCATCGACCACACCAAGCTCACCTTCCGCCACAATGGCATCGACCGCCGCCTCACCGACGTCCACGGCCACGTCATCCACGAGATCCTCGCCTGACCCCACCGCCTTCAGAGCGGTTCCCCTGCTCCGCTCCCCAAAAAGCCGCGGATTTTTTTTGTGAGAAAATGCCTCCCTCCCCCAATAGGAGGCATGCGCGCGTCCGCCCCCCGTTCCCATCGCATCCCTCGTCTCCTCGCCGTGGTTCTCGCGGCCGGGAGCCTCGGCCTCCCGGATTGCGAGGCGGCCGGGGCGGCAGACTCAGGCAAAATCAGCTTCAACCGCCAAATCCGGCCGATCCTCTCGGGCAGCTGCTTCTACTGCCACGGTCCGGACGAAAAACACCGCGAAGCCAAGCTGCGCCTCGACACGCGGGAGGGCGCCCTCGCCGAGCACGACGGCGTCCGGGCAATCGTCCCCGGCAAGCCGGAGCAAAGTGAGCTCCTGACCCGGATCCTTTCGCACGACAAGGACGAGGTCATGCCGCCGCCCTCGGCCAAGAAGCCGCGTTTCACCGAGGCGGAGGTCGCCCTGCTGCGCCGCTGGATTGAGGAAGGCGCGCCCTATGAGGGGCACTGGGCGTTCCTGCCCCTGCAGGAATCCGCGCCGCCGGCGCCGCCCACCCCACTCTCCGCCTGGGTGCGCAATGGCGTGGATCCATGGATCGTTGCCCGCCTCCAAAAGGAGGGCCTCTCGCCCTCTCCTGAAGCCGACCGGCCCACCCTCATCCGGCGCGCCTCCCTCGATCTCACCGGACTGCTGCCCTCCCCGGAGGAAGTGCAGGCCTTTGCAGCGGATCCCGATCCCGAGGCGTACGAGAAACTGGTGGACCGGCTCCTTGCCAGCCCGCACTACGGGGAGCGCTGGGGACGCCACTGGCTGGATCAGGCGCGCTACGCGGACACCAACGGGTACACGATCGACGGGGAACGCTCCATGTGGCCCTACCGGGACTGGGTGATCCGGGCGCTGAATGACGATAAACCCTTTGACCAGTTCACCATCGAGCAGCTTGCGGGAGACCTTCTGCCCTCGCCTGCGAAGGCGCAGCTCATTGCGACCGCCTTCCATCGGAACACCCTCATCAACCAGGAGGGCGGAACCAAGCCGGAGCAGTTCCGCGTGGAGGCGGTGATCGACCGGGTCAACACCACGGGCGCCGTCTGGCTCGGCTTGACCCTCGGGTGCGCGCAGTGTCACACGCACAAATTCGATCCGATCGCGCAGCGCGAGTACTATCAGATGTACGCGTTCTTCAATCAGGGGGTGGATGTGAACAACACCGGTCCCACGATTGATGTGGCTCGAGATGAGGTTTTTGAGCGCGGGCCGACCGCGGAGGAGTTGCACACAAAAGCGCTCGCTGCCGCGGCCGCCAACCGGAATCAGTGGGAGGAGAAAACGCGGGCGCAGTTGCTTGCCGAACAGGCGGAACAGGCCAGGCAGGGCGAGCAAGGCGGCACCTGGTCGCCCGCCAAGTACGTGGAATACCAAACCGCCAACAACGCCGGCTTCCGCCTGCTCGAGGACAACTCGTTGCTGGCCGACGGGGGCGCTTCCTTCAATGACCGGTACCGCGTGGTGGTGGAACCCCGGATGGCCAAGATCGGCGCCGTCCGGTTGCGGGTCCTGACGCACGAATCCCTCCCCAAACAGGGGCCCGGACTGGCTGGCAACGGCAACTTTGTGCTGACCAAATTCACGGCGAGTCTCGGCGGCCAGGAGCTTCCCATTCGCTCGGCCCGCGCCGACCACGAACAACCGGGATACCCGGCCAGCGCGGCCATTGACGAGGCTCCCAAAACGGGCTGGGCGATCAATGTCGCCAAGGGCGCTTCCGCGCGAATGAACGCCAACCACGAGATCGTTTTTGTGTTCGAAAAACCCATCGAACCCGGAGGCGCTCCGTTGGAGTTCCACCTGCACCATGATCTGAATGAAAACTATCTAATCGGCCGGTTCGCCCTCGATCTGGCCGAGAAGGAACCCGGAACCCCCTCGGGCGTCGCACCGAAGCCCAAGCAAGCATGGGAACAAGCGCTGCTCGTCGACGCCGCAAAGCGCAGCGCCGCACAGAAAAAACTCATCACCGAGGCATTCGAAGCCGCCAACAAGGTCCAGACCAAGAAGGACCCGAACGTGGCGGAGTTGATGGTCATGAAGGACCTCGAAGCCGCCAAGGCCCGCCCCACCTACCTGCTCAAACGCGGCGATTTCCTCCAACCCGACGAGAAGGCGGGGACCCTCAACCCGGGCGTGTTGAGCGCCGTTCAGGAATCCATGGGAAAAGAGTCCCGCACCTACCGGACCCGGCTGGAGCTGGCCCAATGGCTGGTGGATCCCAAGAACCCGCTCACCCCAAGGGTGACCGTCAACCGCGTGTGGATGCGCTATTTCGGGCGCGGCATCGTCGAGACGGAGGAGGACTTCGGCTCGCAGGGAAGCGCTCCCACGCACCCGGAACTGCTGGACTGGCTGGCCCGCGAGTTCATCCGCAGCGGCTGGAGCATGAAACAGCTGCACCGGACCATTGTGAATTCCGCGACCTACCGCCAGTCCTCCGCGGCGCGGCCGGATCTGGCGGAGAAGGATCCGCGCAACCTGCTGCTCGCCCGACAGGAACGCCTCCGGGTGGAGGCCGAGATTCTGCGGGACGCGGCCCTTTCGGCGAGCGGTCTGCTGGACCGCACGGTGGGCGGGCCCGGGGTGAAGCCGCCCCAGCCTGCGGGAGTGTATTCGTTCACCCAGGGTTCGCGTCCCTGGGTCGTGGCGAGCGGCGGCGACCGTTACCGCCGGGGCCTCTACACCACGTTCATCCGGAGCGCTCCGCATCCGCTCTTCACCACGTTCGACACGCCGGATTTCCAGCAGGTGTGCACGCGGCGGGCGCGTTCCAACACGCCCCTGCAGGCGCTGACCATGGCCAACGACGAGGCGTTTTTTGAGATGGCGCAGGGACTGGCCTTGCGCGTGTTGCGAGAAGCCGGAGCGGATTCCGGCGAGCCGCAATGGCTCGAGCGCGCGGCGTGGCTGTGTCTGGGACGCCCGCCCGGAGAGGCGGAGCGGCGCATTCTGGGCAGCTATTTCACCAAGCAGCGGGAGGCATATGAGGCGCAGGGCGGCGCCCTTCCCGATGCGCTGCTCGGACCCGGACTCAAAAAGCAGCCGGTCCCTCCCGCCAAGGCGGCGGCGCTGGTGTCCGTCTCCCGGGTGCTCTTGAACACCGACGCGTTTGTGACCCGCGAATAACCCATGAACTCCCCGATGAACCCCACCGAACGACTCGAGGCGCAGGACCTGACCCGGCGTCACTTTTTTGAGCGGAGCGCGCTTGGACTCGGAGCGCTGGCGCTGAATGAGATGCTCGCTCAGGACGGTTTCGCCGCGGCCAAGCCCGCGGTGGATCCCGCCAACCCGATGGCTCCTCGCGCCCCCCACTTCGCAGCCAAAGCGAAGCGCGTGATCTTTTTGTTCATGGCGGGCGGTCCCAGCCAGCTCGAGCTCTTTGAAGACAAACCGAAGCTGCGCGAGTTTCATGGCCAGGCGCCTCCGGCCAGCCTCATGGAGGGCAAGCGATTCGCCTTCCTCAAGGGCAACGAAAAGCTGCTCGGAAGCAAACGCCGCTTCGAACGCTTCGGCCAATGCGGCATGACCTTGAGCGAGCTGCTGCCCCATCACCGCAAGATCGTCGACGAGGTCAGCTGGGTGCGGGGGATGAGCACGGACGTGTTCAACCACGGCCCCGCCAAGCTCTTCATGAACACCGGCTTCCAAATCCCGGGACGCCCCGGCGCCGGAGCCTGGGTCACCTACGGCCTCGGCAGCGCCGCCCGCGATCTGCCCGGTTTCGTGGTCCTCCAAAGCGGACCGCGCGGACCGCGCGGAGGCAACTCACTCTGGAGCAGTGGTTTCCTTCCGACCTCCTACCAGGGCGTTCCCCTGCGCGGAAGCGGCGATCCCATTCTCAACCTGCGCAGCCCCGAGGGAATCCAGCCCGCGCGCGAGCGGGATTTCTACGAGGCCGTGAATGGGCTGAACCGCGCGCGATTGGATGAGGTGGGCGACCCCGAAATCATGACGCGGATCAACGCCTACGAAATGGCGGCCCGAATGCAGACCAGCGCCCCGGAGTTGACGGATCTGGCCAGCGAAAGCCCCGCCACCCTCGAGCTCTACGGCGTCGACCCCGCAAAACCCAGCTTTGCCAGAAACTGCCTCATCGCGCGCCGTTTGGTGGAACGGGGCGTGCGCTACGTGCAGCTTTACCACACGGATTGGGATCATCACGGCGACCAGACCAACAACCTGGATGATTCGCTGGAGACGCGCTGCAAGGAGGTCGATCAGGCCTCTGCGGCGCTCGTGCTCGATCTGAAGCAGCGCGGCCTCCTGGACGACACCCTCGTCGTCTGGAGCGGCGAGTTCGGCCGGACACCCATGGGGGAGGTCCGCAAAAACATCGGACGCGACCACCACATCGAGGGCTTCACGCTGTGGATGGCCGGCGGCGGGGTCAAGCGGGGCGAGATCCTCGGGCAGACCGACGAACTCGGGATGGGCGTCGTGGAACATCGCGTGCACGTGCACGACCTCAACGCCACCCTCCTGCACCTGCTCGGACTCGACCACCAGAGGCTCACTTATCGGTTTCAGGGCCGCGATTTCCGGCTGACCGATGTCCATGGGGAGGTCGTGAAGGCGCTCCTCGCCTAGCGCGAGGCGCCCTGTCCCCCGGCCCCGGGACCTCTTCTATGGCCGCCGAAGCCCCATGCCCCCGAGCAGCGCCTCCGCACAGGCGCTCGCAAAGTCGGGGTCGTTGATCGCATACGGCAGCTCGCGCAGTTCCACCCCGTCATCCAGCCGCTCGCGCAGCCCCCGCAGCAGAGCGGCATCGGCCTCGGGAAGGTGAAAGGGCTGTCCCGGCTCACTCAGGCGACTGATCCCGCCCACGGGCCACAGAACCTGCACGGGACCGCAGTACGCGTTGATTTTCCCCGCCAGGATCCGGCCAATCGCCAGACTCTCCTCCGGACTCGTCCGCATGAGGGTCACCTGCGGGTTGTGCGCGTACAGGGTGCGCCCCGCAAAACGCTCGGGAACCGTGTGCCATTCGCCGAAGTTCACCATGTCCAGGCAACCCGGCGCGATCACCGTCGGGATCCCGGCCTTTGCCGCTGCATCCAGCCGCTCCGGACCCGCGCTCAGGATGCCGCCCACATACTCATCCGCCCACTCCGTGGTCGTGACATCCAGCACACCCGCAACCAGCCCGCCCGCAATCAACGCCTCCATCGCCCGGCCACCCTGACCGGTGCTGTGAAAGACCAGCACCTCGCACCCCGCCTGTTCGAGAATCCGCCTCGCCTCCTCCACGCATTCCGTCGTGTTCCCGAACATGCTCGCCACCACCAAGGGCCGCTCCCCCTCCCGCCGCTGGGCGCGCTCCACAGCCGCCGCGACCATCCCACACACAGCGCCGGCCGCATTTTCAAAAATCACGCGCGAGATCCGGTTCACCCCCGCCACATCCACAATCGAGGGCATCATCACCACGTCCTTCAGACCCACATAAGGCGCCACGTTGCCACTCGCGAGGGTCGACACCATGACCTTGGGAAACCCCACCGGAAGGGCCCGCATGGCCGCAGTCGCCATGGCCGTCCCTCCCCCTCCCCCCAGCGAAAGGATTCCGTGAATGCGCCCCGCATCGAGCAGCGCCCTCGCAAAGACCGCCGCCGCACGCGCCATGAGCGCGACCCATTCCCCCCGGTCCCGGCGCTCCAAGACCCCGCGCCAGTCCTCGCCGCCGTGCTCCGCAACCATCGGAGCCGAACAGTCCACCGGCGCCGAGGGCGAGCCGCTGCCCACGTCCACGGTGAGCACCTCGAAACCCTTTTGCCGGATCAGGTCCGAAACGCAGCGGAGTTCAGCGCCCTTCGTGTCAAAAGTTCCAAGAACCGCAATGACGGGGGTGTGCATGGGAGGAGAGGGAGAAGGGGGTGAAAATCGCCAGACTATCCGGGCCCGCGCATCGCATTCCATGGGTTCTCGGTGGAGACGTCCACCATGGCCGGTCCGGGCGCGTCCGACGGCGAAAGCATGGCGAGAAACACCAAGGGTTCGGGATGCGGGTTGTACGTGCCATGCACTTCGCCGGCCGGAACGAATGCGATATCCCCCGGATTCAGAATGCGCCGGGCGGACCCCACCCACTGCTCGGCCCGGCCGCTCAGAATGTAGAGGATCTCCTCTCTGCCCGGGTGGAAATGAAAGGGATGCGATCCGCCGGGCTGCATCGTGGCGCGCACGAGCAGCAGTTGTTGATTCGGCACGATATCGGAACGGCACAGCCATTCCTCCCGGGCGAAGGCGGAGTCGAACGCCACGCACTCCTCCCTGCCCACAAAACGTCGATCCTGCGTGGAAACGCTCATGAGACCGTTGGGCGGGGCTACGGACGCGTGAGCGGCACCCGCTTGAACTCGCGGGTCAATTCGGTGAGCGAGGCCTCCACCCCCATGCGTTCGAGACTGCTCGCTCCCACAAACCCATCCGCCGTGGTTTTACTCAATACGAATTCCACGTCCTTGGGGGAGTTGATCGGGCCTCCGTGGGTCAGGGTGAACACGTCTTTGCGAATACTCCGCGCCGCGTCGATGATCTGCTGGGTGACGCCGATGGTGTGGTCCCAGGAGACGACGGCGCTGGTCACACCGATCGAACCGCCCACCGTCGTGCCGACATGCGCGATCACGGCGTCCGCCCCCTGCCTTGTCATCTCCGCGGCCTCCTCGGGGGTGGCTACATAGACGATGGAAAAAAGGTCCATTCGGCGCGCAAGCCCTACCATCTCGAACTCCTTCTGCACACTCATCCCCGTTTCCTCCAGCACCCCGCGGAAATGCCCGTCCACAATCGTGTGCGTGGGGAAATTGTTGACGCCCGAAAAGCCCATGTCCTTGACCTTGCCCAGCCAGTGCCACATCCGGCGGCGCGGATCGGTGGCGTGCACGCCGCAAATCACCGGGATCTCCTCCACGACGGGCAGCACTTCGTACTCCCCGATATCCATCGCAATGGCATTGGCATCCCCATACGCCATCAGCCCGGCCGTCGAACCATGCCCCATCATCCGGAAGCGGCCGCTGTTGTAGATGATGATCAAGTCTGCGCCGCCCTTTTCGATGAACTTCGCAGAGATCCCCGTGCCGGCACCGGCGGCAATGATGGGCTCCCCCCGGTTCCGGGTGGCCTGAAGCCGCGCAACGACTTCCTCGCGAGTGTAGGGGTTTCCTTTTCCAGTCCAGGGATTGGGCATAATTCGGGGCGTCTTGAGGGTGGATCGTTTCGGATGGCTTTCGACTGACAGCGGCAAACCGCAGCGGGCCGGGCCAGTCGCATCGTTGCCACCGTACACGGATCGCCCGCGCGGGAGGATGCTTCCAATCCACCAAGGCATGTCCGAAACACACCCGATGCGCCTCCCGGGGCTTTCCGGACCACGTCCCGCGCAGGGGAGGCTCCTTCACGAGATTGCGAAGCTGCGGCCGGTCCCACGTTGTGCGGATGCCGCCCCGTGATGATGCTGGAACGGCGCGGACTGCAGCTGCGCGCCATCAAAAAGGCCTGGGTACAGCGCCCCTTCTGCGCCAGTGCGTCCACGTGAAGCGTGCGCACCACCGGATGCCCGTAACACGCCCACCCCTCCCACTTCACATCGTCTCATCCAAACCCCCACTTTTGCGAATGGTTGCGCCTTCAGTCCCTTGGTTTCGGACTCCCCGGCGCAGGACGGGCGCGAACCCGGGCTCCTTGACCCCGCAAGTTTTCAAAGCATATTGAAATTCATGGAAACCGAGCCCGCGATCCCCTCCTGGAAGTCCGCTCGCGATGCCTTCATCCATCAATGGGGCGTCCTCGGTTCCCAATGGGGCATCAACCGCACCATGGCCCAAATCCACGCCCTCCTCCTCACCTCCCCGGTCTCCCTGTCGACCGACGAGGTCATGGCCCTGCTGGACATCAGCCGCGGCAACGCCCACACCAACCTCAAGGAACTTGTGGAGTGGAACCTCGTCCGCATCGTCCCCCGCAAGGGCGAGCGCAAGGAGTTCTTCGAGGCCGAAAAGGATCTCTGGACCATCTTCGCCACCATCGCCCGCGAGCGCAAACGGCGCGAAATCGAACCCGCCCTCCGCCTCGTGCGCGACTGCGCCGCCCAGAGCCAGTCCGAGTCCGAGGGACCCGGAGCCGATTTCCACAAACAAATGAAAGATTTCGAGGAGTTCCTGAGCTTCGGGATCAAGGTCGCGGACACCGTCAGCTCCATGCGCTACACCTCCGCGCTGCAGTGGGCCGTGCGCCTGCTGGGCTAGCGCGAAGCCCGGCGCGCGCCGACTCCCAGCCGCGCGAGGGAGCGATCGTGCCAGCGCGGCAGAATGCCCAGGGCCGCCGTGGCCCCAAGCAGCGCCATCAGCATATCCGTCTGCGTGTCCCACGGGTCCCCCTGCGTGCCCAGAAAATCGTCCGCAGCCGCGCCGCTCGTCACCGCCGTGAACCACTCGATCAACTCGTAAAAGGCGCTGAACGCCAGACACACGCTCCCCGCCAGCACCGGCAGCCACCGGCTCGGCCTTCCGTTTCCCCCATCGCGCAGCGGAGAGGTGCGCAGCAAAAGCTCGCGCACCAGCACCGCAGGGACAAACCCCTGCACGAAATGCCCCAGCTTATCGTAATGATTCCGCGTCCAACCAAACCACGTCTTCGCCCATTCCCCCAGCGGCACCAGCGCATACGTGTAATGGCCCCCCACGATCAGGATCACGCTGTGCCACCACAGCAACCCCAGCACCAGCGAGGACAACGGAAACCGCCGCCCCGTCGCCAAGGCAAGCGGCACGCCTAAAAGCACCGGCGCCACCTCCAAAATCCACGTGAACCGGTCATGCGCCCCAATCGCAGACCACCCCATCACCGGCGCGAGAAGCACGCAGAACCAGACCAGTCGCTTATCCATCCCGCCACCCTGCCACACTGCGCCGCCCGCTCCCAGCATGCACTCCCTCCTTTCTCCCCCCTCCCCGCTCCGTCCCCTGAACTTTTTCCGTAACCATTCGCCCTCGCTCCGGTCTTGTATGCCGAGACCGCGAAGGGCACACCTCCGCGGTACTTCCTCCGCAAACGAGGCGCCCAGACCGAATGCCCCTGCGAAACCCGATACCCCAACGCCTTAACTCATGAAAATCCCCTCCCTCCTCGCCAGTCTCACCCTCCTCTGCCTCCACGCCCTCCCCGCCCCCGCTTCCGCCCAAACCCCGCCCCCCGCCCAATCCGAGCCGCTCCCCTCCGCCGAATCGCTCTTTGGGAAATACTTCCGCGCCATCGGAGTCTCCTCCGACACCGCCCCCATCCAGTCCCTGCGCATCAAGGGCAAAGGCTCCGAAAGCAACGGCGCCGATGCGAAAGAGAGTCCCCCCTTCGAGGCCTCCCTCGCGGCCGCCCCGCGCCGGAGCGTGTTCTCCATGAGTGGCCTCTATCAATCGGGTTGGGACGGAAAAACCGTGTGGGAGCGCGAGGACAAGGAACCCAAGGTCCTCACCGGAAAGGAGGCGCATCTGGTGACCGTCGGCTTCTCGAACCTGATCTTTCCGGACCCGGCTCATTGGAAGCTGCTGGGTACGGCCCGCTGCGTCGGCACCCAGGAGGTCGAGGGCACGCCCTGCTACACCGTCGAGTGCGTCCGCGAAACGTTCCCTCCCATCCGGCTCTACTTCTCCACCGAAAGCGGGCTCCTGATGCGCAAAGACTGGGCATGCCCGCACCACGACGCCGGGGACAAGGACAGCCACTCGTTCTTCCAAATCTTCACCGATTACAAAGAGGTGAACGGCATCGCCTATCCCCACACCTTTGCCATGGGCGCTCTCAACGCCAATGGCACCGCCGAGGCTGCCTCCACCATCTTCACCATCGAGTCCCTGGAGATCAACCCCACCCTCCCGGAGAACACCTTTGCACTCCCTCCCGGACTCCCCCCCACCACCCCTTGACGCCCTCCTTCTCCCCGCACCTCACCACGAGTCCGTGCGGAAAGGCTGCGCCGGCAGCCCGTCTTTGTTGAACAGGTTCGCCCACGGAAACGTCTCGCTCCACGCATACCGAACCGACTCCGGATTGGGCACGGACGGACTCGACACCACCACGGTGTCGCCCTCGATCACGGCCTCGCCCCAGACAAACTTCCGGTCGGCTCCGGCGATCGCAAATCCCTGAAGCTTCGGAACCTGAGCCGGCGCCAGGCCCTGGCCGACATGCGAGAAAGCGAGGCGCACCCGGCTTCCCTCCACGCGATGGCCGGTGTAGAGCGGACCGTAGAAGGCGTGCTTGGCTCCATACACCGCGGCCATGGCCACCTGCGCACCGCGCTCTCCATAGGCGGATTTGAGCACGGGATGCACCCCGGGCCCCAAATCAGAGCTGGTCACCATGAAGGTGTTCGGATGCTCCCGGATCCGCAGGTGCAGCTCGTGCGAGTAATCGGCCACCTCCGGTTTGGAAGGCACTTGGGGGGGCTCGGGCTGCAGCTTGCGCGCGGCGGCAGCCATCGGGGCCGCCGGGTCCCAGGCAATGCCCCCGCCACTGGGCTTCTGCACGTAGAGGAAGGGGAAATCCTGCCCCCATTCCTTTCGCCATCCCTTCACGAGCGCGCCCATCAAAGTGAACTGATCCACGCAAGCCACATTCGTCCGGCTCTCCCCCTGATCCCACAACACCCCGCGGATCGCATACCCCACGTAGGGGCGGATGAAGGCCTCAAACAGACTGCCCATTTTGCCCGAATTCACCTCCCCCGCTTTCCCCACGGCCGGGGGAGCCTTCGGCGCCCTCGGCGCCTCCTTGCCCTCCTTTTTCGCCGCATCCGCCACCTTGTTCCATTCGGCCATCTCCCCCTCCCACTTCGCTTTCTGCTCGAGGTACTGCCGGTGCAACCCCTCGTAGTCGTAAGTCGGCGCCATCTTTTTCACCAACTCCTGACACGCCGCGTCCGCCCGGTACATCTCCTCCGTCAGCCAGAACCCCGAAGGCGTGCCCCCCACCGCCCCCACCATCAACCCCACGGGCACCCCAAGCTTCTTTTGCAAAGCCACCCCAAACGCAAAAAGCTGCGCCGAAAACTCTCCGTTGTTCGCCGGATCCGCCGTGGACCACCGGGAGGCCGCCCCCTTGCGCAGCAGCCGAATCTGCGGGTAGCTCTCCTTCGCCAATCCCTCCAGCGCCGCGTCCCCCGCCGTGTACGCACGCACCATCATGTCCATGTTCGACTGACCCGAGCCCACCCACACCTCCCCCACCAATACGTCCTCCACCCGCACACCCCCCACCTGCAACACATCCGGACCGCCCGCCTCCAACGGCTTCAACGTCACCTTCCATTTTCCCTCCCCGTTCGCCTCCACGCTCTGCACCTGATCCCGAAAACGCACCTCCACTTTCTCCCCGGGACTCGCCGTCCCCCAAATCGGCACCGGACGCTCCCGCTGCAGCACCATGTGCGGAGAAAAAACGTTCGGCAGCTTCACCTCCGCCCACGCGGGGGCCACCAGCATCACCGGCAAGGCCGCCCACAAGGCCATCGACTTTTTGGAGCAAAACATAGGGGGAATAAAAAGGGTTTACTGCGATCCACCAAAGCGTTCGGACCTCGACTCGAAGTCCGACGTTCCCCGAGACAACCCCCGGTGCCTCCGAGCCTTTGCCCCAAACGCGACCCCGCTTCGTTCCTTCAACCGACCCGCGTTCCCCTCCGGAGTGGCCGTCCCTGCCTCCGCGCGGCATACTCGCGCCATGAGCTTCGAAGATCTCCTCCGCTGGCTTGGGCGCCATCCCGGTGGCCTCACCCTCGCCCTCGCCCTGCCTCCCCTGCTCTGCCTGCTTCTGCGCGGCATCCACGGCCGCGCCGGGGGCAGCGCCGCCCCCTGGCGCTACCTCTACGCCGTGTGCATCTACTGGGTTTCCATCCCCGGCATCTTCATGGGCACGCTCCTCGCCTACCTCTGCTTCTTCCGCAATGCCGACCTGCTCAAACTCAACCTCCTCACCCATTTCCTGCCCGTCCTTTCGATGGGCATCACCCTCGCCCTGATCCGGGGCAATGTCCGAACCCTCGATGACATCCCGGGCTTCGACCGCCTCTCGGGACTCCTCACGCTCCTCGCCCTCAGTTTCGCCGCCGCCTTCTTTCTCCAACGCCTCCACATCGGCATCGTCTTCCTCGGCGACTTCGGCAACCTCCTCGTGCTCGCCTCCCTTTGCTTCGCCACCATCCAGTGGGCCCTGCGCCGACTCGGCGGCGAGAAATCCCGCGCGCCACGCGACCCTTAGGCACCCGAATTCTATTCGCTCAAATCACTGCACCACAGGCAACTACGCACGCACTCTCAACCAGATCACCGGCGGCCTCCAAAAAAAGATCGGTTTTTTTCTAACGAAACGCGCCCCCGCGGATCTCACTTAATGTTCCTGGGGGGAACACTGGGGGCGTCGGCCAGCAATGGACGGCGCCCTCTTTTTTTTCTCTCTCTCCCCTTCCTCTTCTCTCTCCCTCTGCCCCTCCGAACCATGACCCCGTCCCGCCGCCTCCTCGCCTGGCTCTCTCCCCTCGCGCTCGCTTCCGCCGCCTTCGCCGCAGACGCCAACACCCTCTCCGAGGCTGAAAAAGCCGCCGGCTGGCGCCTTCTCTTCGACGGAAAGGATCCCGCCGCCGACTGGCGCGGCTTCAAAAAAGAAGCCCTGCCCGCGGGCTGGGTCGCCGAAGACGGCGCGCTTTTCCGCAAAGAAAAGGCGGGCGATCTCGTCTCCAAAGAGCAGTTCGAAAACTTCGAGCTCTCCCTCGAATGGAAAATCTCCCCCGGGGGAAACAGCGGCATCATGTTCCGGGTTCAGGAATCCGAAAACACCCCGTGGAAAACCGGACCGGAGATCCAGATTCTCGATAACCAGGGCGGCCACGACCCCAACAAGGCGGGCTGGATGTACGCCCTCTACCCGGCCTCCGTCGACACCACCAAACCCGTTGGCGAATGGAACCAACTCCGCTTCGTCACCCGTCAGGGCAAGTGCGAGCACTGGATGAACGGCACCAAGTACGTCGAGTACGAGATTGGTTCTGCCGACTGGAACGAGAAGGTCGCCAAATCCAAATTCAACGCCTTCCCCGGCTTCGGCAAATCCCCCAAGGGCCACCTCTGCCTCCAGGACCACGGCAATCCCGTCTGGTACCGGAATATCAAAATCCGCCCCCTCCCCTAGGCGCCCCCAACCGCCGCCCTCCTGCTCGTAAGAGGAGGCGCACAAGGCCGCAGCGCCATCCCAAACAAAAGGCCGCCCCGTTTCCACCGGCTCCCTCGCGCAGCCCCGAGCGGAGGGAGGAAACGGAACACTAAGCGAAGAGTTCCCGCACGGGCTTGCCTTTGTCCGCCACCGTGAAGGGCCTTCCGCTCGGGGAAATCACCTTCTCCTCCATCGGCATCCCAAGCGCGTACGCAATCGTCGCGTTCAAATCGGGGATCGAGAGTTTGCCCTCGGTCACTTCGGATCCCGTTTTGTCGGTGGCGCCATACGTCATTCCCCCCTTAATCCCTCCGCCGAACATCGCGGCGGAGAAGGCCTGGGGATAATGGTCGCGCCCTTGGTTCACATTGATCTTCGGCGTCCGTCCAAACTCGGTGGCCACCACCACCAGCGTGTCCTGAAGCATTCCCCGGGAGTCCAGATCCTGGATCAACGCGGACAGGCCGCGATCCATCGAACGACACAACTCGGGCACGAGCGTGAAGTTGTTCCCGTGCGTGTCCCATCCATTGAGCCCCACCTCCACAAAACGGACGCCACGCTCCACCAAACGCCGCGCCAAAAGGCATCCCTGCCCAAAGGGCCCCTTCCCGTAAGCCTCCCGCCGAGAGGGCTCCTCGCGCGTCAAATCAAACGCGTCGAGATCCGCGCTCTTCATCAGGCGAATGGCGCCGTCGTACATATCGGCCTGCGCATTCACACTGCGGTGCGGGAAACGGGACCGAAAGGCGCTCCCAAACTGCTCCGCGAGCCGGGACCGAGCGTCAAACTGGTCCATCGTCACCCCCTCCTGCGGGCGGATGTTCTGCACCCCATTTTCCGGATTGCTCACCAAGAACGGAGCCAGGCGCGGCGGCAAAAACCCGGCCCCCGGATGGGAACTCGAGTTGCCCACATACACCGAGGCCGGCAGCTCCGCATTGCCCGCCTTTTGAAAATGGGCGAGCCAGGAACCGAGGGAGGGATGCTTCACCGTTCCCCGCAACGTGTAGCTGGTGTGCATGAAATAAATGCCCTGCTCGTGCGCTCCCTGCGTGGAGGCAAGGGATCGGATCACCGCGCCATGGTGCATCTGCTGGGCTGTGAGAGGAAGATACTCGCTGAGGAAAACCCCGTCGGCGCTCGTGGGAATCGCGTGGACCGGGCCCGCCACGTCCCCTTCCTTGGGATCCCAGGTGTCCAAATGGCTCTGCCCACCTTCCATGTAGAGGTAGATGACATTACGGGCGCGGCCTCGCGGGACCGAGACCGGCGCGGCGGTGGAGGCGGTGGAGACGGCGGAGTCAGCGAGAGCGCGGGAACGAAGCAGCGGCGCCCCCACGCTCACGCCGAGGCAAGTCTTCACGAGTTGCGAAAGGAGGTGGCGGCGGTTCATCGGAGGGGTGTTGGAGTGCAAGAGGTTCATCGGGAGTTCAAAGAGGGGATGGATCGAAGGTCATTCCACAAAGAGGAACTGCGGCGCGTTTAGCAGCGCGAAGATGAGATCTTCCACCGAGTTCGTGCCGTGCTTCTGCGCCTCCCGCCACGCCGCTTCTTCATCGGCCCTCGGCTTGCGTGAAAACAGGGCGAGACAGACCGCCTCCAGCCGCTCCGATTCCGGGACACGCCCCACCTGCAACATCAGGGGCGAAAACGGAGCCATCAGCCCCTTCTTCGACGTGATTTCGCTGTTCATCAACAACAGGGCTTGGGGCATTCCCGCATTCAGATTCGCGTTCTCCACCAGCTCCCGGTCGCTCTGGCCCATCTCCCGCAGAAAATGACCGCGCGGGGACGGGTTCCCCAGTTCCGCGGCCCGAAGCCACTGTTCGGAGGTGGCCTTGCAGTACGCCTCGAAGGCTGCCCGGTCTTTGTCGGCAATCCCGAGCCGGTTGGCCTCGGCGAGCCAGCGTTCCCGACGCGATCGCTCCGCCGACGAGAGTTGCGCTGGGTCCTTGGGGCTCAGCGGGTCCCCCGCGATGTAGAATTGGCGAAACACGTCTCGGGAACGCACGTAGTGCTCCCAATGCGGATGAGCGAACAACGCATCGCGCACGGGCTTAGCCTCGGGTCCGCCCATCTTCCGGGCAAGCGTCTCGAGCAACGGCATCACGAAGCGTTCGGTCTTGTCTTTTTCCCAGCGCCCCTCCACCTCGGACACCGCGCCCTGGAGCCTTTTAACTTCGTTGGAATCCCCTTCGCGGACCGCCGTCGCCATCTGCACCATGAGGCCCGCCCGCTCCTTTTGAAACTGGTCATCCGTATCCACGCGCCCGAGCGCCATATCGATCACGCTCTCCACCCCCATGGCCTCGTAGGCCAACTGCGTCGTCCTCGCCGTGCGAAGTTTCGTCTCCTGCAGGGCCTCCCGCTTCATGTTGGGTGCTTCCGGCTCGTGACTCACCAGCGCCACAAACGAATCCCAAATTTGCTCCGCAGTCATCCGACGCAAGTAAGGCCCCTGAAAGTGGCGCGGACTCCCCGGAGCGGGTTCCGCCTGCAAGGCCGCTGACTGGTAGGCGCGCGTATTCAACACCACCCGCAGGAACGCCTTCATGTCATAGCGTCCTTCCACCATGACCTGCTCCAAATAGCGTTCGAGTTCGGGAATGGCGCTCTCGCTCGCGTCCGTGAGCCCGTCCAGCGGATCCGTCAGCGGCGCTCCGAACAGCTTCTTCCAAAACCGGTTCACAATCACCCGGGTGAACCGGGGATTCTCAGGAGCGCTCACCCAGCGCGCAAACACCTCGCTGCGCTCCTCGCCCTGCGGGTAGGTCTCCTCCGGCAACTCGCCAAACAGCGGCGCGGGAGAGATCACGTCATGGGGTTTCCCGTCCGACTCGCGGAAGTCATGCGGCAACCGGATCTCCTTTCCCGTGGGGTGAATCTCGGTGCTCTCCAGGACCTGTCCGGCGACCTCGTAATAGCCCGCGAGCATTGCCCTGTATTTGTGCTGCTTGGAAACCGATGCCAGATCCGGACGCGCGTGGATCGTCCGCTCAAAGCCGAGCCGTTCCATAAATCTCCGGTCCACATTTCCGTAGGTAAACGCCGCCAGCTTGTAGAAATCCGTCTGCTTCCACTTGTCAAAGGGATGATCGTGGCACTGAGCACACTCGATCCGCGTGCCCAGGAAGATGCGCGCCGTCACAGCCATATTGTCCAAGGGCATCCCCCGATCCCGCAGGTAGTAACCAACCGCTCCGTTCTCAAACGCAACCCCCCGGCTCGAGAGCAACTCCCGCACAAACTGGTCGTAAGGCTTGTTGTCCCGCAGACTCCGCTTCACGTAACGCTCGTAGGCCGCATTGGAAACCCCCTGCGTGTTCGGCTGAATCTCAATGAGCCGGAGGATGTCCGCCCAGAAGGGATAAAACGCCGACACATAACTCTCCTGATTCAGCAATTGGTCGATCAACTGGCCGCGCTTGTCCGCACGCGGATCCGCGAGAAATTCCCGCGCCTCCCGCACCGTGGGGATCCTGCCCGCCACATCCAAATAAACCCGACGGAGAAAGACTTCCTCTCCCGCATCCGGGTTTTCCGGCAACTGCTGGGACTGCCAATGGCTCCGCAGCAGGGCATCGATTCGGGCAGCCGCCTCCAGCGAACGTCCCCCCTCCGCGAGAGCCGCGCCTGCGCAGAGCGCCATCATCCCAAGCAGGCAAGCGAGCGGACGGAGGAGAGCGGGCCTCGTGCGACCCTTCCGAGCGAGCGGATCGGCAGCGTGTCCCTGGACGCTTGCCCCGGCCGAGGCTCCAGCGAGGGGGGATGGAAAAGCGCAACGCGCAAAAGGAGGAGGGGTGAGGTCCATGACGGCAAGTCGACTCGAGGCGCGTCCTTTTCTTGTTACCCAAAACGACAAATTATCCTAATGTTCATTCGCTCACGCCTAATGGCCAGGAAATCTGCTCCCTCGAACTCCCTCCCCCGCCGCTACTTCAAAGAAGTGCGGTTCCGCCAAATCCGCGCCCTGGTGGCCCTCGCAAGACAGGGGGGCTTCGCCTCGGCTGCCGCTTCGCTGGGCTTGGCGGTCCCCTCCATCTGGCAGCAGGTCCGGGCTCTGGAGGACGAATACGGGGTGCAGCTCGTGGTGGCCAAAGGCGCTCACGTCTCGCTCACCGAGGATGGACAGCGGCTCCTGGATCTGGCCTCGCCGCTCGTCGAGGGCTTCGACTCCCTGCGCAGCCTTTTTGAAAACCAGTGCCGGACGGCGCCACGCACCCTCACCGTCGTGGCGCCGGCGCCCCTGCTCTCCGGCGCCCTGTGGAGGCCGATCATCGACTACCGCAAGCACCATCCCACCGTGAACCTCCGGCTGCTCGATCGTCCCTCGTTCGCCGCGCGCAGAGTCCTCGAGAATGAGGAGGCCGACGTGGCCATCATCGGTCTCGCCGAGGGCGACGAACCCCTGCCCCAGTTTCAAATCTGGCCGCTCGCTCGTTTTCCCTTCCACCTCATCTGCCCCAAGGATCACCCGCTCGCCACCGCAGATCCGATTGCGCTCCGGGACATCCTCCAGTACCCGCTCGTGCTCAGTGGCGAGGAATCCAGCTCGTATCGCCAGATCCACCACACCCTCGCGGAGGCAGGTCTCGCCAAGCGCATGAACGTGGCCATGACAGCCACCAATCGTGAGCTCTTGCTTGGCTACGTGAGCATCGGCTTTGGCATCGCCCTCGGGACCAGCGCGGCCTCCGCCGCCCTCCCCCAGCCCTCCGCCGGGGAAAAGGAACTCGTCGTCCGCGATATCGCGTCGCTCTTCGGGCACGAGGAGGTCATTCTCCTCCAGCGCAAGGGCCGCCACGAACTCCCGCACGTGAGAGCCTTCCGAGATCTGGTTCTGAAAGGACAAAAAGCCGAGGCGTGACCTGCGAGGATCCAATACTCCCCTTCGGAAAACCCGCCCCTTCTCCACCATGCGTTCGCATCCATTCCAGTTTCAGGGCGCTGAGCGCACCGCTCTCTTCGGCCAGACTTGGCTTCCCGACACGCCCCCCAAGGCCTCCCTCGCGATCGTCCACGGCATGACCGAGCACTCCGGACGCTACGCCCACCTCGCCGCGCCGCTCACCCAAGCCGGCATCGCAGTCCACGCCTTCGACCTCCGCGGACACGGCCGCTCCGGAGGCCCCCGCGGACATCTCGCCCGTCACGCGCACCTCTGCGAAGACGTCCGCCTCTTCCTCCGGCAACTCCCCGCCCCGCAGCCTCCCTGCTTCCTCCTCGGCCACAGCCTCGGCTCCCTCCCCGCGCTCCATCTCGCGATCCATTCCCCCGCAACCCTCCGCGGCCTCATCCTCTCCGGAACCGCCCTCGAACCCTCCGGAATCAAGGCCCCCCATCTCCTGCGCCTCGCCAGACTCCTCTCCTGCATTCTCCCCCGCTTTTCCATCCCTTTGCCGCGGGCTCCCTACCCGGTCCTCGCCCGCGATCCCGCCGTCGAAGCCGCATTCCATGCCGATCCACTGACCCTCCGCGCCATCACCGCGCGCTTTGCCACCGAAAGCCTCGCCCTGATTGATTTCCTGCGCACGCGCCTCGACGCCCTCCGCGTCCCCTTCCTCCTGCTCCACGGAGGTGCCGATCCCGTAAATGCCCTCGAGGGCGCCCAGCGGCTTCTCAAAACCGCCCGGAGCACGGACAAGCAACTCCTTGTGTATCCGGACAACCTCCACGAGCCCTTCCACGATTCCGCGAAAGATCAGGCCATTGCAGACCTGCGCTCCTGGATGCTCGCCCGATGCTGACACGGGGCGATCGGCCCCCCCCAAGGAGGGCGGACGCCCCTCGCCCGCCGGGCTTACTCCTGAAGGTTCCAGTGGCGTTTGCAAAAGCGCAGGTATTCCTTCCAATCCTCCGCGTTGATGTCATGCGGTCCGGGACGGAGGTGGTAGGAGATGGTGTCGCCCGTGGCACCGGTTCCCACGCTTGGTTTTTCGGAGGAGGCAAGCCCCTGCTTTCCGAAGAGCCCGTAGACCGGCCCGGCGTGATACCCCGAGAGAAACTCTCCCGTGGGATCGGCCCAACGGTCCTCCTCGGCGCTGCCAATGGCCACCGGGCGGGGCGCACACAGGGCGATCAGAAGGTGCTGATCCACCGGACAGGCGTCCTCATTCCGCGCGTACTGTTTGAACCGGGGGGCAAACCAGTGCGGAAACCGCGCCGTAATCACCTCCACCGTCTCCCCAAACTGGCGCCGCATGAGCGCAGCCCCGCCCTCTCCCGAGTTGTTGGAGATCACCACGGAAAACCGCTCGTCTTGTGCCCCGGCCCATAGCGCCGCTTTCCCCAAACGGGAGTGGCCAATCACCGCGCACTTTTGGGAATCCACCTCCGGAACCGTCCCCAAAAAATCCAGGATCCGACTCAACCCCCACGCCCACGCCCCAATCGCCCCCCAGTCGTCCGGTTTCCACTCCGTCTGCGCGCCTTGGGGGCTGAGCGCCGCGCGCACCCCGTGGGTCCACCCCGTCGGAAGATCCAGCTCCAGGTCGCCGTAGTACGCCGTCGCGACCGCACACCCGGCACCCACGATGGCCTCGGGATTCCATCGGCCATGCTGAAAACCGCGGCTGCTCTCCGGCGATTCGGGCTCCCCTTTGCGCGGAGGCGTCCCGCTCTGCGCCCGGAATTCCAGCCACTGCGAACTGATGGGCAGGTCGGTCTCGCGCGTGGTCGAGTGATTCCCCATGAAGTTAAGCCCCACAAAACAGGGAACCGGTCCCAAGCGCTTCCGAGGCACGTACAGCAACACCTCCAACCCTTTCCACGCCGGCCGGTCCTTCAGGGTGATCCACACGCGTTTGCGCACCGCCGTCCCTCCCAGCGCATCCTCCCGGCTGTCGAGCTCCCGAAATTCCAATGGCCCCTGAATCTGCGGAGTCCGCCCGTACACGTGCTGCCGATACAGTTCCAAAAGTTCCGGACGCCGACGCCGGGTCCAATCCTGCGCGGTCTCCACGGGGCTGCCATCGGCCATGCGGAGGGCCTCGGGCAGCGTGAAAGAACCCACGCGGCTTTCGTCATAGTTGGGCGGGGGCAGCGGAGAATTCACACCGAAAACCGTGGGGGAAAGCATGGCAAGGGAAGCCAGAAGGAGCGTGCCAGGGAAGAGGAACGGGAGGGGGATTTTCATGGGAAACAAAGCGCGAAAACAGAGAGGGTGCCGCCACGATCCGAGCCGTTCCGGCGCACTCTTCGAAGTCACCCGAAGACCCTCCGGTTCTTAGCCCCGCCGTGAAACCCCGGACCGGGGGGGCCGCTTTTCGCGGGAGGCACACGGACATCAGCTAAGAAACCCGTCAGTTTCCGCTTAACGATTTCAGAGATCCGGATAGCCAGACCAAACCAAAACCCACTCCAACGCTCCCCGTCCCTCCTATGCGCCCCCTCCTCTCCTCCCTCCTGCTCACCGCCCTCGGCGTGCTCGGCTCCGCGACCCCGAGCCTCGCCGCGCCAGCCAAACCGATCCGCGCCCTGCTGATCGCCGGGGGCTGCTGCCACGATTACACCGCCCAGAAGCAGATTCTGTCCGAGGGCCTCTCCAAACGGCTCCCCGTCGAGTGGACCATCGTCCATGACGTGGTCTCAAAGGAGGGCAAGGATGTGGCCGCCTCGCGGGACCATGTGAGTTCCGCGTATGCGAAGGAGGAGTGGGCCAAGGGCTTTGACGTGGTCGTGCACGACGAATGCTACGGGGCGGTCAAGGATCCCGAGCTCCTCAAACGCATCGCCTCCGCGCATCGGGCGGGGACTCCGGCGGTGTTCCTGCACTGCGCGATGCACAGCTACCGCACCTCGGACGCAGCGGACCTCTGGCGCGAATGGATCGGCGCCAAGAGCACCTTCCACGAGAAAAGCGCGGTCCTCGAAGTCAAAGCCGTGGAGACCAAGCACCCGGTGATGGCGGGATTCCCCACACTTTGGAAAACGCCCATCCCGGATGAGCTGTATCGGATCGAGAAACTCTGGGACTCGGCCGTGGTGCTTGGAAGCGTTTACAGCCACGAGGCGAAGGCGGATAACCCCGTCATCTGGGTGAACCAAGTTGGCGGCGTGCGCACCTTCGCCTGCTCCCTCGGTCACGGCAACCAAGTCGTGGAAACCCCGGAGTACCTCGATCTTGTCGGCCGCGGCCTGCTCTGGGTGTGCGGCAAGCTCGAGCCCGACGGCAAACCCGCCGCCGGCTACGCAGCCCCGGCAAAATAGGCCGGAAGCTCCCCGCAATCATCAGGGACGCAGGAGGGCGGAGGGGATGCGAATAACCCCTCGCCCCGCCCCTCGAAGCCCTTCGACCGAAGCCGGGCGGCAGGGGATTAACCCTTCTTCTTCCCCTTCTTCGGCGCCGGAAGCTTGATCGCCCCCAGCTCGGACTCGTCGAGTTTCCCGTTGTTGTTGGTGTCGAGCAGTTTCAGGGCGGGATCCCCCCCTTCAAACGCCTTGAGGAGAGCCGCCTTCTCGTCCTCGTCCAGGATGCCGTTCTGGTTCACGTCAAACCGGGCGCATCCATAGGTTCCGGTGGATCCCTCCTCGCGCTTGGGTTTGGCCTCGGCGGGTTGGGCCATGCCCACCCACGTGGCGAGTGCAACCATCCCGGACACAGACTGGATCCAGCGGTAATTCAGAGCGTTCATTTTCATCGAATGGGGAGTCAGAGAGATCAAGGGTTTCTGGCGTGCGCGGCTTTTAAGGCCGCCACACTCCCTTGAAACCCCGGCACCCGCCGGAGGTCTCGTTTTGGATGAAAAAAGGCGACCGCTCCTCCGCACGGAAGCGCGCATGAACACCACGCGAAGGTGCCATCGCGCGGCTCCGCCGAGGGAACCCGGCAGCCCTCGACGGACCCAGAGCCCGCGTTCCCCCCGGCTCCCCTATTTCGCGGGAACGGCTTTCAGCTTCGCGATCAGATAGTCCGCGATGCGCGGATGCACCACGCCCGGGGCCTCCGGATAGACAAGTTCGCAATCCACTCCGGCTGCTTTGCAGCGCGCCAGCAGGCCGACGCCAAAGTTGGCCGAGTGCGTGGGATCCTTCTCCTCTTTTCCCATGGCCGGCGGGGTTTTGTAAAAAAGGTACACCGGCGGATCGCCTGCGCTCACGAGGGCGTAGGGAGAGTACTCCGCGATCCAGGGAAGAATGCTTTCGCGCTTCGCCAAAAACTCCGCAAACGCCGAGGTCTTCTTCACCGGATCCGCAGCAATCCCGAAAGCGTGCGCGCCGTAGCGGCTGTTGGGAGTCCACTCCGCCATCTGGGCGGGATCCAGCGTGGTCTGCGCGCCGTTCACTGCGGCGCAGAGGAGGCGCGTCGATTCGCGCGCCACGGGGTCGGCACTCTGCGGCTCGGCAAGATCGTCATGAAACGCCAGCCAGAGGGACGAGCAAGCGCCGGCGGAACCCCCGCTCGCCGCGATCCGGCTTTTGTCGATATTCCACTCCGCCGCCTTGCTCCTGACGAACTGGAGCGCCCGCGCCGCGTCCGACAGCGGCCCCTTCACCGGAGGCACCAGACCGTCCTCTGTGGCTTCCCGAATGAACCGATATTCCACGGAGGCCACCGAGATGCCCGCACCCAGCATCTCCTTGAGCAACTCCGGGTAGAGTCCGCTCGAGCGATTGCCTCCCTGCCAACCGCCGCCGTGAATGAAAAAAAGCAGCGGTGCAGGCTTCTCGGTTTGCGCCTTCCAAAAGTGGATCACCTGCTTGGCATGGGGACCGTAGGAGACATTCGCCAGCGTGGGCGCAGGCTGGTAGTCCGGTTCGGCGGGCGGCTCTTTGGCCGGCGCGGTCGGCGCGGTCGGCGCAGCCTTCGAGGGCCCCGAGGCGGGGGCGTCTTTAGCCACTTCGGCGGCACTCACCACCAGCGCAGGCATCCACCAGAGGGCGGCAAACAGGGGGGAAAAACACTTTTTCATCCCATGCACAACCCACCCCATTCCTCCCCCATTAGCCTCCAGCCCTCCCCTTCCGCTTTTTCCCCGCACCCGCAGGCCCCCCGGGCGCACGAGCCCCGCGCTTCTTTGGAGCCTCCGAACGCGGGCGCGACTCGGGTGCTTCTGAAGCCGACTCGGAGACGGCCACCAGCCTCGAGCACTCCTCGATGAAGGCCTTCTGCAGAGCCGAAAGTTCGCCCGTCCACACCACCCCGTACGACAGCTCTGGAAACCCCTCCAACGGCAGCCATCGACATCCCGCCGGCACCACCGCCGCGGGCTCCCGAAACGCCAGCCCCACGCCAAACCCCTCGGCCACATAGCGCCCCACCAAGTCTTGGGACTGCACCTCCAGACCGCAAAACCACGCAATGCCCCGCCGCGCCAGTTCCTCCAAAAAAAGCCGCTGAAAGGGATCCTCCGAGGACTGGGCAATCAGCGTCTCCTCAATGCGCTCGCGCGCAAAAAACGCCTCCGCGCTCTTCCACGGCGTTTCCTCGGACACCCAAAGCCCCGGCTGCAGCCTGAGCAACTCCCGCGCATGGATGCCGGGCGTCCTGCGCCCCGTCAACGCAGCCACCCCCAAATCCAGCTTTTGCTCCAGCAACAACTCCTCGATCCGGGGCAGACGCGCATTCACCAGCCCAAAGCTCAGCCTTGGAAAGCGTTGCCGCAGCGCCCGCAGCACCCCCGGAAGATAATCGCGCTGCACCTTCTCAATCGTCCCAATCCGCAGCGTTCCCGCACTCCCCTGACGCAACTCCGTCTCCACCGCCGCCAACCCCTCGAAAAACGGCGCGATGTGCGCGAAAAGACGCGCCCCGGACGCCGTCAGCGCAAAGGGACGCCGAACGAAGAGCGCCGTGTCCAAATGCTTCTCTAGCTGGAGAATCTGCCAGCTCACCGCCGGCTGCTGAATGCCGTAGGGAATCCGCCGCACCGCCGCGCTAATCCCGCCGTGCCTCGCCACATAGTAAAACAGCTCGAGGTGATGGATGTTCATGCCTCCCCTTCTACACCCGCCGTCCCGCCCACACCAAACCGCGCACACCAAACCCTCGGACCTGCCTCGCCCCGCGGAGTCTCCCGCGGTGGGCAACCCGGGCGGCGGGGCTTCGGAGCGTCCCAGAGAGCGCGGAAATCAGCGGGATTTTTCGCCGGAGGCCGCCGGGGCGGGCGCGGGATTGCCTGCGGGGGCGGGTTCCGCCGCGTCGGTCTGCAGGCGTTTCACGAGTTTGTTGTACTGCTGCGTGAGGGCGTTGAGTTTTTGCGAGAGGCCATCGCGTTCGGCGACGAGTTTTTCCACGGTTCGATTGGCTTCGGCGATGGTGGCATTGGCCTTGGTCAGGGCCTCCTGCTGTTGCTTGATCGCCGTGTTCTGCTTGAGCACGCCCTCCCGCATTTTCTGAGCGGCATCCAAGGCCTCGTCGTACTGCGATTTGGCGACGGAGGCCGTCTTGATTTCGTTCAGGGCCTCGGTGAGGCGAAGGATCTCGGCGTCGGCCGCTTTGGCGCGCGCCACGTTTTCCTCGAGCGTCTTGTGGAGTCCGGTGATTTCGGCGAGCTGGCGGTGGGTGAGGTCCCGGAGTTGCTCCTCGCGCTGCCACTGCCACGCGCACAAACCGCACAGCCCGAGCAGCAAAAGCATCAGGATGGAGAGCGGCACCGGACGGCTCATCGGCTCTCCGCAGGTTTGACGTTGAAGCCAACCTTCGTAACCCCGCAGCGGCGGACGTAATCCAACACGGCGACCATGGCTCCGTGGGGCGTGGCCGCGTCGCCGCTCACGTACACGGGCAGGTCCCGGTTGAGGGCGAGCTTTTCACGGAGCATCTTCTCGAGCTGCTCGAGGGAGACCTGCTGCTTTTCAAAAAAGACGTGGCCGGAGGCATCCACGGCGAGGCTGATGGAGTCGGGTTTAAGCGAGCTTTGAGCGGAGGCCGCGGCGGGCAGGTTGACGCCCACCGTGCGCTGCTTGGTCATGGTCAGGCTGACCATCATGAAGCTCGCCAGCAGGAAAAACATGATGTCGATGAGCGGCACGATCTCGAGGCGCGCCTTTTTATGGGGAAGCGGCGAGACGAGCTTCATTTTTTCTGAGCGGTGAAGACCTCGACGTTGTTGGCGGCGGTTTCGATGTCGTGCTGCAGGGAGGCCACCAGCGAGTGGAACCAGTTGTAGGGAATGAGGGTGACGATGGCGATGCCCAGCCCAAAGGCGGTGGCGATCAGGGCTTCGCCAATCCCACCCGTGACCTTCTCCACGGCGAGTTCGGATCCGCCGATGCTCGAGAAACTGCCCATGATGCCGGTGACCGTCCCGAGGAGGCCCAGCAGCGGCGCCAGGGTGATGATCGTGTCCATCGCGGTGAGGAAACGTCCGGCGCGTTTGATTTCGACGCCGGCCGCGGCCTGCAGAGCCCCTTGGAGGCTCGCATGGCGGTGCGTGATCCCCGCGCTGATGACGCGCAGCACGGGATCCTCCGAGCCTTCGCAGAGCTTGAGTGCGTCCGCCACCTGACCCGCCTCGAGGGCGGTGAGGACGGAGTCGAGCAGGGCGGCGTCCCGACTGCGGGAGAGCAGCAGCCACCACCAGCAGCGCTCCACAATGATGGCCACCGAGAGGACGGTGACCACCGCGATGGGCCACATGATCGGGCCTCCCTTGAGAAAGAGCTCCACCAGAGCGTTGGCGAGAAGAGGGGGCGGAAGATTCATCGGAGCACAAATTTGATGGGGACTAGAAAGAGGCGGGCCGGGCCGGATGGCCAACGCCAGTTGCGACGCAAATGATCGCGCGCGGCGGTGTCGAGGATGGTATGCCCGCTCGAGGTGCGGATGTCGACTGAGGTGGGAACCCCACTGGACTCCACCGTGACCAAGAGCACGACCGTGCCTTCCAGAAGGGCGGAACGCGCGGAGGAGGGATACGCGGGGGCCGGGAAAGTGCCGCCGCCGGCTGCCGAAAAAGGCACGGGCTCGGAGGCCCCCCCCGGAGCGCCTCCGGAGCGCCCCTTGCGCGCGGGGGCCGCCGCGGTTCTGGAGGGAGCGGAGGAGGAGGGGGGGGCGGGCTTGAGGAGCGGCTCCGGAGCCGTTTCCGGCTTCGCGGGGGATGCCGGCTGCGGGGGCGCGGGAGGCCGCTCCGAGAGGGTTTCGAGCGGTGGAACCTCGAGCATTTCGGGGGGATGCAACGGGGGGGTGAGAACGGGCAGGGCGGGAATCACCACCTCCGCGGAAGGGGGGCGTTGAGGCTCGTTCGGTTCGGAGGGCTCCGCGGCAGGTTCATCGGCCGGGGCGACGAATTCCTCGACGGAAACAAGGGGAGAGGAGGCGGCCTGACCGAAGGCCAGGCGGAGGGGCGGGGAGAGGGGGGTCCAAGCACCCGCCAGTCCAATCAGGAGAAAGAGCCCTGCGACGCCCGCCACCCAGGCGGAGGCGAGGTCGAGGGGCGACTGGGTTTGGGCGCGGATCATCGGAGCGACACAGAGAGGAACCGGATGGCGCCCTCGAGCTTAGAATTGGACGGCGAAGCCGGCGTACACATTGCGCCCGTAGCTCGGGTCGATGCCCTGGGCCGTGACGCGCGAATAGTACCTTTGGTCGAAGACGTTGTTGATGCCGGCCATGACCGAGACGTTTTTGTGAATGGGAAACTCCGCCGTGAGATCCCAGGTAACGTAGGAGGGAATGGCGTAGGTGGGGTTGCCACTGTCCTGCGCGTTATGCCGGGCCATGTAGGTGCCGAGGAAGGAGAGCTTGGTCCTGCGAAGGCCGTAGATGGCGCCGGTGCGCAGGAGATAGGTGGGGGCAAAAGAGGGGGTTCCTCCGTTGTTGGGCCCGCCGTAGAGTCCGGCCTCCAAGAGTGTGAGGCTCCCGTACAGGTTCAGGTTGCCACAGTGGGCGTTGAGATCACGGCCGGTGCGAGCGGCAAGCACGCCAATCAGGTCGACTTGGGCCGAGGCGTCCCAGCCGTAGTTGATGCTGCGGCCGACACTCGTGAGCCTGTTGTTGGCGATGCCAAATCGGTTGTCCAAGTCCACGAGGAAGAGACTCGTGTCGTAGGTGAGCCATTTCAGGGGCCGTCCGCGCACGCCCAGCTCATAGTTCCAACCGAGGTTGGGATTCGCGTCGGTGGCGGTCATGCCGGGCGCCGCCACGAGGGATTGGCTGAACACGGTGGGTCGATAGCTCTGGGAGACGTTGGCAAAGAGCTGCTGCTGCCGGGGGAGTTCATAGGCGAGCCCAAGCCCGAACAGCGGCTGGTAGTCGATCTTGGTGACCGCGAGGTCTCTCGCCGAACCGCTCGCGACCGACCACTTCCGGGAATGGACCGACTGCCGAATGCCTTCAAAACGGAACCCGGGGGTCACGCTGAAGTCACCCCACGTGAACTTGTTCTCCACGAAGAACGAGCCGTAGAACACCCGGCGCTTGGCGTCCTCCGAGTCAAAGAAGCGGGAACCTTCGAGGATGCCCTCGAGTGCCGTGGCAGACTGGCCTTCCCGGTCGCTCCGCGGCGAACGCAAACCGTAGAGCTGGAAGCCAAGACTCAGCGTGTGGGCTCCGCCCAAGCCATCCCAGTCATGGCGAAGGCGGGGCTCGAATCCGAGACTGTAAAAGCGCTGGTCCTGAATGACGTTGGTGAGGGAGGCCGGGCCGCTGGGAACGATTCCGAATCCCCCCCCCTGCTGACGCCAGCTTTGCCGGGTCAGATGGGCGAACCAGAGCTTCAGGGAGAGGTCTGTCCCCGGCTGGATGTTGTGCTGGAGGTCGGCGGCGACGGCGTAGCGCGAGAGTTCAAAGCGATCGTTGAAACGCGTGGTCTTGTTCGGGTTGGAACGGAAGTCCGATAGGGTGAGGCCGCCCGGCTCGCCGTGTTCCTCTCCGTACAGATCGAAGGAGAGCACCAGCCGCGTGCTCTTGCTGAAGGTCTGCACCAGCTTGAGCATCCCCCCATCCAGCCGATAACGGCTGTTTGAATCGCGAAACAAATGCGACTGCCGGTGATTGAAATGCCCGTAGTAGCCGGTGTTGCCCGTCGTGCCCGAGAAACTGGTGTAGTTGGAGTAGAGGTCATCCGAGCCGAACACGTTTTGGGTGCGGAACGTGAAGGGCCGGTCCGTGACCGGCATGTGGGTCACGTAATTGAGCGCACCGGCCGGCTGCGCCCCGAACATCAGGGCGGCTCCCCCCCGAACGAACTCGAGCCGGTCGACCACATCGAGCGGCGGCATGTAGTAGGCCTCCGGATAGCCAAAGGGATCACTGTGGATCGGAATTCCATCCTTCAGGACCTGGAGAAATTGGGAGCGGTCGGGCGTGCCAATCCCGCGGAAACCGAGGCTGACCAAGGGGGTGGTTTCCTCCGAGTACAGGAGCCCGGGGGTCAGGGCGAGTGCCTGGCGGTAGTTGTTGGCCTGAACCTTCGGGAGGGCATCCAAGTCGATCACGGTGGCCCGTTTTCCCGAAAAGATGCGCTGATCTTCGACGGCCTCGGGAAACGGGTTCTGGATGATGCTGTCGTTCTCCGATTCGCCGTAGACGGTGAGGGTGTCCAGGAGGCGGGGGGCGGACTGGGCAAGGAGGAGTCCGGGCAGGAGGGAGGAGAGCAGGGCGACTCGGGTGAAACGGGAGGCTTGGGGTTTCATGGGCGGGGCGGGGGCTTGTTGAGATTGTTTCTCAATCTCAACAAGCGCACCCTGAGCGTTGCCCGTCGCCCCTTCAAGCCTTTATTGCGACTGCGTCTCATTCGCCCGGCGCACATTCCGGATTGACGCTGCCCCCCCAATCCGAACTCCTAGAACCCCCTGATCCTCTGCCTATGTTCTCGCTGCAAAAGCTCTTCGGAAAATCCGACCTCTTCTACGATCTCCTAGAGAAAAGTGCCGAGGAGGCCCTGCACGGGGTCCAGGCGCTCCGCGCCCTTTTCCTCGAAGCCCCCTCCCGCAGCCATATCGACGAACTCAAGTTCGCGCGGCGCAAAGACAAGCAGATCACGGAGCAAATCAACGAGGCCCTCTGTCGCACGTTCGTCACCGAATTGGAACGGGAAGACATCGAGGCCCTCAGCAACGCCCTCTACCGAATCCCAAAGACGGTTGAAAAAATCGCCGAACGCTTCCTCATCTACCATCCGAGGCTCGGCGGGTGCGACTTCACGCGGCAATTGGACATGATGAACGAGGCGGCTTCGACCGTGGTGAAAATGGTAAAGGAGCTCCGCGACAAAATGCACTTGGAGCGCATGAAGGATATGAATGCCAACCTCCAACGCATTGAGGGCAACGCGGATAAGCTCATCGTGGAGCTGCTGCAGGAGCTGTATGGAAACTCGCAGGACGCGATCCAGGTGATGATGCTCCGGGACCTGTACGATCTGATGGAGAAGGTCATCGATCGCTGTCGGGACGCGGGCAACGTGCTGTCGCTGATCGTGCTCAAATACGCCTGAGGGGAGCCATGTCTGCCGCCCTGCTCTTCCTTCTGCTGGTCCTGTTGGTGGTCCTCGCCTTTGAGTACATCAACGGGTTCCACGACACGGCCAATGCGATTGCAACGGTGGTTTCAACGAAGGTGCTGACGCCCCGTCAGGCGCTGCTTCTGGCGTCCAGCATGAACCTGCTGGGGGCGTTTTCCGGAACGGCGGTGGCCAAGACCATCCAAAGCGGCCTGATCGACGACAAGGTCGTCACGGTCACCTCCGTCACGATCTTCGCCGCCATGCTCGGCGCCATCATTTGGAACCTGGTGACGTGGTGGTTTGGGATGCCCTCTAGTTCCAGCCATGCCTTGGTCGGCGGCCTCATTGGCGCCTCCATGGCGTCGGTTCAGGGTTCGTGGAACTGGCACGTGCTCATTTGGTCCCGTGTCAAGGTCGACGCCAAAACGGGCGCCCAGACGATGGAGGGAATCTTTCACAAGGTGGTGGTCCCGATGTTCACCTCGCCGGTGCTGGGGTTCGGCTGCGGGTTTGTGCTGATGGGGCTGCTGTTCCTGCTCGTCCGCAACTGGCGGCCGCACCTCGTCAGCCGCATTTTCAGTCCGCTCCAGATCCTGAGTGCCGCGTACATGGGCCTGGGGCACGGAAAGGCGGATGCGCAGAAAACGATGGGCGTCATTGCCCTGACGCTCTACGGGGCCACGGTCTCGGGGGGACTGAATGATCTGCCGGCTTGGCTTTCCTTCCTGAAAATCACGGACAAACAGGCACCGATACCGACCTGGATCGTGGTGACTTGCGCGGTCGTGATGGCGGCCGGGACCTGGGCGGGCGGCTGGAAAATCATCCAGACTTTGGGTCACAAGATGGTCCGAATGCAGCCCATTCACGGATTTGCGGCGGAGACGACGGCGGCGACGATTCTCTTTGTGACGGGCGAAATGGGGATGCCCGTGAGCACCACGCACACCATCACGACGAGCATCATGGGGGTCGGCGCGGCCAAGCGCTGGAACAGCGTCAAATGGGCACTGGTCGAACGGATCCTTTGGGCGTGGGTATTCACCATTCCCGCCTCGGCCTTCATGGCATGGGGAACCTACAAAGCCGTGATGTGGTTTCGTTGACGGGAACCGCTGCCCCCCAGGAGATTCCCCATGTCCCACGAGCGAAGAGAAGCGTATTGGGAGCACCGCCTTCAAGAGGTGCGCGCCCAACTCTCAGAGATGGGCCGCCTCGCCCAGCGCAACCTGCACGATAGCCTGCAGGCACTGATCCAGGGGGATTCCGACTTGGCGGATCAGGTGGAGTCCCGGGACAGCGAGGTCGATGCGCTCGAGAAGCACTTGGACGCCACCGTGGTCGCTTTTGTTTCGACTCACAGTCCGGCCGCAACGGATTGCCGGCAGCTTCTGATGGCGATGAAAATCGGCGCGGAGTGGGAGGAGATCGCGGACCAAGCCACCACCATCGCGCGCCGGGCACGCCAGTTGAGCCGCTGCGCGGCAATGGGACGGCCCATTCCCCTCGAGTCCATTGCGAATCCCGTGCAGGCCATGGTGACGGCGAGCCTCCAAGCCTTGGATCAAAAAGACTCCGCTCTCGCCCGCTCGGTGATCGATCGGGATGACGAGGTGGATCGGGAATACGCGAAGGCGATTCACGAAATCCAAGCGTCGATTTTGGCAGACCGTTCCGTGGTGGGGCCGGCCCTGCACTGGCTGACCATCCTCAAGGCGCTCGAGCGCGCCGCCGACCGGTCCGCAAACATTGCGGAGGAGATCGTGTTTTGGTTGGAAGCGGAGGATATCCGCCACACAACCCCCTAGCGGATCTCGTCCCGGGAGCGCCCCGAACGCTGCCGGGCGGAGCCCCTTCCCCATGGCGCCCTTCGGAGCCGCGCCAAGACCCTGCACGGAAAAACCCCTCCCGGTTTCCCGGAAGGGGTCGTTCTCACCGCCTCCAAGGGCGGTTGAAGCGCGTTTGAGGACCCTTAGAACGAGATCCCCAGCTTGGCGCCGAAGTAGAAGTCGTTGCGGCCTTCCACGGTGTTCAACCCGGTGGCGGACCCCTTGCTCACGTAGCGCGTCGCTCCGGAGAAGTTGCCGGCAATGTAGGGTGTGAACACGGCGGTTTCGGTGAGCTGCATCGGAGCCGAGAGGGTGGTCCGGAGGTTCGTGAACCCGTTGGACTTACTCTCAGGATCCGCCGTGACATAGGAATAGTAGGATCCCTGTCCGTAGCCCACCGCAACGGCCGGAACGAGGCTCAACCAGGAATTGATCTTCACCGGGCAGTCGGTGGTCGCCTCGAAGTACCGGGCGCTGATTTTGAAGTCATGCCAAGCGCCCGCGGACACGTTGAACGGTCCAAAGGACTTGCTCACGGTCAACCCCAGATCCTGGGCGGAGGTGATGGTGGAATCGGGAGCAGCCGCGTTCCCGAAAGTGGCGCCGTTGATCGATCCCGAGAAGGAATCAAAGAAGTTGTAGTTCGTGTAGATGAGCCCGAACTTGGCGAAGCCCGCGTCATAGGTCGCCGAAGAGATGAGATCGAGTTCCGAGTACTTCAGGTTCGACGTGGAACCGGGAATGCGGGTGAGCGCCGAGGAGGTGTAGACCGATCCGAAGCCCAAGGAGAGCTTTTCGGTGACGGGGATACTGATGTTCAGGCTCGACCACGCGTTGTTGTTGGAGAACCAGAGACCGCGGAAGTAGTACGCGCTGTCATACCCCGTTTCGAGGGTGGCATTCAGCTTTTTGAAGAGTGCGCCGGATTCCTCCTTTTTGGGAGCGGGCTCGGCCTTCGATCCAGCCAGGGCGCTGGAAGCAAGGCTGAGGACCGCGAGGGAAGCGGATCCGAGGAAGCGGAGGGTGTTAGAGGTGTGTGTCATGGTGTTTAGGGATAGATGCCGACAAGCGGCGCAGACCCTAGAGCAACGACCGTGCCACCCCGCCTCATGGGCACCGCGATTTGATCGCATCCCGCTTGATCGGTGTTGGTTACGATGGTCCTTTTTCGAGGGGAAGCCCCTCGCTTTCGGGAGAAAGCCCGAAACCGGTTGGATGAAAATCAGCAGCGTGCTCATAAAAAACCAGCGCCTCCTCCCTCCCAAAAAGAAAGCGTCCCCCGCCGGAAAGCGAGGGACGCTGGATTGCGAAACCGAGGTTCCGAGACCGGGCTAGTAGTTGAACTGGCCCTGGATGGAGATGCGGTCGTTCCCCTTCGTCAGGTAGTTGGGGGCGGCACTGCTTCCCGTCGTTGCATTCGTGGAGGAGCGCTCGATGGCTCGGGTGTAGATGAGCGCCACCTCGAAGGCGGGCCAAGGCTGGTACTCCACGCCGAAATCCACTTCGTTGACCTTCTGCGTGGGTGCGCCGGCGACAAACTTTCTGGCCCCGTCAAAGTAACTCCAACGGGTGAAGGGAATCACGACCCCGGACGAGGTGTCCACCTTGTAACTGGCATTGACGTAGCCCCCCTGCAGGTTCTGCGTGGTAATGCCTTGGGAGCTATTGACTCCCACTCCATTCGCGCCGTACCAGACCGAGGTTTCCGGTCCACGGCCGACGGTCCACTCGGCCTCCAGACCGAACGGCTGGGGATACCAGACAAAGTTCGCGGCGGCGCGGGTGTCGTCATACGAGCGCGCGGGTTTCGTTTTCTGCCCGGACGTCGTGGTGTTCGCGTTGGCGTCGCCCCCCGGCACAAACTGGCCGTGATAGCCGGAGATCCCGAGTTCGAAGAACTGGCCGCTCTCGAGTTTGAAGGGGTAAGCGAGGCGGGCGAGAACGTGGGGGTTCCGGTTGCTGTCATACCGGTTGAGGCCCTGTCCGTTATACAACCCGATGGTGGCGACCCCGTAGTCCCCGGAGCCCTTGAGTCCTGTGGCAACCAGCTCTTTGAAGCGCGCCCGGGCGACTTTGTTGGCCCACATGTAATAGACGCCGAGATCGCGTTCCCCCTCGACGGCACTATTGAGCGCCTCGGGACGCTCCAGCGAGAGACGGTTCTGGCTGGATTGAAGGTTCACAAAGCCATAGGGGACCTTGCTGATCCCCAAACGGATCCGGTGCTCCTTGTTTTGGTCCAGGTTGATGTCCCCGTAGAGGTCGCGCGTCTGGAGTCCCGACTGGGCCGTTTCGGAGTAACTGCTGCCGACGCCGGCTTGGTAGTCGATCTGGGCATACAGATACAGGTGCTCATGCATGTCCCCGCTGAAGATCATCCGGCCCCGGCGCAGGATGAGCTGGTCGCGACGCTGCACGCTCGGATCGGCTGGGTTGGAGAAGGATTTTCTCTGAGCCTCGTCCCCTTCCAGGACGTGCGTGTAGCGGGTCTGGACGTAGCCGCGGATGCCCATTTTCTCAAACCAGCTGTCCTTAACCGTATCAACGGTGCGCGGGAGGGTCTTGGAGTTGGTTTTGCTCATCCGCTGGTACTCCTCTTCGGAGATGGTGCCGCGTTGGCGGAGCGTTTGGAGCAAATCGGCGACGGTGTAGTCGGTAGCCAGCGAAGGGAGGACGGAACCGCTCGCAGCCAGAAAAGCGAGGGCCGCGGTTTTCAGGCGGTGGGTGGATAGAGTAGGTCTCATGACGCAGGGATGATGTGTTTATTCAAATCGCGGTTTCCGGAGGGCCCTTGAAGAACCCGAGGGGCCGCGAGGGCCGAGAAGCTGAGGGCGGGCTGTGACGCGCGGATGACCAGCGCGTGACAAATGCGTGACAAACGACCGGAGGGCGGCCTCGTTCCTCGGCCAAGACGCCTTCCCCAAAAAAATGGCCCCTCCCGTGAGGGTTTCCGGGGGGAGCGGTGTATGGGGAGCGTGGGGTGTTGGAATTCCTGTGTTTTCCAGTCCCCCCTGAAACCCAAAACCCATACCCTATGAAAATCGCTACCCATTCTTTGAGAGGGCTTTGTGCCATTGCGAGTCCCTTGCTCCTCGCGGCCTGCGCCGGGGGCCCAACCCTCACCCAACTCCCGACCTCCGCCGAGAAAGGCATCGTCACGCGCGCCAGCCATCCCGTGGGCGGTTCGATGCAAGACGTGGAGGGAGAATACCTCGGGCGCCGTTATTCCACGCACGCCGGAGTCAAAACGGGCGTGATCTGGGAAGACGTGTACCGTCGCCAACCGGTTGCATCCTCCCAAGCACAGGGGAAGTCCCACTAAACACGCCCTCGCAAAATCCCATTCAACATGTCCAAGCCGGACCCGCTGGAAGCGCTCTTGGCGCAGTGGTCGGAGCCCTCGGATCCTCCCGAGGGCTTCCGCAGAGAAGTCTGGGCCCGGATCGCCCAGCGGGCCTCGCCTGTCTCGGGATGGGAGCGCCTCACGTGGTGGATCCTGCAGCCGCAGTACGGCGTGTGGCTCGCCCTCCTCATCGTGGGCATGGGCTTTGTGTACGGACTCCTCCGGCCGCCCGCACCGGTGCTCTCGCCCCGTGATGCCTACGTGCTTTCCATCAGCCCTTTTGCCTTGGAGGGGCACCTCGAAACGCACCGATGAACCTCCCCGCCCGGCTTCTCAGCGCGCTAACCCTGACCACCGTCCTCTTTACCGCCGGCGTGTGGGGCGGGCGAACGTTCGCAGCCCCGAAGGCGGCCCCCAATGACCTGGGGCTGCGTTGGTTGAAGGAACACTACCACCTCGACGAACCCACCTTCTCGCAGGTTGCCGAGCTGCACCGCTCCTACTTCGCACGCTGCGGCACCCTCTGCCGACGCCTCACCGAAACCTCCCGCCCCCTCCAGTGGCCCCCCCCGCATCGGGGACGGGACACCACCGACCGGGACGCCTTGCGTCTCGAGCAGCGGGAGCTTTGCACGGAATGCGAGCGCCGCGCGCAGGAACACCTCCACCGCGTGGCCGCACTCCTGCCTGAGGGCCAGGGACCGCTTTTTCTGAGCGAATTCACCCGAATCATCGAAGCGCAGAGGCGACGGCTGGGAGTCTCCCCATGAGGGAGGAGCGCGACTCGGAAGATCTTTTGCTGATGCGCAGCCTCGTGCAGGGGGAGGAAAGGGCGCTCAACGCGCTGATGGAGGCGTGGAGCGGCCCCCTGTGCGCGTACCTTACACGCCTCCTCGGGGACTCGGCCACCGCCTTGGATCTGGCGCAGGAAACCTTCGTGCGCGTTTATCTCAAACGGTGTGACTTCAATCCCAAGTACCGATTCTCCAACTGGTTGTTCACCATCGCCCACAATCTCGCCAAGAACCACTTCCGCTGGAAGGAACGCCACCCCCTCACCCTCTCCGAAACGCCTCCCGCTCCCGCCTCCGATTTCTCGCCCTCCCCTCGGGACCACACCATCACGTTGGAAAAGCTGGGCGCCCTTCAGGCAGCCATCCACCAACTCCCCACCGAAATGCGAGAGGCCCTCATCACCGCGACCTGGCACGGAATGACCGTGGCGGAAATCGCCCGCATGCAGGACACCACGGAGAAAGCGGTCGAACTGCGTCTCTACCGCGCCCGCAAAATCCTTCGGGAAGCCTTGCACGAGCACCTCGTGTGAAGCCGGAACCCCTCCGGCTCCCCTCGAGGACCGCGGAACGCTCGGTTAGAAATCCATGCGGATTCCCGCGGTGAGGCTTCGGCCCTGCAGCGGGGCCACTTCCTTCAGGAAGGAGGTGTGCATGCGCGCCTCCTGGTTGGTCAGGTTCGTGGCGCGGAGATAGACGTCCCAGTTGGAGGGTCCGCGTGGGATGCGGTAACTCACCATGGCGTTGAGCAGGTAATAGCCCGCCGTGGAGCGCTCGTTTTCCGCGGTGCGATTCTGGCGCGCGACATACTGGGTCTCGAGGCGGGACTGGAAGTTTTGCCAGTCGTAGACGAGCGCGGCCTGCGAGCGAAACGACGGGATGCGAGGGAGGGAGCGTCCCGTGTTTTCGTCCCGCGAGCGGACGTAGTCCGAGCGGAGGTCGAGGTGGAGTCCCTGGAAGACCTCGGGATCAGGGCAGTTGGGTTTGGCGTGACCCTTTTCGGAGTGGGAATGGCGTTCGAGGAGGTGGAAGACGATTTCGGCCTCCGCGCCCCAGAATTGGGCCCGGGTGGTGCGGAAACGGTATTCCGCCATGTCTTCGCCGTCGACGGACACGTCGTTTCCGGTGGGGAAAAGCCCGATGAACTGGGAGAAGCGGTTGTAGAAGACACCGGCGCTCCCGGTAATGCGTCCCTTCTTTTTGCGGAGGGAGAGATCGAGGCTGAGGGCGCGCTCCAGACCGAGGCCGGGGTTGCCGAGTTCGAAGGTGCCGGTCGCGTGGTGGGCTCCGTTGGAGAAGAGTTCTGCCCCCGTGGGCGGGCGCTGGGTGAGGGCGGCGTTGAAGGCGAGGGCGTAGTTTTTGACAAACTCGTAGACCACGCCGGCGGAGGTGCTCCATGCGGCGTAGTTTTTGGCCTGGGAGTCGAGGAAGGCGCTGCCTTGCATCGGGTCCGTGTCGTGGCCGGTGAGATCGACGCGTCCTCCGAACTGGTAGGTGAGCGGGTTGGCGGCGATTTCCTCGAGGAAGAAGAAGGAATGCGTCCGGGAGCGGATCGGGGGAAGGAGCAGGTGGTCGAGGTGTTCGCTGGTGGAATCGACGTTGACGATCTGAGTTTGGTAACCCAGGGCGCCCTCGAGAGGACCCCATTTTTCGTGGCTTAGTTCCAGCCGGCCACTGTAGCCGGAGGAATCAAAGTCGTTTTCCGCGAGCGCGTTTTTCAGTTCACGGTGGCGGTACTGGGTGGCTGAGAACTTGTAGTCGAGGGATTTGATTCCCGCGAAGGGGTTGCGGAAGGC
>JBEBAG010000248.1:0-4035 GCA_041159065.1 Verrucomicrobiota bacterium | reverse complement strand
CAGGCCCCGGACATCCATGTGCAGGGGGTCAAGATCAGCGAGTTTCTCGCGCTCCTCGCGGTTCCCGTCACCTTCAGCCGAAATGCAGCCACCCCGAGGGTATTCCTCCAATTCTTCCTCTCCATTGCCCTCATCGCAACCTGGACCCTGATCGTCAACCGGTCCCGGCTTTTTTTTGAACCCGTCGACGTGGGGATTTTCCGAAAGAAAGACATTATTACCCTCTGCCGGGTCGTCTCCTTTGGATGCTGCCTCCTGACCGCCGTGCTGTTTTACCGAGCCTGCCTCGTATGGCCCCACTTCCCCATTCGTTTTCTGCAAATCCAGGCCGGAATCTGCCTGCTCTTACTCGGCTTTTATGCCCTCTCCTGGATCGGCCCGCACATTCTCGTCGGTCCCGAGGACAAACGATTACACGGGCTTTACAATGAGGGCGGCCCCTTCGGTCTCCTCTGCGCGTTTCTTTTCTGCGTCGCAATCAATCTGAAGGCATCTTCCTTCATCAAAATCGTTTTCCTTCTGTGCGTATTCGCAGCGGGTTCAAAGGCCGGGATGGCGCTGGTCCTCCTCGGGCCCGCCTTGGTCCTGGCTCCCAAGTTTTCGCGAACCACGCGAATCGCCGTGGCGGTTTCCGTGATCACCCTGGCGCCCCTGGTCATCGCAAATATCGCGAATAATTATGTCACCGAAATCGCCGACTTGGAAAACCAAGTCCGCTCCCGCCTTGATGACACCAACTTCGTCATGGGCCGGGTCGCAGGCCTCCACATCATTCCCGAAATGGTGAAAAACAACCCCCTGCTCGGAGTTGGCCTCGGCAATTATTCCCTGGTTCGAAATGATCCCGTTTATCGGGGAATTTTCCCGAGCGTTGATCTCTGGGATCTTTCAGGCCTCGGCGGAATTGCAACCATGCTGGCGGAAGGGGGCTTGATCGGGGTGATCCTGTGTTTTTACCCGCTCTTTGCTCTCTTCAAACAAACCTCCCCAACCGGACGCGGCCTCCTGGTGGCCAGCTGCCTTTCCCTTTTCTTCGGGGTCCAATTTTACTTCACCTATCCTTGGATTGGCGTCGCCCTTTCCTGCGTTCCCCAGCTCGGTTCATTTCGCCATCCTCCCCCTCCCGGTCCCCTCTCCCACACCCCGCCCGTGTAAAGCGCCCCCGTTTCCTTCGAGGTCCTCTTCCGTCGATGAATCCAGACATGCCATGCCCGCCGGAGCCAAGCTCCCCCTTCCTTCGGAAACTCCGCTTCTGGACTCCCCCGCTGCTCTGGATGGCCGTCCTCTTCTTTCTCTCCACCGACCATTTCTCGGCCCAGCACACCGGTTCTTTTCTCAAAAATTTGATCCATCATTGGATTCCGGGAATCCCGGATCCCTTGGCAAACACCCTTCACGGACTCCTCCGTAAAGCGGCGCATTTCTGCGTCTACGCCGTCTTGGCGCTCCTGCTGGTCCGCGCCTTCCGTTTTGGCAATGCCGGTCCGTGGCGCGCTCGCTGGGCGGTGGGGGCTGGAATCATCGTGTCGCTCTACGCGCTTGCCGACGAATGGCACCAGGCCTTTACCAGCGCGCGCGGCGCCTCGATTTACGACAGCCTTCTGGATACCGCGGGCGGCCTCTTTGCCATCGCTTGTCTCTGGATCTACCGACGGTCCCGGTTCCGAACCAAAGACTCGGCCCAGTAGCTCCCGCCCCTCGGCACGCGCGCGGACCCGGCTCTTCCCGGTGCACCGCCGGGGCTTTCGCGTTCCTCTAGCTCCGCAGCGCGAGGGCGAGGTACAGCACTGAAATGGCGGCGATCCACGAGCCCAGCACCCGAAACGCGATTTTCACCCAAGGCCGCTTCGGGCACATCGCCGCGTAATTGGCCAGGTTCAAGAGCACCGCCATCCCCCCAACCCATGCGCCCAGTCCCATCGGGAGCAGCGCCTCCCAGCCCGTCGCGTCTTCCGGCCCCGAATTCCATCCCATCACCGCCCCGGCCATCCCGTAAATCCCCCACCCCAGCCACTCCGGCAACGCGCGTCGCACCACCACCACCCCGCCAAGCAACACCGCCAGCCCACAGGGCACCCCCGTTGGAAAAACCCAGCCGTCCCCCCAGATCACCCCGAACAGTCCCGCCCCCATCCCCCCTGCAAACGCCCACACGTATCGGCGAAAACGCTGCCGCTGCCCCGCAAACAGCCCCAAACCCAAAAGCACTAGCCAGTGCGCCGGACTGCGCAGCGGATGCAGCACCCCGTTCCACAGTTGATTCACCCCCTCGAGCGATCCATGCGCAAGGATCAGGCCGTCAAAACCGGGCATCGCCATCGTGTTCAATCCCTTCAATCAAGCCGTTTTCCGAACGCAAACGCCGAATCCCTCCCCATCGCCCTAAAACCAGCGGAAGAGAAAACCCGCTCCAATCCCCGCAATCACCCCGCCGCACGCCCGCACCACCACGCGACCCCAAGGCCATTTCACCAAAATCCCAAGGCCGATCCCCCCCAGGTGCAAAAGCCCCGTCGCCACCACAAAGCCCATGGAATACGCCAACGGACTCGCCGAATCCGGAAGCTCCGTCCCATGCGCATGCCCGTGGAATACCGCGAACACCCCCACCAGCAGCGCCGCCACCCAGAGCGGCGGACGCGCCGCAAACAACACCATCAGCCCGAGCACCACCCCCGAAACGGCAATCCCCACCTCAATCGCGGGCACCGGCACGCCCATCACCCCCAGCGCGCCCCCTAAGGCCATCACCATCGGAAACACCACGGGCAACAACCACACCGCAGGCGCCCCCAAAAAAGCCCCCCACAACCCCACCGCCACCATCGCCACAATATGGTCCGCCCCCAGGAGCGGATGCACAAAGCCGCTCACCAATCCGCTCGCGCTTTCCCCCCCCGAGTGGGCCTGCGCACTCCCCGCCACGAGACACGCCCCCCAAAAAATCCCCCTCTGCAACCCACCCACCAAACGCCTCACCCCAAGCGAAGAAGAAACCCCTCTCATACGCGTGCAACCTCCATCAACCCCGCACACGCACCGGCTTGTAATCCGCCGCGTGATACGAACTGCGCACCAGCGGCCCGGAGGCCACATGCTCAAACCCCTTCCCGTAGGCCACCTCCTTGTACCGCTCAAATACCTCCGGCCGAATATACTCCACTACCGGCAAATGCTGCGGACTCGGCCGCAAATACTGCCCCAGCGTGAGATTCTGAACCCCCGCCCCACGCAAATCGTCCATCGCCTGCAAAATCTCCCCCTCCTGTTCCCCCAACCCCAGCATCATCCCGCTTTTGGTCACCACCTGCGACGCAAGCGCCTTCACGCGCCCGAGCACCTTCAGCGACACCGCGTACTTCGCCCGTGAACGCACCATCGGCGTCAGACGCTCCACCGTCTCCAGGTTGTGATTGAAAATATCCGGCCCCGCCGCAAGCACCGCCTCCAAGCACTCCTCCTTCGCGTGAAAATCGGGCGTCAATACCTCGATCACGATCTCCGAATCCGTCTCCCGAATCGCGCGAATCGTCTGCGCAAAGTGCTCCGCCCCGCCATCCTTCAGATCATCCCGCGCCACCGCCGTCACCACCACATGCTTCAAGCGCATCCGGCGCACCGCCTCCGCCACCCGCTGCGGCTCGTCCGCCTCCAACGCAAAAGGCTTGGCCGTCGTCACCGCGCAAAAGCCGCAGGCCCGCGTGCAACGATCCCCCGCAATCATGAACGTGGCCGTTCCCTGGCTCCAGCACTCCCAACGGTTCGGGCACTGCGCCTCCTCGCACACCGTGTGCAGCTTCAAATCCGACACCAACGCCTTGGTCGAAAAAAACACCGGATTCGAAGGAAGGCGGACCCGGATCCACTCGGGCTTCTTTGCTTGGTGCAAAGCGGGATCGATCTTGGTGCAAGCCATAGCCCCCCACCCTAAAACAACCCCCGGCGAAATCAATCGTCCTCCCCAACCCCTCCCCAACCCCTTCCCCGAAACCGCCAATCCGCCTACACTCCGCCCCATCCCCGGCTTCCCCCCGT
>JBEBAG010000247.1:0-9506 GCA_041159065.1 Verrucomicrobiota bacterium | reverse complement strand
CCAGCGCAAATGCCGTCTCCGGATACGGCACGCGGACGCGGTCGAAGACGTGCGCGTACTTTTCCTCCGGCGTGTAGAAACTGTGGGGAGCCTTGTGCCCAATGCACAACGCCCAGGGCTTTCCCCCGTGATCCCGCTTCAGCCAGTCCAAGGCCATGTCCGTCACAACCGTCGTGTAATAACCGGGAATCAAGCGACTTCCGGATCCATGAACATTCCACTCCGTATCAAAGTACTTCCCCTGCCCCTTGTGCGTCGCGAAAAACGAAAAGCCGGGACGAGGCGCATCGTTGTTCTCCCCCATGTGCCACTTCCCCAGATACGCCGTCTCGTAGCCGGAATCTTGCAGACGCGCCGGCCAGTGTACCAAGTCCGCCGAAAGCTCCGTGAAGTTGTCACGTACCCCGTGACCATGCGCATAGCGTCCCGTCAAAATAGAGGCCCGGCTGGGAGAACAGAGCGAGGTGGTGCAGAACATATTCGCAAAACGCACCCCCTCGTTTGCCACGCGGTCGATATGGGGTGTTTTCAGCGTGGGATGGCCCGCACAACTCATCGCGTTCCACCGCAGGTCGTCGCACAGCACAAACAACACGTTCGGTCGCACGGCACCCTTCTCACCGGCCTGAACCGAGTGGCAGGTCCCCATCATGGCCAGCGCGACCCCCAACACCTTCAGCATCTGGGAAGCAATCATCCTCCCATCCTAGTTCATCGAGCCCCACGACGCTTGTGAGGCGCGGCCCTCCTCTGGTGAAATCCGGCCATGCCTCGCCGCCCGTCCCCAGCTTACGGCCCCACCCCAAACCACGCGACCCTCCTGGCCACCTTCCTGGCCGCAGGCCCCGATCCCCTCGCCCTTGCCCAAGTGTTCGACGACCTCCCGGGAATCGAGTTCTTTGCCAAAGACACCACCGGCCGGCGCCTTTATGTCAGCCCGGGAATCTGGAGACGCCTCGGCTTCTCCTCCGCCCAACCCATGCTCGGCAAACACGACCGCGACCTTTTCCCCCCCTACCTCGCCGACCAGTACATCCGCAGCGACGCTCAACTCCTCGCGAGCGGCCAGCCCATCCGAGGCCAACTCGAAGTCTGGGTCAACGAACAGGGACTGCCCGACTGGTTTATCGTCACCAAGTACCCCGTCCGGGGCAGGGATGGCTCCCTCATCGGCATCATCGGGACCCTGCGTGAGGCTCCCCAAGCACGCCGTTCCGCCGACGGCGGATCCCCACTCGCCAAGGTCATCGAGCATATCCGCCACCACTTCCGACGCCCCATCGCCATCCCCGAACTCACCCGCGTCGCGGCTCTCTCCGAAAGGCACTTGCGCAGACGCTTCGCGGAGGAACTCGGTGTCGGCATCACGGAGTTCATTCTGAAAACCCGCATCCACGCCGCCTCCAGCGAACTCCTCCATACGCACCGATCCATCGCCGACATCGCGCTCGGCGTCGGATTCTGCGACCAAAGCGCCTTCACGCGGGCCTTTCGCGAGCGCATGGGCATCACGCCCCGCGAATACCAGCGCCGCTACCTCGGCAGCTCGGCCCCACGCCAACCCCTCCCCTGAACGGAGCACACCCCCTCCCCTCCAAAGTGCAACATCCCGCCGGCTTCCCTCCGGCGGGATGTGCAACCCTTCCGACCAACCCAAGTGTCGCCCGCGCTAATGCCCCAACATCCAGGGGCGCGCCCCCGGTTTGGCGGCCTGCGCTAGGCCCATACGCGTCTTCTGCGTGCGCCCCTTGCGAATCTTTGTCCCGCATCCACACCCGCTCCCGCAGCTGTGACCGCTGCTCACCTTCGGGGCATGCCGGCTCTTCTCATTCACCCCAATCGCCTTGCGCACGGTGGGATTCATCAGCGCAAGGTTCGGAGCGCTCACCATCCGCACGGCGCGCCCACCGCACCCGGGACATTCCACGGGCTCATCCCGCCGGTTGATGGGAAGCGAGGCCACGAACTCCCCACAAAGACCGCAGTCAAAATCGTAGGCTGGCATACGCGTTATCCCCGCTAGGAAGTCTTCGCCAAATCCACACCCCCGACGTGCACCACGGGGCCCTCCGCATTGGGCGTGATGTCGAACGCAAAGATCTCCGTCGGCAGGTAGAGCGTGGCGCATGCGTTCGGGATATCCACGATCCCGCTTATCCTGCCCTCGACCGGCGCCGTGCCCAGAATCGCGTACGCCTGTTCCCCCGTGTAGCCGAACTTCTTCATGTACTCGATGGCATTCAGGCACGCCATGCGGTACGCCACGTGCGGATCGAGGTAGTGCTGCTTGCCCTTTTCGTCCACGGAGATCCCCTCGAAAATCAGGTGCTTCGTGTAGTTGGGCTGAATGGGGCTCGGCATGAAGATCGGATTCAGAATCGCATACTTCGCCATCCCGCCCTTGATCAGGTTCACCCGAAGATCGAGGTACCCAGCCATCTCAATGGCCCCGCAAAAGGTGATCTCACCGTCCCCTTGGGAGAAATGGATGTCCCCCATCGAAAGCCCCCCGCCCTTCACGTACACTGGGAAAAACACCTTCGAACCCTTCGTCAGATTCTTAATGTCGCAGTTCCCCCCGTGTTCCCTCGGAGGCACCGTGCGGGCCCCCTCCATCGCCGCCGCCTTCGCAGCCGCCCCCGTCAGTTTCCCCATGTGTGCCGTCGGTTCGTATGGAAGCGCGCACAACGGAGGCGTCCGGTCCGGATTCGTCGCAAACAACTCCGACTCCCGCTTGTTCCAGATATCCAGCATCTCCTTGGAGGGAAGACACCCGATCAAACCCGGATGCATGATCCCCGCAAACTCCACCTTGGGGATATGCCGCGAGGAGGTGTACACCCCATGAAAATCCCAGCACGCCTTGCGCGCATCGGGATAGTGATCCACGAGGAAGCCCCCCCCATTTTTACGGTCAAAGATCCCCGTGAAACCCCAAGCCGACTCCTGGAGCACCCCCACGTCCAGGATATCCACCACCAACAAGTCTCCGGGTTCCGCCCCCTCCACCCCAATCGGCCCGCTCAAATAGTGCACCTTCGACAGGTCCACGTCCCGCACATCATTGGCGCTCTCGTCGTTGGAGATCTGGCCCCCGGTCCAGTCCATACACTCCACCCGAAACTCCGCCCCGGGCTTCACATACGCCACCATCGGAATGTCCGGGTGCCAGCGGTTGTGAATGACCTCCTGTTTTTCAGGGGCCGATTTGAGGTCGATTTTGATCAAGGTTTCCATAGCGATTCTCTTGGATTTTGGATGGTTTGGATGGGTTCTACTTCTCAGACTGAAAGCATCTTACGAATCTCCTCCGCATTCACCGCGGAGCGTTTGTCCTCGCGCACGAGAGCGCCCTTCTCGATCACGAAAAGCCGGTCGCACACGTCGAGCATGAAGCTCAACACCTGCTCGCTCACTACGATCGTCAGATCTCGCAGCGAACGGATCTCCCGCAGCGTCCGGGCGATGTCCTTGATGATCGAGGGCTGGATCCCCTCCGTAGGCTCGTCCAAGAGCAACACCTTCGGACGGGTCATCAGGGCCCGACCAATCGCCAACTGCTGCTGCTGCCCCCCCGACAGATTCCCCCCCTTCCGGTCACGCATGTCCCGAAGCACCGGGAAGAGCGAGTAGATCTCCGAAATCTCGTCGGAGGAAACCGGCGTGCGCGCCCCGGAGATGAGGTTCTCGTAAACCGTCAGATACGGAAAAATCATCCGGCCCTGCGGTACGATGGCGAGCCCCTGAGCGACCCGGTTGAAACTCTCCGACTCGGAAATGTCCGCCCCATCGAGCGTGATCTTTCCCGAACGCAACGGGAGCATCCCGATCAGACTCCGAAACAGCGTGGTCTTTCCCATCCCATTGCGTCCCACGATTCCCACAATCTCCCCCTTCGCCGCCTGAAAGCTCAGGTTGCGAATCACGACGCTCTGACCGTAGCTCACCTGGATTTCATTCACATTCAACATATTCTGTAGCTCCTCCGGTTAGTGGCCGATGTAGACCTCGATTACGCGCGGATCGCTCTGCACGTGCTCCATGGAGCCCTCGGCCAGAATCTTGCCGAGGTGCATGACCGTCACCCGGTCGGCGATTTCCCGCACAAACTCCATGTCGTGCTCGATCACGATCACCGAACGCTGCTGGCTGATTTTCCGGATCAGCGCCGCCGTGGCCTCACGCTCCCGTACACTCATCCCCGCCACGGGTTCATCCAACATCAGCAACTCCGGATTCTGCATCAGCAGCATCCCAATCTCCAACCACTGCTTCTGTCCGTGGCTCAACACCCCGGCCTCCGTGTCCAAATACTCCAGCAACCCCACCTCCGATGCCACCGAGCGGATCGTGTCCAACACATCCTCCGTTCTCCGAAACACCAGACACCCCAGCACGCCACGCCCCCGAGGATGGGAGATCTCCAGATTTTCGAACACCGTCAGATTCTCGTAGATGGACGGATTCTGGAACTTGCGGCCGATGCCAGCCCGCACGATCTGATGCTCCTTGAGTCCGCGGATTTCCTGGTCCTTGAAACGGATGCTTCCGGCGGTCGCCTTCGTTTTCCCGCAGATCAAATCCAGCACCGTCGTCTTGCCCGCCCCGTTGGGACCGATGATCACGTGCACCGTGTTCCGATCGAGGTAGAAGTTGAATCCGTCCACCGCTTTGAATCCGTCGAAGGACACCCCAAGCCCCTCAACCGACAACAGAAACTCCTCGCGTTTGCTCATTTCGACACCTCCGTGGTTTGCGTGAGTGAAGCCACAACCTCCCCGACCGAAGGCTGCTCCGCGGCACTACCTTTGCCGGGCGCTCCCGGCTCGGCACCTTTCCCCAAGCGCCCCTTCCACTGCTCCCACTTCTTGAAAAGCCAACCCCCGGGCTCCATCAAACCTGCCACGCCGTTCGGGAAAAACATCACCACCGCAATGAAGGTGCCGCCCATCAGGAACAGCCACAGATCAGGCATCGCCTCCGAGAACGTCGTTTTCCCGAGGTTCACCAGAAGCGATCCAAAGATCGCCCCCACAACCGACAACCTCCCGCCCACCGCCGTGAAAATCACCATCTCAATCGATGGCACAATCCCGATCAGCGACGGTGACATGAAGCCCACCTGCAGCACGAACAACGCTCCTCCGACCGCCGAGATCACCGCGGCGAGCGTGAATACAAACGCTCGGCACAACGCCACGTCATACCCCGAGAACCGAACCCGATCTTCGCGGTCGCGAATCGCCATCAGCACCCTCCCCATCCGCGTGTTGATGATGTACTTCGCGGCGAGCGCTGCCACCAGCAGCAGCACCACGCACAGGAAATAGAGCACGTACTGTCCGCTGGTCGTCCGGATGTCCCAGCCCAGCAGGGTTCGCAGGTCCGTAATCCCGTTTCGGCCTCCCGTGTACCCCTGGTTGCCGTCAATGCCGAGCGAGACGATCAGCGCGATGGCCTGCGTGATGATCGCAAAGTAAACGCCCCCCACCCGCCGCTGAAACATCGCCCAACCAATCCCCAGCGCGAGGAGCGCAGGGAGAATCACCACCGCGGCCATCGCGAAAGGGAAACTCCGGAACGGCTCCCAAAACCACGGCAACTGGGTGATCTGATTCCAGTCCATGAAGTCCGGGATTCCCGGCGTGCTCTGGATCTTGGTGCTGATCGGATCCGACGCCTCGAGCTTGAGGAACATCGCCATGCAGTACCCTCCAAGTCCGAAAAACACCCCCTGGCCGAGGCTCAGAATTCCACAGCGCCCCCAGAGCAGCACCAGTCCAACCCCCACGAATCCGTAGGTGAGGTATTTCCCAAACAAATTCAGCCGAAAGATCGGCAAGATCAAGGGAAGCAGAACCAGCAGGACCGTCGCGAGCGCGGCAAAACTGATTTTCTCCGTGCGGTTTTTGAATAGCGTTTTGAAAAGCATTGGAATTCTCCTTTCGGTGGTTTCAGGGCGGGCTAGGAGGAACGCACCTTGCTCGGGAACAGCCCTTGAGGACGGAACATCAGGACCACGACGATGAAGAGAAGCGTCGCCACCTTCCCCTTCGTGCCCTCGAGGAAGAACTCCAAGATCGACTGGGCCTGCGCGATCCCGAAGGCCGAGGCAATCGAGCCCAAAAGGTTCGCCGCACCGCCGAAGACCACCACGAGAAACGCGTCCACGATGTAGCGGCTCCCGCTGTCGGGCCCGGTCGAACCGATCGTGGTGAAGGCCGCGCCGGCAATCCCGGCGATTCCACACCCGATTGAAAAGGCGAGACGGTCCACCTGCTTGGTGTTGATGCCCACGGCGTTGCTCATCGCCCGGTTCTGTACCGTGGCCCTCAGACGCAAACCGAACGGCGTCCGAAACATGAAAATGACCATTCCCAACGTCACCGCCAGTGCGAGACAGAGCACGAACACGCCGTTGATGGGAATATCGATGGTTTCCGTGGGCTTGAAGGAACCCATCAGCCACTCGGGAAGCGTCGGCGTCACCTCGCGAGCCCCAAAGGTCGAGCGGTAGGTCTGCTGCAAAATCAAACTCAGCCCCCACGTCGCCAACAGCGTGTCCAGCGGACGCTTGTACAGGTGCCGAATCATTCCCCACTCCACCAAGGCCCCCAACCCCGCACTCAGCACGAAGGACAAAAGGATCGCTACTGGAAAGTAAAACGGCAACAGCGCCGGGACGCGCTCCGTGACCACCGTGGAGCAAAGGTACGTCGTGTACGCCCCCAACGCCATGAACTCGCCGTGCGCCATGTTGATCACCCCCATCTGGCCAAAGATGAGCGCCAGACCGAGCCCCATCAGAAGCAGAACGCTGAAAAGGCTGATCCCAGCGAAGCCCTGCATTACAAATATCGACCACAGTTCCTGCAGATTCATTGGATTTTTAAAGGTTTGGTTTCGAGAGCGTTCCGGGAGGGGTTTCAAACCATTGGGAAGAGGGTGCCGCCGCATTTCGCCACCGGTCGGTTCGCGACCGCGACGGCACCCCACAGGACGTTTCTGCGCCAGCGGCGCTCTCAGACTACTGGTAGCCCTTCGGGAACGGATCCGGCTCGATCAGCTCGGACTCATACAGCACCTTCGCCTGCCCATCGGTGCCCCACTGCCCGATCCGGAGCTTGCTCCAGAGGTGATGGTTTTTGGCGTGGACCCGAACGTAGCCCTCGGGCGCCTCCTTGTACTCCACGTTCGCAGAAGCAGCCGCGATTTTGTCCACGTCGAAGCTGCCCGCCTTCTCCACCGTCGCCTTCCAGATCCACGGCCCGAGGTACCCGGCCTGAGTGACATCGCCGATCACGCTCTTCTCGCCGTACTTCTCCTTGAAGGCCTTCACAAATGCCTTGTTGTTCGGGTTATCGAGGCTCTGGAAGTACTTCATCGCCGAGTAGAAGCCGACGAGGTTTTCACCGCCGATTCCAAGGACCTCATCCTCCGTGACCGAGATGGTCAGCAAGGTCTGCTTGTCTCCAGTAATCCCGGCGGCCTTGAGCTGCTTGTAGAAGGAAACATTGCTCCCTCCCACCACGGCCGCGTAGATCACGTCCGGCTTCTTCAACTTGATCTTGTTGATGAGAGAACCGAACGAGGTTGAGCCGAGTGCATAGAACTCCTCCCCGACGACGGTCCCCTTCAGCACGTTTTCCACATGCTTCCGGGCGATCTTCATCGAGGTGCGAGGCCAGATGTAGTCCGAACCCACGAAGTAGAACGTCTTCGCCTTCTTCTCCTTCGCGATCCAGTCGAGCCCTGCAAGAATCTGCTGCGTCGCCTCCTGCCCCGTGTAGATCACGTTCTTCGACTCCTCCAAACCCTCGTAGAAGGTGGGATAGTACAGCATCCCATTTTCCTTCTCGAAAACCGGAAGCACCGCTTTGCGGGAAGCCGAAGTCCAGCAACCAAACACCGCCGCCACCTTGTCCTTCACCAGGAGCTTCTTCGCCTTCTCGGCAAAGGTGGGCCAGTCCGATGCGCCGTCCTCCTTGATCACCTTGATCTGACGTCCCAACACGCCGCCCATCGCGTTGATCTGGTCGATCGCCAATTGCTCGGCTTGGATCGAGCCCGTCTCGCTGATCGCCATCGTACCCGTCTGCGAATGGAGCTGGCCGACGGTGACCGTTGTATCCGTCACAGCCAGTCCCGTGGTGCTCACCTCCGAGGTGGGCGGTGCCGCGACAAGCATGGAAGCGGCTCCCAGCGAAAGCCCGGCAATCACGCTGAAGACGCCGCGCCGGAGAGCGGCCGCCGAGGGTTTGGTTGCGGCGAGCAGGCTGCTCACCGGACTCGATTGTATCTGTTTCATTGGCATGGTTTTCTAGGTTTTCTGAGACCCCGGCACAGTGGCGCCGGGGCTGGGGTTACGCCGCCTTGGAACCGCTGCGCTCAAAGGACGGACTTTGCACCGGCATCCGACCCTGGTCGGCACCGGCGGGAGGATGAAAAGGGAGGCGTTCCCACGCTCTGGTGAAGAGGTCCTCCCGGAAAATTTTGGACACCACGTCCCGGCGGAAACTCCGACACGACTCCGGAACGCCGATGCTCTTGAGAATTTCAAAAACCTGCACCCCCCGATCCCTCGTGGGGGCTCCGAGAGATCCCGCCCCATACCGGATCCCACCCACTGCGCCCTCCCCGGTGCCCGCGGCAAGAGACCTCCGGAGGACCATCTCCGGCGCGTCGAGGTACGCTCTGCCGCGAAGCATGGCCACCAATTCCCCTGCAAATTCCGGCTGTTCGCAGAGAGCGGCCGCTTCGAGTACGGCACAAACCATCGCCTGGTGCGCCTCAGGAAACTCCCGCTCGAATCGCTCGAGCACCAACAGCACCTTCTCCACCTGCATCCCCTCCCCTCCTGCACGCGGGAGCGCGATCCGGCCCACTCCCTCGGCCTCCGAAACCGAGCTCCACGGCTCGGCCACGCAGAACCCGTCGATATATCCACCAGCCAGACTCTTGTGCACGAGCGATGAGGGCATCACCACGATGTCCACATCCGCCCCAACCTCCAGCCCGCATGAGCGCAACCAACGCCTCAGGTTTTCGTGCTGGGTCGAGTAATGGAACACCGCCGCGAGCCTGAACTTCCGCTTCGCTCCCGGTTCCCGCACCAGAGCGCGCAGCGCCGCCGGATCATCCCCCCCCTTCGAAGCCAGATGCGCCGAAATCGTGATCGCACTCCCGTTGTACGCCAGGATGACCGACGTGAGGCAGGGCACCGCGAGACTGCCCAGCCCGCACCGCATGGCAAATGCCATCGTCGCGGAAGCGTGAGCCGCATGCAGCTCTTGGTGAAGGAGCCGGTCCCGGATGCTCGCCCAGCCGACCTCCCGGATCAGCCGCACGGGGACCCCCCATTTCCGGAACAGGCCGGCCTCCTGAGCCACGACCAGCGGGGCACAGTCAATCGTGGGCACGAAGCCGACCTTGAAGGGACCTTCGCCCGACAGGGATCTCACACGTGCTCTGGGGGTGACTTTGGTTGAGCCGCGTTTCACGGCGCA
>JBEBAG010000246.1:0-6598 GCA_041159065.1 Verrucomicrobiota bacterium | reverse complement strand
AGGAACCCGAGGAGGGCCTCAATCGGTATTATACTAAGATTTTAAAAGAGACGGAAGAATCGGCTGCAAAGTATTCGCAGTGGACGCAGGCCATCGATCAATTGGCGGCCTCGGACAAGTATGCGGCGAAGGCGGATGAGATTCGGAAGAAAAGCGCCGGGAGAAAGTTTTACATCGAGTGGGACCGTCTCGTCGGCAAACCCTCACCCAAGGATTTTGGATACAAAGATGGCGCGGATATCGATTTTTGGGGGGTCAGTAATGCATCCAAGTCCATCCCGGCATTCCGTGACTATTTCGCCCGTCCAGCCGTCGATCAGGGAGTCTATCTCAGCTCTTTCAAACTACATCCCGTCGAGACCTACACCATCCCGGATCGCTGGCCACCGGGGGAGTACCTCTACCGCTACCGGATTGCCGCGGCCGACGATGCGCCGTGGGAGCGTCGTTTTGTTCAGTTTGGGATCCACCGGGGAGGCTTGGATAATTTCGATCTCATGAGTACCCACGAGGTCACGGGCACTCTTCAGCATCCGCAAATCTTGGAGGTCCGAGTATCCGTCGGTTCGGGAACGTCCCGAGCGTATTCGATTCGCGAAAAGAAGCGGATTCGGCGCGGGACGGAGGCTACGGAGCTCTCGAGGTCTTTCGAGAAAACCGGACACGCGCCGATCCCAATGATTTGGGTGGACTGGTGTGAGATTGAGGGCCCGCTCCCCAAGGACACGAGCAAGCCCCTGCCGGTTTCGTTGATCGCTCCCGCGGAGGATTCCGCCGGTGCGAGGGAAGTGATTCAGCGTTTGGCGACCCGGGCTTTCCGGGGAAACGCGCCGCAACCGGAGTTTATCGACCGTCTGGTGATGGCTTTCGAGTCGCGCGTGGCTCAGGGGGAATCGTTTGAGGCGTCCTTGACGCGATCGCTCTCGACGGTGCTCGCCTCGCCGAAGTTCCTGTACCTCGTGGAGCCCGAGGGCCCGGCGAAGAGCGATCCACACCCGGGTGTGTTGCGCGCAAACCGGCTCGCGTATTTTCTCTGGAGCGCACCGCCGGACGCAGAGCTCTTGAGGGTGGCCCATGCAGGGGGGCTTTCGATGCCGGGTCCTTTGTCGACCCAGGTGGATCGGCTGCTCTCCAGCAACCGCTTCGATGCCTTCGCACAGGGATTTCTGCACCAATGGCTCGACATGGATCGGCTCGATTTCTTCGAGTTTGATCCGGAGAAACATCATCCCTTCGACGACAGCGCGAAGGAGGCGGCCCGGCGGGAGGTTTATGAGAGCTTTCTCTATGCCCTGCGAAACAAGGGCAGTCTCAAGGATCTGCTCTCCAGTCGTTACGTGGTCATCAATGGGCTGCTTGCGAGTCTCTACGGAATCGAGGGGGTGCACGGTGACGCTTTCCGGAGGGTGGAGCTTCCTGCGGGATCGCCCAGAGGTGGTTTGCTGGGCATGGCGGCAACGCATGCGATGGGCAGCAATGGCACCGACTCCAGTCCGATCCATCGGGGGGTGTGGGTTGCGCGCCACCTCCTGAATGAGCCACCCCCACCGCCTCCTGCGAATGTGGCCCAGATTGCGCGCCTCGAAAAACAGCTCCTCACCGCGAGGGAACGCATCGCGGCCCACTCCGAAGACGCCCAGTGTGCCAGCTGTCACAGACGCTTTGATGGAATCGGTTTTGGTCTCGAAAATTTCGATGCGATGGGCAGGTGGAGAACCCGCGACAGTTACGAGAAGAAGGGGATTGGAAAGAAGGAATGGGAGATCGATGCCTCGGGGCGCCTGTTTCGGGGTGCGGAATTCCGCGACTATTTTGAACTCCGCAACCTGATTGCCGGGCGTGTGGATTCCTTCGCGCGGTACTTCACCGAGGGCCTGTTGTCGTACGCGCTGGGGCGTCCCGTCAGTTTTGTGGATGAGCCATTGATCGAGTCGATCCTCGCGCAAGCGCGGGCGAGCAACTACGAGGTCCGCCAATTTTTCCAGGCCGTGGCGCTCTCTCCCGCCTTTCACGCACCGCATTCCTCAGGGCCGAAAAGCGCCCAGAATACAGTCCGCTAACCGCTTTGGAGCGGCTCAAAACCGATCGATGGATCCTTATGTTACAGTTCCCATCAAAACCACGTATCGATGTGACCGATTCTGAGGCGGCCGAGGAACCATTCTTGATGGCGCATCGATGCCATGTTGAGGACACGTTGCATTCTTTATTTTATCTTGCCGCAGAGGGGCAGTTGACGCCGGAACAGTCCGAGCTGCTTTCAGCAGCGCTTCGCAAACACTCAGAGGCAAGGCAATTGTGGTATGAAATTCAGGACGTCGAGTGCGGTCTCCGAGAGCTGTTTGCCGCATTGAACTAACGATTTTATCCAGCCCTGATTGCAGTGCTCTGGTGAACGGAGCCTGTGCATCATTGCCCGACGTTGCACTGATTGCCCTGACCTTTCCTGTCTTTTCCCCCCTTGAGCACCCAACCCAACTTTCGCTTCACCCTCCGGATCCGTTTTACCTCCATTTGGACACGAAAAGTCGTCTCGCGTTGGCTGATTTTCATCGCACTGATTCCGTGGCTCGCGATCCGGGCGTCTGCTCAGTCTGCGGCTGCTGGACAGCTGATCGTGAAGGAGGACTTTCGTTCTGGGGATGACCAAACCCGCAGGCGTTTTAAAAACGTGAGTTTTAATGTCCCGGAAACCTGGGAACTCCGGGCCGAAGGGATCGCGAGCATTTTCGATTCCGCCAAACACCCGAGTCATGGGTGGCCGATCTCCGCGCTCTGCAAGGCGCGCGATCTTCGGATTTCGTATCGTGCGAGGCTCGATTCTGACAAATCAAGTCTTTCAGTGATGATTGATGGTGACTGGCCGAACAAGACGGGGCTCCCGCTCTGGCACATCGGAGACGTGGATGCGCGGATCCAGACGAATCCTGAAAAGCCGGAGGTGTATATTATGGAGCGGTATTTCACGAGGGATCCGGAAACACCAGGGGTGCGAGATAAAGTATGGAAGCCCGGCGGCTTGAACACGGATATGCATGTGTTGGCGCCCGCCTACTATCCGGGGAACCGAATGCAGGGCGCGCGGCCGGGTCTCAAGCGGGGGCAATGGTACCAATTTGTCATCGAAATCGTTGGGGCTGACTGGAGGCTGTGGATCGATGGCAAGGAGACGGTGAAAAGCAGGCTGGAGTACACGGACTGTGAAAAGAGATCGGTGAATTTCTTGGGCTTTGGACCGCTGGTGATGACGGATTTGGTGGTGGAGGAGCTCCCACGGCCAGCCCCATTGGATTTGGTGATCGTAGCAGGAGACGAGGGAGCGTTCGGCGAAGCCATTCAGCCTGTGTCCGGAAAGCCGGAAGTGTTTGAGAAGACGGTCCCGTTTTGGTGGCAACTTGGCGAAGAATCCTCTGGCTCTTTTGCAAGCTCCGGCGGCGAGCGCTGGATGGAATTTCAATTGCAGCCTTTGGTTTCCGGGGTATCGAGGGCGGGTGGGACATCAAAGCCAGCCGGAGTGCTCCCTAAAATCGGTGGCCCCGAGTTGGGCATGCACCTGCGCATGAGAGCGCAGGGTGGCATGCAACAGTTGGCCTTTTTAAAGGTGGCCTTTCCCCGTACGGGCTTTCAAAGGGGCTGGAATCCGGCGGAGTCGAACCGGGAGGGGGGTGCCTGTTACCGGGCCTTGTTTTCAGCCGTCCGCTCGGCGTTGCGCGCTGGTCGATTGCAGGGGCTGAACTTCCGGCTTCGCGCTTTGGTTTTTGTACAGGGGCGCAACGATGCCACGGCGGAAGGGGTCGAAAAGTACGAGGAGCGTTTGGCTGATTTTATCAAGGCGTTCAGAGGGGATTTCTCGGCTCAAGACATGAGAGTTCTGCTTGCAGTTGGCCCGATGGCGGGAGTCGCACCATATTCGAACGAGTTCATCGCGAGGGTGAAAGAGGCTCAGCGCAAAGTGGCATCCTCCCTGCCCGGCTGCTTTGCTCTGGAGGAGTCGGACCATCCTTCCCAAGGTGGGGAGCGGCCGAATCTGGGAGCGACGGTTTCGCTAGGTGTGTCGCTCGCGGAGGTGCTGTTACGCGAGGAGAGCCGGGGCGGCAAGCCTGCCCCACCGCGTTAGTCCCTCCATCTCTTGAAAGGAGAAGAAGTGCCGGGGTGTCTTCCTAGACTGGATGGATGTGTCGGTTGGCTGTGTAGAAATCGGCGGGAGTGAATGTGGCTTGGCTCTCGAGCTTACAGACTGCCGCCAGGTCGCGTCGGTGGCATGTTGGGGTGGAGCGTCGGTTTCGATCCAACAGGTTCGATGGCAGGAAAATCGAAGCCTCCTTCGCGGTCGGCAAGGTGTCCGGGGACTGCGCGTGAAAGCCCTCCACATGCCCATTCTCCCACGGGGCCCCAGGCTCAATGGAACACGCTCGAATCCCCGCCTTATCCACCCACTCCCGCACCAACCGCGCCACGAACTCAGATCCATGGTCGGTGTCAAAACCCAACAGCTTAAAGGGGAGCGCCCTCTCCACCTCGCTCGTCGCCTCAACCATTCCCGCCGCCCCCTTGTTCCACACCGCCCGGTTGGCCGTCCATCCGCTGTAAATGTCGCAATAGGTCACACTCCACACGAAGTCCCCCTCCAGGCTGCCCCCGCAGTGCGCCACCGTGTCAGCCTCCAAAAATCCGGGCCGGGTGATGTCCCAGTTGTCCGTGCGGATGGGGATGTGCGTTTTGAGAAGCCCTCCGGGCTTAGTGCCGCAGCGGCCACGATGCCCCACCCGCGCCTTGCGCGCGGACAAAAGCCGGTCGATCTGCGCCGCGCTAATGGAGAGAACACGGCTCCGGAGGTCCCTCTGAAGCTCTCCGTATTCGCTTTCGTAGTGCGGGAGCCACTGGGGCAGCAGCGCCTTGAGCCTTTTGCCACAGGGCTGCTCGGCCACCTTCCAGATCCGCCACAGCACCCCTTCCACCTCGCTCTCGTATCGTGGTGGACGCCCTTTACGCACGCCGGGATCACCTCCCCAGCCGGTTTTGGCGCCCAACAGCTTGATGGCGTGTTTGCGGCCGTAGCCCCACTGTTCGAAGAGCTCGTCAACGAGGAGCGAGCGTCCCTCGCGACCACGCCCCAAGTAGCGCTGACGCAGGCGCGGCAGCAGTTCTTCGGCTCTCTTTCGGCCCATCGGCATTCCTTTCGGTTGCCGGTGTCATCCTTTTTGAGTCAACGACCTTCTCCTGCCTCTCCCTCCCAACCCTCCCCGGTATCAAAACTTTTGAGGCAACAGGCCCACGGCTCGCCGCAAATCGCGCTCTTGCCCTGATTTTCCGAGCCCGTAAGGTATCTCCCGTGAAATTGAACCGTGTGCATTGGCGCCGCCCCACTTGACGGGCTCCGGATTGTTCCCTCAATCCCCTCGCTGCTTTGCCGCCTCAACCCAGCCCGGAGCCTTCCAGCAGTGCCCCGGGCTTTTCTTTTGTAAAACAACCTTCCCACCCTCTCCTCACCATGAGCCTCTCCCTGAAATACAATGCCGATGGGTTGATCCCCGCCATCGTCCAGGATGCCTCCTCGCGCCGTGTCCTCATGATGGCATGGATGAATTCCACCTCCCTCGAATCCACCCTCCAGACCGGCCTCATGCACTATTGGAGCCGCTCGCGCCAAAAATACTGGCTCAAGGGCGAAACCAGCGGCCACACCCAGAAAGTCGTGCGTTTCCACGTCGATTGCGATCAGGACACCCTCCTGTTCGAAGTCGAACAAACCGGGGGCGCCTGCCACACCGGCCACGAGTCCTGTTTTTTCCAAGAAGTCGACCGCGCCGGCCTGCCCCTGCCCGTCTCGGAATCCCGCGTGTTCGATCCCGAGCACACCTATTCCCCCAAGCCTCAGTCCTAGCCATGTCCGCCCTGCCGCTCACCCCTTCCCTCGCCGACTTCTGCCATCTCGCCTCCCTTGGCAATCTCATCCCCGTCTGGACCGAGATTCTCGCCGACGCTGAAACCCCCGTCTCGGCCTTCCAAAAACTCGACGTGGGCGGCCCGAGCTACCTCCTCGAATCCGCCGAAAAAAGCGAGAAAGCCGGCCGCTACTCCTTCGTCGGCACCCGCCCGCGACTCATCCTCGAAAGTCGCGGCCGCTCGATTCGCATCACTCAGGGGGGAGCCACCCGCGAGTTTGAGACCTCCGCCGATCCCCTCGCCGAGCTCCAGAAAATCATGGCCGCCTTCCGCTGGGTCCCCGTTCCCGGCCTCGAAGACGCCGCGGGCCCCTCCTTCACCGGAGGCGCCGTCGGGTTTCTCTCCTACAACGCCGTCCGTTTTTTCGAACCCTCCGTAGGAGAACCCCAGCCCGATCCCCTCGACCTCCCCGAGTCCGTCTTTCTCCTGAGCGACGCCGTCCTCGTGTTCGACCACCTCCGCAAGCGCCTCCGGGTCCTCGTCAACGCCCACGTGGAATCCCCGGACCAAGCCGAACAAGTCCACCGAGAATCCGAGGCAAAAATCCGGGAAATCCTCGCAGCCCTCGCCCGCCCAGCCAGCCTTCCGCAACTGCCTGTCCCCACCGCTCCGCCCGCCCCCGCCGCGGCCCGCAGCAACACCACCCGCGAGG
>JBEBAG010000245.1:0-11340 GCA_041159065.1 Verrucomicrobiota bacterium | reverse complement strand
TCCCCGGCCTCCAGCTCAAAGTCGCCTCCCCGCATCCGGAACCCCCCCGCAGGCCCGGGCACCCGCCCGTACACTTTCCCCCGCCGAAGCACCCCCTCCACCCGCGAAACCAACTCCAGCTCCGCAGGCCCCTCCACCACGAGCGTTGCCCCACTCAAGAACTCGAGTTGCACCGTGCCCGACCTCAGCCGCAGCCACCCGGGTTCCAGCAATTCGCCCGCACGCGGTCCGCCCAAGGCCCCCTCCCACTCGGCTCCCAGCGAACGCGACAACACCGCAATACCCGCACTCGTCGACTCCACACGCTCCCCCCTCGCGCCTCCTTCCCTGCCCGTCCAGAGCGACGCCACCCCCAACACCACCAGCAGCACCGCCACCCACGACCCGTACCGCGCCAGCCACGGCCGGGGTGACGCCGCCCGGCGCGCCGACTCGAGCCACAGCGGCTCCTCCTCAAAAACCCGCTCCACGCGCTCGAGGCGGAGTTCCTCCTCCAGGACCCCATCGTTCTGCAGCGTCCGGCGCGCATGCCGGCGCGCCTCGGGATCGCGGCGCAAGAGCGCGTTCAAGGCCGCGCGGGCCTCCGGTTCCAATCGCCCCTCCCTCGCCTCCCACAGCCACTCGTCCAACTGCCGCCGCCACGCGGCACTCCGATCCACGCTCATCGCACCGCCCGCGTCGCCGCGCCCCCGATTTGCCTCTGGATGCATTCCCCCAAGGTCTGTCTGAGCCGCAACATCAGCACCTTCACCGCGCTCACCCCCATGTTCCGCGCCTCCGCCACCTCCCGCACCGAACACCCTCGCACATAGTGCGCACTCAGAATCTCCCGATGCGCCTCCCGCAATCTCGCAAGACAACGCCTGAGCGCCTCCCGCCTTTCCTCAAACCCCTCCACCTCCTCCGCCGCCTCCTCCAGCATCACCTCCTCCACGTCCGACTCAAACACCAGCCGTTCGCGCTGCCGGTCCCGGATCATGCCCAAAACCACATACCGCGCCACCGTCACCGCCCAGCGCACAAACGGCGTCCCGGGATCCCAGTCCCCGCTCTTTTTCCACAACACCACATTGGTGCGCTGCAACGCCTCCTGCGCATCCTCGGGATTTCCAAGGGCAGACTGGCAAATACCCCGCAGAACCGACTGATTCAGAGTCAGTTCGCGGATGAAGGATTCCTGCGCAGAAGCGGGCGGGGGGGTGTCCATCGGTATCAAAGGCTGGGCCTCGCTTCTTCATTCCGCGCGAGGGGGAGTTGGTTACAAAAAAAAAGGAGCTCCGTCCTCGCCCCGAGGCAGGGACTCAGAAGGCCGCCACCACTTGGGGCATTCGCAGCACCGCGATCAGGCACGTCACCGTGAACATGCTCGCCAGCGTCGAATAGAACACCACCGCCGCGGCAAATTCGGAGTCCGCCTGAAACTCGTGCGCCAGCAGCGCCGTGTTCACCGCCGTCGGAAAGGCCGCGCTCACAATCATCACCGCCGCCTCCTCCCCGCGAAACCCGAACACCCCGCACAACGCCGCCGCAATCACCGGCCCCCCCACCAAACGCAACCCCAGCGCCCACGACAAACGCCGGGCACTCTGCCGGACCTGGGTCTGCGAAAGCTGCGCCCCCAGGGTCACCAACGCCATTCCCACCAGCGCCTGATGGATGTACTCCACCGGCACCCAAAACCAACGCCACTCCCGCACCGGAATCCCCTGCCAACGCACCCACAACGCCAAAACCACCGCCCACAGAGACACCTGCCGCAGCATCGGCAACACCCTGCGCCACCCCGTGTTATCCCCCCCCGAGGCGAGCAGCAACCCCACCGTGAACGTGCAGATGTTCTGCGTCAAAAGCACAAACACCTGCAACACCGGCCCCGTCCCCGGAAAGGCCAGCGCCATCAACGGCACCCCGTAGTTGCCCGAATTGTAGAACATCGTCGCCAGTTGCAGCGACCGCCGCTGCCCCCGCGCCTCCCCCTCCCCGCGCGCCACCCATGCACTGAGCAAAAACATGCTCCCCAAAATGCAGCCCGTAAACCCCATCACCCGCAGCGCCACCCCAGCCCCCAACGAGGAAGTCACCACCTCGTGAAACAAAAACGCCGGCACCAGCAGATAGATGTTCAGCTTCACCAGCGTCCCCAAGTCCAAGCGGAACACCCGGTCCAACACCCATCCGCATCCCGTCATCCCCAAAATGGGCAGCAACACCTGGCTAAAGACATTCCACAAAAGCATGGCAGCACCCATACCCCGTCACCCTGCCGAGTTCCGCTTCTTTCCACAGCCCGCTTTCCATCCCCTGCTCATCGCGCCGTCCCAAACCGCAACACCCGGATCCGGTGCGCCTCGCTGTCCCCAATCAGCACGGAATCGTCCGCATCCACAAAAATCCCATGCAACCGCGCCATGCGGCATCCGAGGGGATCGCCAGCCGGACCATCCCCTTTCTCGCCCGTGCCCGCCATCAGCTCCAAGACGCCGCTCTCCGCGCGAATCCGGCGCACGCTGTGGCTCTCGGTATCCGCAAGCCAAACATTCCCTTTCGAATCCACGGCAATCCCCTTCGGCCCCTTCAGCGTCGCCTCCTTTGCCGGCCCCCCGTTTCCCGTGAACCCGCTCTTCCCCGTGCCCGCGACGTGCCGGATCCGCCCCGTCTTCCGCTCAAAGCAGAACACCTGGTTCCCCTCGCGGGTCGCCAGCCACAGATTGCCCTCCCGATCGAAGTCCAGCGAGCGCGGCCCCTTCAGCGGCGTCCCGGCAATCGGCGCACCATCGGGCGTCTCGCCGGCTTTTCCCGTGCCCGCGAACGTCGAAATCACGCCCGTCTTCCCGTCGATCCGTCGGATCACGTGGTTGCCAATATCGCACACGAACAAGTCGCCCTCGGGCCCGAACTGGATGCTGTGGGGCTGGCGCAACTGCGCCTGCTCCGCAGGCCCCCCGTCGCCCGCATAACCCGGCTGCCCGTTCCCCGCCACCGTGCGAATCCGGCCGGTTTTCATGTCCACCTTCCGAATCGCATGATTGCCCATGTCGGCAATGTACAAGTCCCCCGCGCGGTCGAACCGAATCTCATGCGGCAGCTGAAAGGCCGCCTCCAACGCCGGTCCGCCATCCCCCGCATACCCCTTGCGCCCGCTCCCCGCGACCGTGCTGATCCGTCCGTCGGTTCCAATCCTCCGCACCCGCTGCCCCGTGTATTCACAAAACCAAATCGCCCCGTCCGGCCCCCGGATCACCCCAAAGGGATTGTCGATCCGCGCCTCCAATGCCGGCCCGCCATCGCCCGAAAATCCCGCCTCCCCCGTGCCAGCCAGGGTCTCGATCCGATATCCCTCCGCCCAAAGCCCGAGGCTCCCCGCGAGCCAAAACACCCCCCAAAACACCACCCGGAGAAGCCGCGAGGCCCGTTCCCGCACCATTCTAAAACTGCCGCATCTTGCGTCCGGCAAGATTCCCGAGGCCGTCATAGCAGGCGTATTTGTACAGATCATGGAGGGTGGGGTAGTTGAAAACGGTTCCAATCACGTCGTGCACCGTCTTGCGGTCCGTGACCAGGGTCTGGCCAAAGTGGATGATCTCCGCGGAGAGCGGGCCAATCAGATGGCATCCCACGATGACGAAGGACTCCTTCAAAAACAGGAGCTTCAGAAAGCCCGAGTCCAATCCCATGATCCGCCCGCGATGCGTGAGGGCGTGATGGGCAATCCCCACCACGTAGTCGAGGTGCTGTTCCTTGGCCTGTTCCTCCGTCAGCCCGACCATGGAAACTTCGGGGATGGTGTAGATTCCGTAGGGGAAAACTTTCGCAACCCGATCCAGATCATGCACATCGTACATGTGCGAAACGGCTACGCGCGCCTGATCCATGCTCGTCGCGGCAAGGGCCGGGAAGCCGATGACGTCCCCCACGGCGAAAATGTGGGGCACGCTGGTGCGGTAGTGTTCATCCACCACAATCGCCTGTCGCTTGCCCACCTGCACCCCGGCCGCCTCGAGGTTCAGGCCCTGCGTGCCACCGTTGCGCCCGGCGGCGTACAAAAACGCATCCGTCTCCAACACCTGCCCCGTGTTCAGTACCGTCCGCACCCCCGGTCCGCCAACCCGATCCACGCGCTCCACCGCCGTCGGGTTGGTATCAAAGAGAATCGTCACCCCGGCGCTGCGCATCTCCTCCACAAGCGCCGAGGCAATCTCCGCATCCAAAAAACCCAGCACTTTCGAGCTGTTGTTCACCAAATACACCTGCGTGCCCATGGTCGCGAAAATCGTGGCGTACTCACACCCGATCACCCCCGCGCCCACAATCACCATCGATTTCGGAATCGCCCCCATCCTCAGAATGGTGTCCGAGTCGAAAACACCCTGGCCATCAAATGGAATATTCTCGGGATGATGCGGATACGACCCCGTGGCGATAATGAAATGATCGGCCTGAATCCGCCGGACCATTCCCTCGCTCCGGCGCACCTCGACCGTGTGCGGATCAACGAACGACGCAAAGCCCGACACGAGCTCCACCCCGTGGTTGCCGATGTTCCGTAGCACCTCCGACTCCACCTCCGTGCGCACCAGCCTCTCCCGGTAGAGGAAATCCTCCACACGCGTCTCCTTCTGAAGGACTTTCTCGGACCGATACAGCCCCTTTTCGTAACGGCCCGAGAAGAAAATCGCCGTCTCTTTCAGCGTCTTCGAAGGCAGCGTCCCCGTGTTCACCCCGGCTCCCCCCACCACCCGCTCCTTTTCCACCAGCGCCACCCGCTTCCCAAAATAGGCCGCCTTGGCCGCCGCCTTCTCCCCGGCCGGTCCGGAACCGATCACCACCAAATCAAAATCCTTCGTCATGCTTCCCTTTCCCAAGCATGGGGCGTGCCCACCGCCCCAGACGCGCGACGGGGAACCCTCTCTCCGCGCCCTACTTCGCGATGAGTCGCCGCAACGCCTCCGGGTTGCGCGAACGGCTCAGGGCCGTGTCGTACGTGATCCGGGCACTCAGGTACAAGTCGTACAGACACCGGTCCATCAGCATCATCCCGTCCCGGGCACTCAGCTGCATGGTGGTTTCCACCTGTGCGAGGTTGTTCTCCCGGATGTTGTTGCGAATCGCGGCATTTGCGACGAGCAGCTCGTAGGCGAGCACCCGGGAACTCCGGTCCGCCACCGGGACCAAGTCCTGACCGAGCACTCCCTGCAGCGCGCTCGCCAGCTGGAGGATGACCTGCCGCTGCATGGGGCCATCAAAAACGCCCATGATCCGCTCCACCGCGAGGGCCGCACTGGGCGCATGCAGCGTCGCCAGCACCAGGTGGCCGGTCTCCGCCGCCGTCAGCGCCGTCGATATGGTGTCGTGATCCCGCATCTCCCCCACCACGATCACATCCGGATCCTGCCGCAGCGCGTGCACCAGCGCCCCGCGGAACGAGTGCGTATCCGAAAGCACCTCCTGCTGAACCACGATCGCCCGCTTGTTCTCGTGCACGTGCTCGATCGGATCCTCGATCGTCAGAATCTTGCACCGCCGCTCCCGATTGATCAGGTCGATCAGATAATTCAATGTCGTGGTCTTCCCAGAACCCGTCGGACCCGTGATCAGGATCAAACCCGACGCCCTCCGCGCCAACTCGTCCAGCTTCGGCGGCAAGCCCAGCTCCTGCGCACTCCGAATCCGCTCCCCGCAAAACCGCACGCTCATCTCCGGCGACCCGTTGCGCAGATAGAGCGCAACCCGAATCCTGCCCGCCTCGGGATGCCTCAGGGAAATGCACAACTCCCAGGCCCGCTCAAACTTCTCGCGCTGCAGCTCATTGAGAATGCTCATCGCCATCTCCTGACACTCCTCAGGCCGGAGCGCGTCCGCGTCCGCAAAGATGATCTCGCCCGTGATCCGAAAGGCAGGCGCGACCCCCGCCACGAGGTGCAGATCCGAGGCGTGCAGACGGTGTGCGGCGGTGAGGAGGTTGGAGAAGGAGGGGTGCATAAATTTTTCCGATGCCTAGGAACGAAACATCCGCAGCCATTTCCCCCGCACCGTGTTCCACCAGCCCACCTCCTCCAAGGTCCGGTGCAGCGCCCGCGCCTGGTCCAGTCTCGGGTCGAGCTCGATCGCCCGCTGATACGACCCCAGTGCGACCGCCGTCATCCCCAGCTCCTGCTGGCAAAGCCCCGCCTGCATCCAGCCCATCGCAAATCCCGCCTCCCGCGCCAGCACGCGCTGCACCGCCGCCAGAGCCTGGGCAAACTGCGCATAGTAATAGTGGGCCCGCGAAATCAGCCACTCCACCAGCCAGTCCTGCTGGGACACGACGCGCGCCCTCTCAAAGCAGAATTCCGCACGCCGCTCCCCTCGCGCCAGCATCACATCCCCCCGGGCCAGCCACACATACGAGGTGTCCCCCCGCTCCTCGAACGCCGCATCCGAATAGGCCAGCGCCGCCTTCAAATCCCCCATCCGCGCAAGCGCCACCGCCTTCGCCGCCAACAGTTCCGGATCCTTGGGAAAACGCTCCAGCGCCTTGTCCGCCCAAAGCTTGGCCTCCGGAAACTCCCCCAGCTCGATGAGCATCCGCACCTGCCCGCTCCATGCCGCCGTCCGCGCTGAATTATGCTCCAACACCTTCGCAAACGCCCGCAGCGCCCCCTCAAAGTCTCCCCGCCGGAAATGCGCCTCCGCCTCCGCAAAATAATGCCCCTCGCCCTTCAGCGATTCCTCGCTGCGCTCCACCGACTCGGAGACGTCCGCCATCTCCAGCTTTGAAAAACGACCTACTCGATCTGACGACGCCATAACCAGGAAGAGAAAGGCTTCCCAATCACATCCGCACGGGAAACCTCGGAAATTTGTAAGAGCGGCCGTGACAGGGCCTCCTCACTCACGCGCGGACCCTCAGGCGCCCACCCAAAAAGATTCAGGTACTGATAGGACGACTTCACCTCGGGCCAGAGAAACCACTTGCCCGCCCCCACTTTCACGCTCCCCGCCCGGGGCATCGCATACAGACGGGGAAACCGGCCCGCCTGCGTCTCAAAAGCGTCCTCCCCAAAACGCACCTCGTCGCCCTCCCCCGCAAGGATCCGGCCACCCGCGATCCCCCCCTCCACGCGATAGCCGTGGCCCCGCTCCGAGGCCAAATGGAACACCACGAAATCGCCAATCCCCCCTTTCGAGGCCCAGGGCAAACAGTTGATCACCAGAACCCTCCCTCCGATGGACACCGGCATGCACACGAATCGCTGCACCAAAAACAGCCCCGCTGGATACACCACCTGCCCCATCAGCAACACGATCCCCAAAGCCTGCATCACTTTCCGCAACACGCCCGTCTGCGGATACGTGCGGCTCACAAACCCAATCGCACTGCTCGCATGCAGCGAAATCAGACCCGCGTACGCCACGTCGCCAACCCCGTGCCCCATCCAGATCCCGAACACCCCCAAGCCGGCACACCAGCAAGACTGGATCAGCCGGCCCAGCCGCTGCGCAGACGTCGAAAGCATCCAGTGCCCAGGAATCGCCAACCGCACGCATAAGCCCGGAAGCACCCTGGCCCAAAAAATCCAAGGATACCCTTCGCTCAGGCTGTGGAACGGCACGGAAAGCCGCTCCAGGAAACGCTGCAGCCGAACCACCGGGAACAAGAGAGGCCGCAGCATCCGGCTCCACTGCCCGGCCCGCGGGGGATAGTATGGCTCGGCCTTCATGCGGCTTCCTCCCCAAACTCAGTAGCCCTGCTCCAGACGAGTGTGCACCTCCTCGTCCGGCTCGTAGTACTCCCGGGTCAGCTCCTGGGCCACCTGCTTTCCCACCACCTCCTCAAACAGCTTCGCCACGTTCAAACACGACTTCCCCGGATGGCCCCGGATCTCCAACTTCACCGACCCATCCGGCTCAATCACAATCTCGTACTCGCGCGTTCCCATGGCTCAGTTCTCCCAGTGCCGGATCCGCAGCCGGATCGATTGGTTTTCGTGATCATAGTCCTCCGCCACCGTGTAACCCCGCGCCTGGACCTCCTCCAAAATCCTCTGGTGCACATGCTTTTGCACCACCCGCCGGGTGAGTTCCAGCCCCGCCGCACGCAGCGCCTCCTCACTCATCCCCTCCCCCGTCACGCACACCCCCGCACGCCCACGCGCATCCCGGGAGAAAGTCACCCTCACGCCGTCCTTGCTCACCGCAAACCTCTGATCCCGCCCCAGCGCATCCGTCACGATGTCGCAGTTGGCCATCTCCAATTCCACCTCCCGCTGCGCGGAACGTGACCCCGTCCCGACTTCCGTTCCGGAATCCACCACGCGATAGCCCAGCGAAGCCGCCGCCGCTACCACGGTCGCAGTAAACCCCGGCCAGGCCGACACCACAATCGGAGCGATGACACACACAGCACTCATATTTTTTTCAGATAATAGGGAACTTGATCTCGCACTCTTCTCCTTCGACCGGGTCGCCGGGCTTTCCTCACGCCCGAATCCCTATTCTTTGGAGTCCCGCACCTAGAATTCCATGCACCGCCGGGACGGTTCCTCCCCCTGCGGGTTCCGCAGCACACTCGCATTCCGGGCACGCCCCTCCGCCCAGCTCCGCAGCGAGTGAATCTGCTCGTGCATCGTCTTCGAAAGCGGCACGGTCTGCTGCAGGGCGGCGAGCACGTGCCGCGTTTGCAGCGCCTGCCCCTCGTTGAAGGCGTCATACAGCGCACTGATGATCGCCTCCTCAATCTCCGCTCCGCTAAACTCCTCGCTGGCAGACACCAAACTCCCGAGGTCGAACTCCGCGGGATCCCGCCGACGCCGCGCGAGATGGATCCGGAAGATCTCCGCCCGCTCCTCCGCACCGGCAAGATCCACGAAAAAAATCTCGTCCAGCCGCCCCTTGCGCAACAGTTCCGCCGGCAGCTGCGAAATGTCGTTCGCCGTCGCCACGACAAAAATCGGCGCCGTCTTTTCCGAAAGCCACGTCAGAAACGTTCCGAAAACCCGAGAAGCCGTCCCGCCATCCGATCCGCCCGAGCCCGAGGCCCCCGAAAACGCCTTGTCGATTTCATCCACCCAGAGGATCGCGGGCGCCACCGACTCGGCCACCGCGATAGCCCGCCGCACATTGTCCTCGGAAGATCCCACGAGGCTCCCGAACATCCGGCCCATGTCGAAGCGCAGCAGCGGCTGCCGCCACATGCTCGAGACCGCCTTCGCACACAGGCTCTTCCCGCATCCCTGCACCCCCAGAATCAGGATGCCCTTGGGGGGCGGCAGACCGAACTCCCGCGCCTCGTCCGTGAACGTGGCAGCGCGTTTGGACAACCAGTCCTTCAGCACCGAAAGACCGCCGATCTTCGAAAAGTCCTCCTGCGAGTCGTAATACTCCAGCAAGCCACTCTTGCGGATGATCTGCTGTTTCTCTGCAAACACCTGGGCCACATCCTCCTCGCTCAGGCGGGCATCCTGGACGATGATCTTCGCAAAAACGTTCTCGGCTTCCCCAAGGGTCAAACCCAGCGCCGCCTGAAGCAACTGCTCCCGGCCGCCCGCATCCAAATCAATCTTCACCTGATTGAAATGGCTCACATCCTCGATGATCCGGTCCATGAGCGCGCCCAGCTCCGCTTTGTCCGGAAGCGGAAAATTCAGCAGGGTGATCTCCTTCTCGAGTTCCGGAGGCACGTCCAGGGAAGGGGAAACCAGCAGGATGGTCTTGAAGCTGTTCTTCAAATGCAGCGCGATCTCCTTCAACCGGCGGATCACCGCGAAATGGCTCGCCTTGAGAAAGGGATGAAAGTCCTTGAACAGAAAAATCGCGGGCTCCACCTGCTCGATCACTTGATCCAGCGCCGCCAGCGGATCCTTCGTCTGCGGATTCCGGTTCTTCTGCGACTGGATCGACGTGCCCGCCGGCACGATCCCCGTGCTGAACGACCACTCGAACACCTTTTTCTGGCGCCGCTGCGCGATCGCCAGCACCGCCTCCTGCACCCGCGCCTCCTCGCTCGAAAGCACCCCGATCAGCGGATAACGCGCCCGGATGAGCGTCTCGATTTCGTCTCGAATGTTCACAGGCACAGAGGGGGTTGGGAGCCAGCCGGTGTCTCCAAGGACCGCTCCAGAGCACCGACCTCCTCCGAAGGAAGCAGGATGCCGGCCAAAGCCTCGGCCAGAATCGGGGTGAGATGGTGGGCGAACACCGTCCCATCGGGGAGCACCAGCAACTCGGAACACAACGCCTCCCCGGAAGAGGTCGCCCCGGGCGCTGACTGCTCGGGCTGCATGTCGGATGCGTTCATACCGAAGTCAGATTCAGGGAAAAGTGACGCGCGACCTCCAAGGCGCGCTGATACTCCGGTTCGCCGACCGTGGAGAGTAACTCCGCGTGCCGATGCGATTTCCAGCTCGGCCAGAAACCGCGCATCAGACTCACGCGCACCTCCGGGAGGTGCACCGCAAGCCACGCCGCCGCAGGCTCCCAACAACACGCGCCGTGTCCCGGCATGAGCAGGTGTCGCACGATCAATTCCCCCTCCCCAGCCGACCACAGCAGGTTCTCGCGCAACACCTCCCCATACTTTTTGACCCCCGCAAGGCGCTCCGCACAGGCGTCGTTCCCGAATTTGAAGTCCACCAACCACACGTCAAAAAGTCCCGCAAGCAACGCCCTCCCCTCCGCGGAAGCGTGCCCGTTGGTTTTCCAAACCAACCGCGCCTCTTCGGGAAGGGCCGCCACCAGTTCCAGCACCGCCGGCAGGTGAATCGTCGGCTCGCCTCCCAAGATCATCACCGAGCGAGCCCCTTTCCTCAGGGCCTCCGCCGCCCCAGCCACCACCTGCTCCACCCGCAAAGGTTCCCCTGCCGACGGATTCCAACTCTGCTCCCCCGTGATGCAGAACGCACACCGCAGATCGCATCCGCTCAAGGCCAACGCGTAGGTCGGCACGATCTCCCGCTCATCCGACACCTCCGTCTGAGCCCAGAACACCCGGGACTCCGCCCCCGCCCGACACGGTCCCCGCTCACCCCGCAGTCGGTTCACCCCACACTCGTGCGCGCAAAACCGGCAGTTCGCAAGCGCCCGGTGCGCCGCCTCCACCCGCCCCGCCGCAAGCCTTCGGCGGCTCCTCCCGCCGTCCCTCCGGGGAGGCTCAATCCCGCAAACGCTGGGAATAGGCGCGTCCATCGCAGCCTCCCCTCACCACTTCAGAAAACGCCGCAGCCAGCTGCGCGGCGCCGCCGGAGGCTCCTTCCCAACCGACTCCCGGAGCCTTTGCGCGATGCCGGTGGGCAGCGGGGTCCGCTCGGCGTCGTGCTGCAGCAGGTGCTCCACGCTTTCAAACTCGCGTACCTCCGACTTCCC
>JBEBAG010000244.1:0-24298 GCA_041159065.1 Verrucomicrobiota bacterium | reverse complement strand
TCCCCGAACTGCCCCTCTCCCAGCGTCGCCGCCTCCGGCTGCGCGAGGAGTGGACCCAGCTGCGCACCCTCTTCAAGCGCTCCTTCACCTCCAAACTCCGCAACGTCGGCAACCTCGTGCTGACCCTCGTCGTCCCACCCTCCCTCGCCGCCATCGTCGGCTGGGCCCTCTACTTCACCGACAACGAATCGGGCACCTACGACTTCGCCAGCGCCTTCCACATCCCCACCTACATCTTCATCGCCCTCCTGGTCTCCATGTTCCTCGCCCTCGTCAACTCCGTGGACGACATCATCCGGGACCGGGTCCTACTCAACCGCGAGCGCAACCTCGCCGTCCGACTCCCCTACTACATCCTCGCCAAGTTCGCCTCCCTCACCCTCTTCTGCGCGGTCCAATGCGCCCTCTTTGTGTGCGTGGGCAACGCCATCCTCGAGGTCAAAGGCATGTTCTTCCCCTACTGGTTTTTCATGCTCACCACCGCCCTCAGCGGCGTCTCCCTCGGCCTGCTCATCTCCTCCGTGGCCACCTCCAGCAAAATGGCGGCGAACTTTGTCCCCCTCGTCCTCATCCCCCAACTCATCTTCGGCGGAGCCCTCATCAAATATGAGGAGATGAACCGCGACCCCGACCTCCTCTACGCCTTCCAGCGCTGGTTCACTCAAAGCCCCGACAACAAAACCACCGACCCCCAGGCCCGCACCCAGTCCGACCGCAAACTCCACGTCCCCTTCATTTCGAAACTCGTCGCCACCCACTACACCTACGAGGCCCTGATCGTCGCCCAGGCAAAGTGCAACCCACTCGCCCGAAGGCACTACGCTCTTCAGGCGGAAATCGACCGTCTCTCCCACAAAAAACGCTCCGACGCCGAAAAGCTCCGTTTTGAGGACCTCAAAGAGGCCCAGTCCATCGTCAACAGCCTCACCAGCGGTTCCGGACGCGATCTCGACCGCCGGCTTCGCAACGTCGACCAGATCCTCGCCGGAAAACCCCTCCAAGGAAGCGGTCTCGAATCCGGCGAAAACGGCATCAGCACCCAGCGGCGCTACACCAATCAGAAGGTCGACAAACTCGTCGCCAATGCGGAAACCGAACAAAGCGACTACCGACGCAAACGCCCCACCAACGTGTTTTTCAGCCCCGAAAAATACCTGTGGGGCATGCGTATCAGCGTCTTCGTCTGGAACACCCTCGTGCTGGTGCTCTCCAGCCTCGCACTCCTGAGCGCCCTCTACGCCATCCTCAGCAAGCAGCTCAAACCGAAGGGCACCTGAGCACCGGAAAGATCCGGGAAGCCCCTCGCGGAATCCCTCTGAGAGCCCCCCGCCCTCCTCCCCACAGCCGCCCCCTTAAAGGGTCGGGCGCGTCCCGCCGCTCGTGTGACGAATGTCCTCTCCTTTCAGCAGGAAAAAAACCTCCTCCGCGATGTTCGATGCGTGATCGCCCGCGCGCTCCAAGGCCTTGGCAACCGTCAGCAAATGGAGCTCCCGCGCCGTGGTCGTTGGATCCGCCACAATGGCCGCCTCGACCTCCTTCGCCGCCGCCTTGTATTCCACATCCACCAGTTTGTCCCGGCCGATGACTTCCAGCGCCAAATCCGTGTCGCGCTCCACAAACGACCGGATGCTCGCCCGCAGCATCCCCTGCACCTCCTCCGCCATCGTGGGAATGCTCGCCAGATTTTTCAAAGCCGCCTGCTTGTTCAGATCCCGGGCCCGCCGCGAAATCGTGGTCGCCTGGTCTGCGATCCGCTCCAACTCGCTCGCAATCTTGGAAGCCGTAATCAAAAAGCGGCAGTCCCGAGCCATCGGCCCGTGCGTCGAAATGTAGGTCACCACCTTTTCGTCAATCCGCTTCTCCAGCTCGTCGATCTCGTTGTCCTCCGCCTCCACCAACTCCGCCAGCCCGTCATCGCGGTCGAGAAAGGCGCGGGTCGCCTGACCCAAATTACGCTCCGTCAACCCGCTCATCATCAACAGATGCTCCCGGATGTCGGCCAGATGCTGTTCCCAATACACGCTCATAATGTCACTCCCGGAACTTTGTTCTCTTTTGGTTAACCTCTCACACCCCATCCATTCGCGGAAACGGAAAGTCAAAGGCTCTCCCCCCCCGCGCGCGCTCCGTCCTAGCCAAAGCGCCCCGTGATGTAGTCCTCCGTCTGCTGGTGCACGGGATTGGTGAACACCTTCTGCGTGGGGCCCACCTCAATCAGGCGCCCCAGATAGAAAAACGCCGTCTGATCGGAGCAACGCCCCGCCTGCTGCATGCTGTGGGTCACGATCACGATCGTGTACTCCTTCTTCAGCTCATGAATGAGCTCCTCCACCTTGCTCGTCGCAATCGGATCCAGTGCCGAACACGGCTCATCCATCAAGATCACCGCCGGCTCCACCGCAATCGCCCGCGCAATGCACAACCGCTGCTGCTGCCCGCCAGACAACCCCAACGCACTCGTATGCAGCCGGTCCTTCACCTCGTCCCACAGGGCCGCCCCCCGCAAACTCTTCTCCACCACCTCATTCAGCCGCCGTTTGTCCCTCACCCCCTGCAATTCCAGCCCATAGGAAATGTTCTGAAAAATGGTCTTCGGAAACGGATTGGACTTCTGAAACACCATCCCCACCTGGCGCCGCAGGGCAATCACGTCCACCTCCGGCGCGTGGATGTCCACCCCCTGAATCTTGATGCAACCCGAGCCGATCCGGGTCCCCTCGATCAGGTCGTTCATCCGATTAAAACAGCGCAGGAGCGTCGACTTGCCGCACCCGGAAGGGCCAATGAATGCCGTCACTTGCCGGGCCGGAATGCGCACACTCACGTCATGCAACGCCTGCGAGGCGCCGTAGAAAAAGTTGAGATGGTCCACCTCAATCATCGGCGCCGGCGTTTCGTTTTCGTTCAGGGATGGCATAGAAGCCGGTATGGATGAGGTCTTCACAGGGTGAAAATCAATGGGAAGCAGGAGCTCGGAGTGCATTTCTCACCAGCGATAACGCTTGCGCATTTTGGACCGCAAAATCACCGAGCTCAGCGCAATCCCCAGGACCACCGCCAAAAACACAAAGGCCGTCCCAAACTGCACCCTTTCCGTGTACTCGTTCTGCGGAATTTTCGAGGACACCACATAGATGTGATAGGGCAACGCCATGACCCCCTGGAACAGCACGTCCACAAACCGATCCACCTGCCAGGGAAGGCGGTCGCGCACCACGTAGGCGGCCGTGAACATGATGGGAGCCGTTTCCCCGGCCACGCGGGCAATTCCCAAAATCGAGGAGGTCAAAATCCCGGGAAGCGCATAGGGAAGCACATTGGTGCGGATCGTCTCCCACTGGGTGGCCCCCAGCGCCAGGGAACCATCCCGGAACCCCTTCGGCACCGCCTTGAGCGACTCCTCGCTCGCCGTGATGACCACAGGCAACACCATGAACGCCAGCGTGAACCAACCCGAAAGGAGCGACACCCCCCATCCGCTGAAGTTCAGATAGGCAAACCCCAGGGGAATCGAAAGACACTCCGGCGCGGGGACCGACTGAATCACCGGGGCAAACAGCACAAACAAGCCAAACCCAAACAGCCCAAACACAATCGAAGGCACCCCCGCCAGATTCAAAATCGCCAGGCGCACCCACTCCACCCACCGCCCGCCCCGACTGTACTCGTTCAGGTACACGGCGCTGCTGATCCCCACAAACAGCGCAATCGCCATCGAACCCACCACCAGAAAAATCGTCCCCACAATGCACGGGAAAATCCCCCCGGCGCTGTACACGTAGTTCTCCTCCGAAATCGTGGGATTCCCCTCCCGCTCCAGCATCGCCCGAAACTGGCGGTCCCCCATCTCCTCGACCTTTCCATCCTTGGAAAACACATGCAGCGTTTCGGGCGCCTGTGTCAAAAAAGCCGTGTTCACGAAGGGAAACTGGCGCTGGAACACCGTCCCCGCACCCTTCACGAAAATCGTCCCGAAAATACATGTGGCCGCCACGAGAATCGCGTAGGTGGCAGACCGGAACAGGGCGAAGACCGCACGCTCCGCACGAATGGCAGCCGTCGGCGGGGTGGCAAAGGGGTTGGATGCATCCATATCAACCAATCGAAATCCGATACCGGCGCACCACCCGCTGCGCCACATAGTTAATCCCCAGGGCGATCAAAAACAGCACGATCCCCACCATGAAAAGCGCCCGGTAGTGGATCGTGCCATTGGGCACCTCCCCCATCTCCTGGGCGATGATCCCCGTCATCGTGTGCACCGGCTGGAAAAGCGCCCCCAACCCCTGCGTGAAATCCGGAATCGCAATCCGGTTTCCCGCGCACAAGAGCACCACCATCGTCTCTCCAATCACCCGCCCAAACCCCAACAACACCGCCGAGATCATCCCCGACAGCGAAGCCGGAATCAGCACCCGCACCAGCGTCTGAAGCCTCGTCGCTCCCAGCGCAAAACTAGCCTCCTTGAAGTGCTTCGGCACATTCGTCAACGCATCCTCCGCCAGTGAAAAAATCGTCGGAATCGAAATCAGCGCCAGCAGGCATGCCGCCGTCAGCGCGTTCAGGCGCTCCGACATCGGAAAACCCGGAATCCACTGCAACCAGGAAACCTCCGAAAGCTCCCTCAGTTTGGTCCCCAGCACCGCCACTCCAAAAAAACCAAGCACCACCGAGGGGATTGCCGAGAGAAACTCGATGTACGGCTTGATGAACGCCTTCTCCCGGGGCGTCGCCACCTCCGAAATGTACACCGCCGCCGCCAACGCAAACGGCACGGCCAGCAGCATCGCAATCACCGACACCAGCACCGACCCCGCAAGCAAAGGCAGAATCCCATACCAGTCCTGCCAGAAACTCGCAGTCAACCATTCCCGACCGAACACAAACGCCGCAAACGACTTCCAAAAAGGCACCGGCTCGTCCCAGCGCCACGCCTCCAGCCGCCCCCCCACACGCCCCAATTCGCCCACAAACGCCCTCGCCTCGCCCAACGCCCGAGCCAATTCCCGATCCCCCCTCCCCCATTCCGCCCCCTCGGCAAGCGCCACCGCCGCGTTCACCTTCGCCACCGCATCCCCCGCCGCTGCTTTCCACGCAGGAATCGTCCCCGTCAGAGCCTTCACCTCCCGCCCAAAGTCAATCACCTCAATCTTTACCGCATCCGCCTCCTCGCGTTTCCCCTCCCTCAAGAGCAAACGCCGCTGCTCCTCCCGATCCCCGTTCACCTGCGCCTTCGTCTTGATCTCCGAGGCCGCATCCGTCAGGTCCGACACCAATCCGCGCGCCTCCCCCACCGCCGCCCCAAACTGGCCCGCAAAGGCATCAAAACCCGCCAGCGCCTCGTTCGCCCCCTCCACGTCCTTCCCTGACGCCAAAAGCTTCTGGAAACGCGCCAGACGCACATCGTTCAAGGAGCGAGTCACCGCAGTGAACTGCTCCATCGGCTGGCGCATCAGATCCACGTACTCCAACCCAGCCTTCCGGTACACGGTGAGGTTCGCGTGATTCTGCGCAAAAAAACCCACCCCTTCCTTACTCAAAAACACCAAAATCAGCGCCAGCACCACCATCGCGGCCGTCGCATTCCCCGCAAAAAAGAAACGCACCACGTCGTCAAACGTGAGCCCCATCACCCGGACCCGCGTCCGCCCCCGGAGCGCCGATTCAAGCGCCTGATTGGTCACCGTGGTTTCCATAAAAATCCGTTCTTCGCAAAGACTCTCCCTTATCCCCTCTCCCCGCAGGGATCAAAGTCTCGCTTTAAGGGCCCTCACCGCCAACCCCCAAAAGCACGAAGGGAGCCCGCCCTTCCCCGAAGCGCAGGCTCCCCCCGAATTCGCCGATTACTTGAAGGAAACAAAACCCACCTGTTCCACGATGGCCTGCCCCTTGGCGCCCAGCGTGAAATCCACGAAGGACTTCACCTTCCCCTCAGGCGCTCCATTCGTGAAATAAAAGGTCGGACGCGCGTACGGGTACGACTTGGCTCGAACGGTCGACGCAGAAGGAACCTGGCCATCCACCGGCACCACCTTCACCCCGGGCACCTTCACGTACGCAATCCCCACATACCCGACCCCGTTCGGATTCTTCGCGACCTCGGCCGCAATCTGCTCATTGCCCGCCATCTTCTGCGATCCCTTCGCGTAATCCCGCTTGCTCATCGCCAACTCTTTCCAGTCCGAGTACGTCCCGGAGGACGTGTTGCGCGTGTAGATCGAAATCTTTCCAGGAGCCCCCCCCACCGCACTCCAGTCCTTCACATCCCCCGTGAAGATCTTTTCCACTTGGGCTTTGGTCAGTGCCTTGATCGGGCTCTTTTCGTTCACGATCACCGCCATCGCGTCATACGCCACGATCGTCGGCGTCAAGGCCACCCCTTTGGCGGCCCCAGCGGATTCCTCCGTGGGCTTCGCCTGGCGGCTGGACATCCCCAGGTCAGCCGTCCCATCGATCAAGGCGGCAATTCCCGTGGTCGACCCTTCGGCGGCGATCGAAAACTCGGTCCCGGGGTTGGCCGCCTTGTACGCCTCAGCCAGCTGCGGCACGAGCTTCGCCCCCAGGGTGTCGGAGCCCTTGATCACGATTTTTTCAGCCTGAGCGACGGTCAAACCGCATACGAAGGCGGCAGAGAGGAGAGACAGCGTGGTTTTCATAAGAGTTAAAAAGGAGGTCAGCTAAAGAAACGGGGACGTCCCCACTCCCGTCAGCGTCAAGAAAGGGGGGCAACGCCCCCGAGAGTGATCAACTGGACGGTGGATGGGTTCAACATGGTGTGGATTGTCTTGCGAATCGCCCCCACTCCCCTCACGGGGCCCCGGGGTCGGTTCGACGGCGCGCACCATCGGGGCCCTGTGTGACAAACAGATGACGAAGCGGTAACAAAAGGGTGAGTTCCACGTGCTCCTCTGTTTTTTTGTCCCCGGCCCCTTTCCTTAAAAGCCACCTTCCCCGGCGATTCCGATGCAAGGGGAGGATGAATGAAGATGACGCCCTCCTCGCCCTCCATCTGGTCCCCAACCTTGGTCCCGTCCGGATACGGCGCCTGATTTCCGAGTTTTCCTCGGCACAAGCCGTTCTGGAGAGGGAGGCTTCAGCGCTCCAACGCGTTCCCGGAATTGGCTCTGATCTGGCGCAGGCGATCCGTTCCGCCAAAAGCGACGGGGGATGGGAGGCGGAAAAGCAGCGTGCGGCAGCCATCGGGGCCTGGCTGCTCCCCGAAAACGACTCCCGCTACCCGCAGTTTCTGAAGCAGTTACCCAATGCCCCGGTGCTTCTGCAGGTCCTCGGCACCCTCACTCCCGCCGATCAACACGCCTTGAGCATCGTAGGCTCCCGACACTGCACCCTGTACGGGACGGAATGCGCCAAACGCTTCGGCTTCCAACTCGCCTACGCGGGACTGACCATCGTCAGCGGCCTCGCCCGGGGGATCGACACGGCAGCCCATCTCGGAGCCCTGGCCGCAAAGGGGCGCACCATCGCCGTCATCGGCTCCGGCCTGGGGGATTTGTATCCGCCTGAAAATAGGACTCTCGCCGAGCGCATTGCGAAGCATGGGGCCGTGGTCAGTGAGTTTCCGATGGATTTCCCCCCAACCCCCCAGACTTTCCCCTACCGGAACCGGATCGTAGCCGGCTGGGCGAAGGGCATCGTCGTCGTGGAGGCCGGAATCAAAAGCGGCGCGCTGATCACGGCGAACTTGGCACTCGAAAACGGACGCCACGTGTACGCCATCCCAGGCCCCATCGATCGAACCACCTCGGGAGGCTCCAACCGATTGATTCAACAAGGAGCCAAACTCGTCACCAGCCCCGAGGATATCTTGGAGGATTTGCAGGAGCTTTTCCCCATCCCGAGATCCGCCCCCCCGTTGGGCCCAGTCTCCCCCAAAGGCCCCCCCGCCGGAGCGGACGCCTCCCCAGAAGAGAGACTCCTGCTGAGCGCGCTGCAAAGCACTGAACGGGGGGTGGATGAGCTCATTCAAACCACCGGATTGCCCGCGTCCCAAGTCGGCGCCGCGCTGCTTTCCCTCGAACTCAAGCGGATGGTTAAAGCACTGCCAGGAAACTGGTACCGCATCGCTTGAGCCTCCGGGCCACCCGGGTCTCCGATTCCGAGAGCGCTGCGGGCTTCCATCAAGCCCAACGGACTCGCGGATCCCAGACCGCGGGTGGTCGTGGTCCCCCGGCCCCTCCGGACCATCAAAGTCCTGTCGGATGATCGATAAACTCCCACGGCACTCCGAATCGCTCGGAAAGATGCGCGGCGAGCGCTTTCACGCCAAAGGTCTCCGTCGCGTAATGCCCCCCGTAAAACACATTCACCCCCAGCTCCTCCGCCAAGGTGTAACTCCAATGGGGCCCCTCCCCGGTAATAAACGTATCCACCCCTTCCGCCACCGCGCGCTCCACTTCGCTCCCGGCCCCGCCCGTGACCACCCCGACCCGCTTGGGACGCAACGGTCCTGCGGCACACAAATGGGGCGCGTTCTCCAAAGCCTTTTCCAACCTCCGAGCCAACTCCTGCAGCGTGCACGAAACCTCCCCCCGCACCCCAAGCGCCTGTCCCTTAATCGATAGGAATGGCTGCAACTTCTTCACCCCAACCGCCCTCGCCAAGAGAACCCCATTCCCCACCTCCGGATGCACGTCCAAAGGCAAATGCGCACTGTACACCGCCAGATCATTCTCCATCGCCACCCGCACCTTCCGGTACATCGCCCCCGTGAGCGGCCCCGAGTTCCAGAACAACCCGTGATGCACCACCAACAAATCCGCCCCCGCCACCACCGCCTCCTGCATCACCGACTCGCAAGCATCCACCGCCGCCGCAATGCGCGTCACTTTCCCGGAGTTTTGGAGCTGCAATCCATTCATCGCCCGTGGGTAATCGGAGACTGAGTCCAAGCACAGATAGTCCCGCAGGTAGGCAACCAAAGCATTCAGAGCGCTCATCTCCCCACGCCTAGGCGATCCCGCGCGGCAATGCCATGCTTCTCTCCCCAGCCCCGCATCCCAGCCCCGAGTCGCGCTCTTGCGAGCAAAGGGACCCTCCGCTTAGCCTCCTCCCTCATGGCTCAATCCGTCTATCATCCCTCCATTGAAGGCGCCCAACACGGCGCCAAGTCCCTCCTCGATTTCCTGCTCTACGCCAAGCGCTCCGGCGCCGCCGGCGCTCAGCCGAGCAACTACATGCTCCAGTCCGAAACCGGCTTCAAAAGCGCCGCGGAAATCCGAGACACCTTTGAAAAAACGGGCCTGCGCTTGGATGGAGTCTCCGGCCATTGCCCCATCTGGGTCCATACCACCGCGTGGACCGCTTCCCCCACCATCCGCCCCTTCATTCCCGCCGAGGTGGCACAGAAATCCCCCGCAGACATCGAAGCCTGGGCCGAAAGCTACATCCTACGCCTGCTCGACCTGCTGGCGGAACTGAACGTCAAAATCTTCCCGATGTTCTGGGGAATCGCCTTCGGCTGGGAAGCCGCCTCCGGCTACCCGTGGGGATTCTGGGCCGGTCCGGGCTACGACCTTCTCAAGGAAGGCCAGGAGCGCTTCGTGACAAAAACCCAGAAAATCCGGGACCATGCCCGCAAGCTCGGGATCAAGCTCTGCCACGAAATCCACCCCGGAACCGCCGCCGCGACCGCGGATGAATTCCTCTCCCTCGTCTCGATCTGCGACGGCGACGAATCCCTCGCCGTCAACGCCGACCCCTCCCACTGCTGGGAAGGCGAGTCCTTTGAGAGCCGCTTCCTGAAAGTCGGCGAGCGCGTGTACGCCTGCCATATCAAAAACCACACAGTCCGCCCAGGCATGCCCCTGCGCTCCATGGAGCCCCTCTGGTCTAAACGCGCCATGCAATTCACCGACCTCGCCACCGGCGACATGAACATGCAGCGCTACGCCGAACTCATGCTCCAAATCGGCTACCCGCAGCGCTACTGCAAAGTCACCGGCGCCAAGTCCGCCCCGTTGGTCGTCGAGGCCGAAAGCGCCCACAAGGACCTCGACTACACCAGCGCCAACGGCATCGCCTACGTCCGCGACCATTTCCAGTGGCCAGCGGCCGGTGGCTCCTTCGAGGACGGCATGGGCGCCTAAGCCCCCCCGCACACCGCTCACCCTGAACCCCCTCCGGTCTGAACCGCAGCCGGAGGGGGCTTTTTTATCCCCCGACATCCCCCCAAGGGAACGCCTACATCCGTTCGGGCACCTCAATGCCCAACAAGCCAAGGCCCGTCCGCAACACCCGGCTGGCAAGATCGCACAGCTCCAAGCGCCCCGGCCTCACCCGGGCCTCCGCCTTGAGCACCGGACACGCCTCGTAAAACGCATGGAACGTGTTCGCCAATTCATAGAGATAGTTGGCGAGAAGGTTCGGCCGGTGATCCACCAACACGTGCTCCACCACCTCACCAAACTGGAGCAGTTTCTTCCCCAAGGCCTCCTCCGCTGCTTCCCCAAGGCCAATCGGCGCCCCGGGCTCCCACACCGATCCCCCCTCCACCAACTTCCGGAAAATCGAGCGAATCCGCACATACGCATTCTGCAGGTAAGGAGCCGTGTTCCCCTGAAAACTCAGCATTTTCTCCCAGGAAAACACATAGTCCCCCTGCCGGTTAGGCTGCAGATCCGCGTATTTCACCGCCCCAATCCCGATAATCCGCGCAATCTCCCGCCGCTCCGCCTCGGGCAGTTCCGGGTTCTTTTCCGTCACCAGACTCAACGCCCGCTCCTCCGCCTCATCCAAAAGCGCCGTCAAACGCACGGTCTCCCCCGAACGCGTTTTGAATGGCTTTCCATCCTCCCCCAAAATCGCCCCGAACCAGACGTGCGAGAGCCGCACCTTGGCCGCCAACTCCGGCAGCCAGCGCTCAAAAATCGCAAACACCTGACGGAAATGGAGCTGCTGCCTGCCATCGGTCACATAGATGATTTCCGCAGGGGTCCAGCGCTCCATCCGATACTGCAAGGTGGCCAGATCCGTCGTGGTGTAATTGGCCGCCCCATCGCTCTTCAGCACCAAGGCGGGATTCGCACGCCATCCTTCCTTGTCCCGAATCAGAAACGGGTCCTGTTCCGGAGGGCGTTTCCCATCGGAGAAGACGCACATCGCGCCGTCGCTCTCCGATGCAATCCCCATCTCCCGAAGCTGCTCCACCACCCACTTCAGCCGCTCATTGTAAAAGCTCTCCCCCAAGGTCACGTCAAAGCGCACCCCCAGCCTCCCGTACACGTCGTCAAATTGCCCCTGCGAAAGCCGGATCATCTCCCGCCATAACCCCCGATTCTCCTCGTCCCCCGCCTGCAGCTTCACCAACTCCGCACGCGCCGCCTCCAACACCTCCGGCTCCCCCTTGCAGCGCGCGCTCACCTCCTTGTAAATCCGCTCCATCTCCTGCAGGGGATCCGCCTCCAAAGCCCCTCGATCCAACAGGTTCTTCCACCCAAACAGCAGCATCCCAAACTGCGTTCCCCAATCCCCAATGTGGTTGTCCCGCACCACCTGATGCCCCACAAACGCGGCAATCCGCGAGATCGCATCCCCCAAAAAGGTCGAGCGGATATGCCCCACGTGCATCGGCTTGGCGACGTTCGGCGAAGAAAAATCCACCACCAAGGTCCGCGGCACCGAAGGCTCGGGCACGCCCAGCTGGGCATCCGCACGCAACTGCTCCAAACGCCCCTCCAACCACTCCCTCCGCATCCGGAAATTCAAAAATCCCGCCCCGGCAATCTCCACCGAAGCGCACACATCCTCCACCGCCAGCCGCTCCAGAATCTCCTGCGCCAACGCACGGGGATTCCCCCTGCGACGCTTCGCCAGCACCATCGCCACGTTGCTCTGATAATCGCCAAAACGCGTGTCCGATGCCGGAGTCACAAACAAATCAACGCCCTCGGCGTCACCAACCGCCGCGCGCAGGCGGGCCTCGAGAAGAAAAGGAATGGTTTCCATGAAATCAAAGCCCCCACCTTGCCGGCAGCGCTTCCAAAAAGCGAAACCCTTCGCCCCAATCCCTCCCATCCCTCCCATCCATCCCGCCCAAAGAATCCGGTGACGCAAACCCGTTCGGCTCCGCCCTCCCGCAACGCTACCTTCCCGGACTCGCGAAGATCGCCAGAATCTCCTCGGAACTCGTCGCCAACGCCAACCGCTCGCGTACTCCCCTGTCGTTGAGGAACTTAGCGATCGCAGCCAGCGTCCGCAGATGGACCTGGAAGTGATCCTTGGGCACCACGAACATCACAATGAAACGCACCGGGGCGTTATCCAAAGACTCAAAATCAATCCCCTCACTCGAACGCCCAAATGCCGCGACCACCTTGTTCACCCGGTCCGAAGAGGCATGCGGAATGGCGATCCCAAACCCGATTCCCGTGCTCATCGTCTCCTCTCGCGCCCGTAGCGAAGCCAACACCGCCTCCCGATCCACGCGCGAGACCCCGCCACTGGCCACCATGTTGTCCACCAACTCCACAATGGCTGACCAACGCTCGCGTGCCCGCATTTCAGGAACAATCTGCCCAACCGAGAGTAGGTTTCCGAGGGTCATGCAAGACGGAGTGATTGGGCTTCAAGCCGGAGCCCCGAACGATACCAACCCGCCCCTCCCTGACAAGCTCTTGTAAACCCCGGATCCAAGTTTTTAAGCGGCTTCCAAACCGCCCCGGAAGCCGCTTTCCCTCCCCACCTCACACGTTCCGCACCGCATACACCCTCCCCTTCCAAGACACCCCCTTCCCGGCACTGCGCCGCCAGCTGTTGAGGGCAATCAGCACCCCCAGCCCATAGGCCAGCGGATGCAGCCACACACTCCACCACGACCCTCCAAAACGGACCACCACCACGGAGCGCATCGCCAGAATCATGGCCACCTCCGCCACCGCCCATCCCCGGTGCGGCCCCGGAATCCCCACCCACACAAAGGGCAGAATCCAAACCAAAACCTGCGCCACCCCCACGCCCAAAAACATCCCCCACTTCTCCTCAAACGCCGCGCGCGCATTCTTGCTGAACCCCTCCCACACCTCCCCAAACGAGCGGTACATCCGGCAACGCACCATCCCCCCCGAATCCACATTCACCCACCACCGCCCCTCCCCCATCCGTTCCGCCATCGCACGCCCCAACGCCACATCCTCCACCAAGTGGCCGCGTAATCCCGCATGCCCCCCTACCACCGCATAGCCCTCCCGCGAAAAAAACATCACCTGCCCGTTCGCCGCCCCGAGCCCTCGACGCCATGGCCCCGGCACCCGCGCCCTCCACTCCGGCTTCCGCTCCAACACCCACAACACCCAGTGCGGATAAAATAAGGCTCCCACAAAAGGCAAAAGCGACACCACCAAACGCTCCGCCCAGTGCCCCACCCGCTGCCTCGGCCACGCAGACACCAGATCCGCTCCGTGCCGCCTCGCAGTATCCACCAGCGCCCTCAACACCCCGGGTTCATGCTCCGTGTCGGCATCGGTGAACATCAGAAAATCCCCGGACGCCGCCTCCGCCAGCTGATGGCACGCCCAGTTTTTCCCCACCCATCCCTCCGGCAAGGCCTTGCCTCGCAAGAGCCCCCCGTTTTCCTCACGCAACCCCAACCGGCGCACCAGTTCCGCCGTTTCATCCTCCGAATGGTCATCCAATACCCGCACCTCAAAGTGGGGATAATCTTGGGCCAGGAGGGAAGCCACGCACCGCTCGATGTTCCTCGCCTCGTTACGCGCAGGCACCAGCACACTCACCTTCGGATCCTCCCCTTCCTCCCGCCCCCGGTCCGCGCGCAGTCGCGGAATCACAGCCAGATTCAAGGCCAACACGGCCCCCGCCCCTACAAGCCCGGCACACACCCCGCCATGGAGGATCAGCCAGCCACTCACAACGCTTCTCCGCGAGTCATTCCCGACCTCCCTCACCCCGCTTCTGCGCGGCGGCCGCCTGTTCCCCCTCAAACAGCTGTCTCAGAACCTCCTCCACGGAAGGTTCCTGTACCGAAAGATCACTCACGGGCCAATGCACCAGGGCCTCCCGGCACACCTCCGCCACACGCCCCCGCCCCACCCTCAAACGCACTTCCATCCCACTCCGCTCCATCACCTCTCCCAACTCCTCAAACCGCCCCTCCGTCTCCCGCTCAAAACGCAACTGCACCACCTTGTGTCCCGCAAAACGGTCCACAATCCGGGCCAGCGGACCATCGTAGAACACCTTCCCCAAATGGATGAGGATCACCCTCCCACACAACTGCTCGATGTCGCCCATGTAATGGCTCGTCAGCAGCGTCGTCACCCCGTGCTCCGCGTTGTGGCGACGCAAAAACTCCCGAACCCGCTGCTGCGAATTCACGTCCAAACCAATCGTCGGCTCATCCAAAAACAGCACGCGCGGAGAATGTAACAGCGCCGATATCAACTCCATCTTCATCCGCTCCCCCAGCGACAACTCACGCACCATCACCCCCAGCTTTTCCCCAACCCCCAGCAACTCGGACAGCTCCGCGACCACCCGCTCAAAGCGCCCCCGATCAATTCCGTAAATCACCCGGTTGAGCTCCAGCGACTCCCGCGCCGGCAAATCCCACCAAAGCGCATTCTTCTGCCCCATCAGCAGCGCAAACTGCCGCTTCATCGCATCCTTCCGATCCCAAGGACGATACCCCAAAACCCGCGCCTCCCCGGAGCTGGGCTGAACCAGCCCCGCCAGCATCTTCATCACCGTCGTTTTCCCAGCCCCATTGGGCCCCAGAAATCCCACGCATTCCCCCGCCCCCACCGAAAAACTCACCCCGTCCACCGCCCGCATCTCCGTGTACTCCCGGCGAAACAAGCCACGAAGCGCCCCCCGAATTCCCGGAGCCTTCTGATAGGTCCGGAATACTTTGGTCAGTTCCGAAACCTCAATCACCGGAGCCTCCATCGCAAATCCCCTCCATGTAAGCCTCTCCATTTCATCTGGTTCGGCCCCAAGATAAGGCACCTCAAGCAAGCCCAGCGGGCTCCACCCGACGCGCCGGACCCAAGAGGGCCAGAATTCGCTCCACCGCAGCCTCCGCCGTCAGCCCATGCTTGGCTCGCAACACCTCCACCGAACCGTGCTCGATGAACTCATCAGGCCATCCCACCCGAACCACCGGCGTCGCAATCCCCTGTTCCGAAAGATGTTCCATCACCGCGCACCCGTATCCGTTGTGCAGCACGTGGTCCTCAAAGGTACAGACCACCTCCGCCGCTCGCGCATAGAACTCCAGCGTCCCCGCATCCATTGGCTTGATCCATCGCGGGTTCACCACCGCCGCAGAAATTCCGCGCGCCTCCAGCATCTGCGCCGCGGCCTCCGCCATCGCGCACATCTGCCCAAGCCCAAACAAGGCCACGCGAACAGGTTGCGAACTCCCGTGGCGCACCACCTCCGACTTCCCAATCTCCAGCAAACGCGGACTCTCCGCAGGCTTCGCCCCCGTCCCCACTCCGCGCGGATACCGGATCGCAATCGGCCCCCCTTGGTAGTGGTTCATCGTCCAGAGCATGTCCACAAACTCCGCCTCATCCCGCGGCGTGCAAAACACCAGATTCGGAATGTGCCGGAGGTAGCCGATGTCGAACAATCCGTGATGCGTCGGCCCGTCATCCCCAGAAAGCCCGCCCCGGTCCATGCACAGCGCCACGTTCAGCCCCTGCAACGCCATATCGTGCACGATCATATCGTACGCGCGCTGCATGAAGGTCGAGTAGATCGCCAGGAAGGGTTTGTACCCCTGGACCGCCAACCCGCACGCAAACAGCGCGGCATGTTCCTCCGCAATCCCCACGTCGAAATACCGCTCCGGATGATCCTTCGCAAACGCAGCCAACCCCGTGCCCGTCGGCATCGCCGCCGTGATCGCCACCAACCGGTTGTTCGATTCCGCAAACTTCGAGAGCGTCTTCCCAAACAGCTCCGAAAAAGTCGGGGTCACCGTCGGTTTCGTCGCCCCTGTTTTGGGTTCAAATTTCCCGAGCCCGTGGAACTTATCCGGCTTCTCCAGCGCCGGGGCGTACCCCCGCCCCTTCTGGGTCAGGATGTGGAGCAACACCGGCTCGTTCTGCGTCTTCAGAAACTCAAAGGTTTGCGTGAGCAGGTCCACGTCGTGCCCGTCAATCGGCCCGTAATACCGGAAGCCCAGCTCCTCAAAAATCACGCTCGGAACCAGCAGGTTCTTCACGCCCGCCTCGACCCGATGCGCAAAGTCCAACGCAAACTGTCCGCCGATGGACTTCACAAACTGCGCCGCCTTCTCGTGCAAGTGCGTGTACGCCGGATGCGTCGCGATCTTGTTGAAGTAGGTGGCGATCGCCCCCACGTTCCGCGCAATCGACCACTCGTTGTCATTCAGCACCACGATCAAACGTCGGGTCTGTTCGGCCACGTTGTTGAGCGCCTCGTAGCTCACCCCACACGTAAACGCCGCATCCCCCGCCACGCAAACCACGTGCTCGTCCGCCGCTCCGCGCAAATCCCGCCCCACCGCCATCCCCAATGCCGCAGAAAGCGCCGTCCCCGCATGCCCCGCACCGTAACAGTCATGCTCGCTCTCCGAACGCAGCAGGAACCCGTTCAGGCCCTCGTACTGCCGGATCGTCTCAAAACGTTCGCGCCTCCCCGTGAACAATTTGTGCACGTATCCCTGGTGCGAAACATCAAACACCAGCTTGTCCTTCGGCGTCGTGAAAACCCGGTGGAGCGCAATCGTCAGCTCCACCACGCCCAGATTCGGCCCCAAGTGCCCACCCACCGAAGTCGGATTCTCCTCCGAAAGCACACGCACCAACTCCGCTCGCACCTCCTGCGCAAGCTGCGGAAGTTCGCTCGCCTTGAGACGCTTCACGTCCTCGGGACTCTGAATCTTGGGAAGGATGGGCTGGATCATGGAAAATCAAAAAATCGGATGGTCAAACGCTCTGCCTGCGGGCGGGAAGCAGACCGCGGCGCTTCCCCCGCAAACACTCCTCAAAAAAGACTCACGTCGTCCGGCATCGCCTTCCGACTCGCAACCGACTTCGGCGCGGCCGCCCCTCCCGCCGCCTCCGCCCCTGCTTTGGAAACTCCCGCCCCAGCCGCCCCCCCCCCCGAACCGCCCGCGGATGTCGCCTCGATTGCCACCAAGCGAACCTCCCCGGAGGCATCCCGGGTGATGAGTTCTATCCGCTTCTCCGCCGCGTCCAACCGGTGCTGGCACACCTTCACCAACCGCGTCCCCTCCTCGTAACGGGACAGCAAATCCTCCAACGCCAACCGATCGCCCTCCATCTCTTCCACAATCTGCTCCAACCGCTCCAAGGCGGACTCAAAGGTGGGCTCCGTTGTTTTCACGTGAGGTTTGGACATGTGCCGGTCTGCGAACAGTAGACGCACACCCCGCCCTGCTCAATCCCGTTTCCTTCCAGAGCCTGTCTCCATCCAAACGCGAGGAGAGCCGCCCCGCCCCCGACACACCCGCGCCCGCCTCACTTCCGATTCAAGGGCAAGGCCAACGCCGCCCCAGGCACCGCCTGTCCGGCCCAGTAGTCCATCACGCCAAGCGTCGTGAAGCGGAATACCAGCGCGAGCGCCTCGGGCATCCCACACCCCGTCCGCTTCGCCAGCGAGAAAAGCGACTCCGCGCCATTCACCGCCGAGGCAAAACGAGCCTCGGCCTCCGTCAGTTTCAGCCTCTGGATCAACTCCGCACCGCGCCGCGTGTAGACCGGCGACCCATTCGGATCCACTCGCAAACCGGCTGGCAAACGCTCCAGCTTCGCATGCCGCAACGCCAGCAGCACCCAGTTGTCCGCATCCTCCGAAGCGGCGGGAAACTTCGCCGCAAACTCAGGAAGCACGTCCATCCGCTCGAACTCAAAAGGAATACGGCCCAACGTCCACAGCGCCGAAAACAATCGGTGCCCGTGCTCCCGCACCATCGGCACCACGTCTTCATTCGCGATCACCCCGCGCATCGCGAGGTACAAAAAAAGCGGACAACCGGAAACCGACTGCGCCTGCTGGGCCTCCATCAACTGCCCCAAGCTTGCCCGCTCCAGCACCACCGAGGACTCCCGGCAATACACCCCGTAGTTCCGAGTGGACGCAAACACGAACCGCCCACGATTCACGTACAATTCAATCGGAGCCCGATTCACAAAAAATCTCAGAACCCCAGTCAACCGGTCTCCAGAAGCCATTTGCAACGCCGCCTGCACCTGGAAAAATCCTGTGTGCCCGCTAAAGGCCGCGCGCGCCTGATCATAGAAAAGCTGATCCCGCGCCCCCGGGCGAACCGGCGGAGGTTGCGCAACCAGTTGTGACAGAATTTCCGTCATCGTCTCCCGCCCGATGGGACGCTGCAGAATCCGACGCACATTCGGATACCGCTCCTCCACCGCGTCGGCCTCCCCTGTCGCGTTCACCAAGTACACCGGTACCCGCGCCGTCATCGGATCGCTCAACAGTCGCAAACACACCGCCTCCGCCTTCAAGTCAGGCAGCGCATCGGAGAGCACAATCAAATCGGGCTGCGCCCCCTGAATCCGATCAAACGCGTCCAGTCCTCGCTGCGCCACAAGCACATCCACCGGTGCCCCGGCAAACCGCTGCGCCAGCACACTCTCCGCAAGCCTCGCCGCAGCAAGATGGTCGTCGATGACTAGAATTTTGTGGAACATGACCGGGGTGTCTGCCGGACGGAGCGCCGCCGGGCATCCGGCCACCCTAGTTTCGCCCCCGTTCGGGTCAAGACCCGTCCCGTCCTCCTCGCACGCCCCCACGCCCACAGCCCGCTTTTTGCTCGCGCCTCCGCCACCCCGTTTGCAGGGTTGCCCACCCGTATGAATTCTCAAGTCCGCGTCCGCTTTGCCCCTTCGCCCACCGGTTACCTCCACGTGGGCGGGGCTCGCACCGCCCTCTTCAACTGGCTCTACGCGCGCCACTGCGGCGGTTCTTTCGTTCTGCGCATCGAGGACACCGACAAGGCACGCAACACCCCGCAGGCCGTCCAAGTCATCCTCGACGGCCTCCGCTGGCTCGGACTCGATTGGGACGAGGGCCCAGAAAAAAACGGAGCCTTCGGCCCCTATTTTCAGTCCGAGCGCGAGCCCATTTACGAACGCTACTTCCAGGAACTCCGCGCCGGAGGACATCTCTACGAGGACCAGGGCGCCTGGCGTTTCCGCTCCCCTCGCGAGGTCGTCACCGTCCATGACCTCATCTGCGGCAGCATCGATTTCGACCTCACCAATCCCGCCACCCACCCGGACATGACCATCCGCCGCCCAGACGGCTCGTGGATTTTCCATTTCGTGAATGTCGTCGATGACATCGAAATGCAGATCACCCACGTCATTCGCGGCGAAGACCATCTCTCCAACACCCCCAAGCACCTCGAACTCTTCAAGGTCCTCGGGCGAACCCCTCCGCGTTACGCCCACATTCCACTCATCCTCAACAAGGATGGCTCCAAAATGAGCAAACGCGACGAGGGAGCCAGCATCACGTCCTACCTCGACTCCGGTTACGCCCCGGAGGCCGTCCGCAACTACCTCTGTATGCTCGGCTGGTCCCCGAAGGACAACCGCGAGAAACTCGACATCGAGGAAGTCATCACCCTTTTCGAACTCGAAAAGGTCAACCGCAAGAACGCCCACTTTGACCTCGATAAATGCGCTTGGCTCAATGGACTCTATCTGGCCCACATGCCCATCGAGCGCTTCCGCGAGCTCAGCATGCCGTTCCTCAGGAAAGCCGGCATCCCATGCGACTCCCCGAGTGGGCTCGACCCCGTACTCGCCCTTGTGAAGGAAAAGGTCAAATCGTTCTCCGAGCTTCCGGCCTGGATCGATTGCTTCTTCACTGAAGACTATCCAGTCGATCCCGATGCCCGAGCCAAGGCGCTGCACAATCCCCTTTGCGCCCAGCAACTGCACACCCTCGCCGAGACCTTCGAAACCGTCACGCTTTGGACCCCGAACGAGATCGAAGCCGCACTCAAATCAGCCGCCGCGCAGCTCACCGTAAAGCCGGGCTCCCTGGTTCTCCCCACGCGCGTCGCCGTGAGCGGCAAGGCCAGTGGGGCCAGCCTTTACCCCATGCTGGAGATCCTCGGACGCGACCGCACCGTGCAACGCATCCGGCGCACCATCGAATCGCTCGGCGCATCCACAGCCTCCCCCTCGTGAATCCCGCAAGACACGTCTACCACTTGGAGGACCTGCGAGGCTGGCAGAGCACAGGGGCTGGAATCACTCCGCCCATCCGACTCGCCGTGCTTGGTGACCCCGTGGCCCACTCTGCCTCGCCTCCCATGCACAATGCGGCGTTGCAAGCCTTGGGGATTCCCTGCACGTACACGCGCCTCCACATCCACCCGGACCAACTCTCGGAAGCCCTCAAGCGGCTCCCCCAGCTGGGCTTCCTTGGATTCAACCTCACCATCCCCCACAAAGCGGCAGCACTCCCGCTCTTGGACGCCATCGATCCCCGCGCCAGCCGGCTGGGCGTGGTCAACACCGTGATCGTGCGCGATCGTCTCCTGCACGGCTTTAACACGGATGGGGAAGGCCTCGCCCGAGCCGTGCAAAGCCATTTCCAACGCCCACTCGGATCCCACCGGGTGCTTGTGATCGGGGCCGGCGGAGGTGCGGGCCGCGCCATCGCCATCCAATGCGCCCTCGCCGGGTGCCCCCAGATCACCCTCGCCAACCGCACCGCTGCAAAGCTGGAGCCGCTCGCGGCAGAACTGCGCAAAGTCTCAGCCGAGTGGCACCCAGAGAGTCCGGCACACGTCACCACCTGCTCCCTGGACGAAGCCAGCCTCGAGCCCCCCTCCGCGGAATGCACCCTCCTCCTGCAGTGCAGCTCGCTCGGGATGTCGCCTGGCGATCCCTCGCCCTTCCCCGCCCGGCTGCTCCAACCGCACCACCACGTCTACGACACGATCTACAGCCAGCACACCCAACTCCTACGCAACGCCTCGACGGCGGGAATCCCCCACGCCAACGGCCTCTCCATGCTGCTGCATCAGGGCGCTCTCGCGTTTGAAATCTGGTTCCAAACCCCCGCCCCGATCTCTGTAATGGAACAGGCCCTCCGCCAGTCCCTCTCCCTTCCCACCCCCTGACCCCCATGGCTCCTCTGCTCCTCGCGATCGACATCGGAACCTCCTCCTCCCGCACCGCTCTCTTTGACGAAACCGGCCAGCGCATTCTCGACTCCACCGCACAACAGACGTACCCCCTCACAACCTCCGCGGATGGCACCGCCGAGATGGACCCCGCTCGCCTGCTCCTCGCCATTCGCAACTGCCTCGCCCAAACGCTGCACTTCGCCCGAAACGAGCCCCCCCTCCGGAGCCGCAAAATCTCGGGAATCGGCGTCTCCTGTTTCTGGCACAGCCTCCTCGGAACGGACGCCGACGGAAATCCACTGACTCCCGTCATCACCTGGGCCGACGCCCGCTGCCGGGAGGACGCCGCCGCCCTGCGCCAAAGCCTCTCCGAGCGCGCCGTTCACGCGCGCACCGGGTGCATGATCCGCTCCTCTTTCTGGCCTGCAAAACTCGTTTGGATGCGCCGTACCGATCCCTCCCTGTTCAAGCGCGTCAAACGCTGGGTCTCCCCCGCCGACTGGCTCCAGCAAACCCTCTTGGGCCATGCACACTGCGCCTTGGGAATGGCCACCGGGACGGGCCTGTTCAACCCCACCAAACTCGACTGGGATGGCTCCCTCCTCGAACACTGCCACATCGATGCCGCCCAACTTCTCCCCGTCACGGACGAGCCCCTCCCGGTTTCAGGAAAGCTTGCCGCAGAGTTTCCCGAACTCGCTGGCGTCCCCTGGTTCCCGGCAATCGGCGATGGCGCCGCATCCAACCTTGGCTCCGGTTGCACCAAACCTGGGCTCGCCGCCATCAACGTCGGCACCAGCGCCGCGCTCCGCATCATGCGCTCTGGCAAAACAGCCAAAGCCCCCTTCGGCCTCTTCTGCTACCGCGTGGACGCGGACCGCTTCCTCGTCGGCGGCGCCGTCAGCAACGCCGGCAATCTGCGCGCATGGTGCCTCCGCGAACTCCGCACCGAATCCCCTGATACCCTCGAGTCGCTCCTCGCCGACCGCCACGGCCCGAACCATGGCCTCACCGTGCTCCCCTTCTGGACGACCGAGCGCGCGCCGACATGGAACGAGGACATTCAAGGCAGCATTCTCGGAATCACCCAAGCCACCACCGCCACGGATCTTCTCCAGGCCATCACGGAAGCCACCTACCACCGCCTCGCGCTAATCGCGGAGCTCCTCATCTCCAAGACCAAGGAAGCCCCCCAGTTCTTCGTCTCAGGGGGGATCCAGAATTCCCAAACGGCCCTCCAACGTCTCGCTGACGTCCTCGACCACCCGCTCTACGCCAATCCCGAACCCGAGGCATCCATCCGAGGAGCCGCCGTTTTCGCCATGGAAAAACTCGCGCTCCCCGTGGATCCGCTTCCCGTGCCCGCCCCACTCCTCCCCCGCCCCGCGGTTGCCTCGGCATATCGGGACGCCCGTAAAAAACAAGTGGCGCTCGAGCGACTGCTCGAACGCCAACTTCCAAAATAAACGCTCCCAGCTCCCCCCTTCCCCCAAAGGGAAGGGGAACAGCGCGGCCGGCCGACTACGACGCCGTGTGACGGCGACGCTTGACCTTCAGCTGCGCAATCGACTTGGCGAGGGTCGCTTGCACCGCGGCGACCTCCTCGTTGCCCATGCGGGCGCCTTTCTCCAAGGCTCCCTTCAACGCCAACTGGGCGCGTTCGACCGCCTCCTGCGCCGCCCGCTCATCAATGTGTGCCTCCTCCAAGGCCATATCGACCAGCACACGGACATTCGTCTGCGTAACCTCGGCAAAACCCTCCCCAATCGCCAAATGAATCTTCTGCCCACCCTTGGTCACCACCAATTCCCCGGGGTTGATCCGGGTCATCAGCGGTACGTGCATCGGATACACCCCCATCTCGCCCAGCTCCGCGGGCAGCACAACCATCTCCACGTCCCCACTGTACGCAATCGACTCCGGAGTCAGAATTTCAAGTTTCAGAGTAGCCATCGCAGCAATTCGTTTCCGTTTGGAAGCTCACCAAACCTCAAAAACACGAGATGCGCGCCTTTCTCCGGAACGCATCCCCGCATTTCATCGGCTCCGCACTCTAGGCACGCACCATGTCGATGCCGCCCTTCATGTAGAAGTTCCCCTCGGGTACATCGTCATGCTTACCCTCGAGAATCTCCTTGAAACCGCGGATCGTCTCAGAAATCGAAACATACTGCCCCGGGGTTCCCGTGAACACTTCGGCCACATGGAAGGGCTGCGAGAGGAAGCGCTGAATCTTGCGGGCACGGAACACCGTCAACTTGTCCTCTGGGGACAACTCATCCATCCCCAGAATCGCGATGATGTCCTGCAAATCCTTGTAGCGCTGCAACACCCGCTGAACGCCACGCGCCACCGCGTAGTGCTCCGCTCCCACAATCTCAGGTGCCAGCGCCTTCGAAGTGGATGCGAGCGGATCCACCGCCGGATAAATCCCGAGCTCCGCAATCGAGCGCTCCAACACAATCGTGGAATCCAAGTGCGCAAACGTGTTCGCGGGAGCCGGGTCGGTCAAATCGTCCGCAGGCACGTAAACCGCCTGGAACGAAGTCACCGAACCATTCTTCGTCGAGGTGATGCGCTCCTGCAACTGCCCCATCTCCGCCGCCAAGGTCGGCTGATAACCCACCGCCGAAGGCGTACGGCCAAGCAACGCAGAAACCTCGGATCCGGCCTGAGAGAAACGGAAGATGTTGTCCACAAACAACAACACATCCTGGTTCTCCTCGTCGCGGAAATACTCCGCCATCGAGAGCGCCGACAACGCGACACGCATACGGGCTCCGGGCGGCTCATTCATCTGGCCGTACACCAAGGCCACCTTCGAATCCTCCAGCTTGTCCACGGTGATCACCTTGGAGTCCGCCATTTCATGATACAGATCGTTCCCCTCACGGGTCCGCTCACCCACGCCGGCAAACACGGAGAAACCACCATGCCCCTTGGCGATGTTGTTGATCAACTCCATGATGACCACCGTCTTGCCCACGCCCGCACCTCCGAAAGCCCCCACCTTTCCGCCCTTCGTGAAGGGACAGATGAGGTCGATCACCTTGATCCCCGTCTCGAGGATGTTGGCCTTCGTATCCTGATCGACCAACGGAGGCGCCGGACGATGAATCGGGTAGCGCTTGGTATGCGGCACCGGACCACGCTCATCCGTCG
>JBEBAG010000243.1:0-5162 GCA_041159065.1 Verrucomicrobiota bacterium | reverse complement strand
CAAATCGCTGCAAGGGAAAGCGCGCGACCAACTCCACCGCCGCGGGCAGCTGGCGCGGGTAAATCAACAGGTCGTACCGCAACCCGAACCGCTCCAGCAATCCCACGCCCCGCTGAAATTCCGCCCCCAGCATGAAGGCGTCGTCCGGCTCGTCCTGCACCACGTGCCGCACCCCCACAAACTTCGGATTCGACGCCCAGCGCGCCAGCGACTCCTCCACCCCGGGGTCGCGTAAATCCACCCAGCCCACCACCCCCGCAATCCGCGGATTGCCCTCCGCCAACTCGAGTAACCAGCGGCTCTCTTCCTCACTCTGCCGCGCCTGAACCGCAACCGATCCGTGGACCCCCAAAGGCTCCTGCACCGCCGCAAGATCCGACGGAAGCCAGTCCCGGTGGAGCGCGGAGCCCGGCGGGATCCAGGGATACTGCGCCGCGTCGTATTTCCAGAAGTGCTGGTGCGCGTCGATTCGAAGAGCGGAGGGGGAGGACATGGGGTTCATCGGAAAACGCCTCGCGGCTAAACGCTCACCATCGCCTTCAGCACCCCGCTCTCCGGCTTCATCCAGTCGGAAAACACGCCCGGCACCTCCGCCAATTCCGCGCGATGGGTCATCCATGGATTGGTGTCAATCCGCCCCGCCTCAATCAGCCCGATGATCCTCGCAAAATCGCGCGAGAGCGCATTCCGGCTCGCCAGCACGCTCATCTCGCGACGGTGCATGAGCGGATGCCCAAAGCGCACCTCCTCCTGCGTGACGCCCACATACACCAGGCGCCCCGCAAAACTCACAAACCGCAGCGCCGCGCTCATCGAATGATGGCTGCCGGTGGCATCCACCACCACCTGCGCCAACGTGCCATCCGTCAGAGCCTCCAACGCCTTCACATCCTCCTCCGTGCCCCGCGCCAGCACCGTGTCCCGCACCCCCATCGTCTCCCGCACAAACGCCAAACGCCGCTCGTTGGTATCCATCACAATCGGACGCGCCCCGCTCACCTTCACAAACTCCAGGGCCGAAAGCCCGATCGGCCCCGCTCCAATCACCAACACCGTCTCACTCCCCTCCGGCGCCCCCCGGTCCACCGCATGGCACCCAATCGCCAGCGTCTCCACCAGGGCGAGCTGCTCGAAACTCAGCTTCCTCGAGACGTGCAGCTTGCGCGCAGGCACCGTGAAGAGCGCGCGCAGGCCCCCGTCGCAATGCACCCCCAGAGTCTGGTGATGTTCGCAACAGTTGGAGTGCCCCGTCCGACAAGACAAACACTTCTGACAGTTGATGTAGGGCTCCACCGAACACCGGTCGCCAGGGGCCACATTCGTCACCCCCTCCCCCACCGCCACCACCTCCACTCCCAGCTCATGCCCCGCGATCCGCGGATAGGAGTAAAACGGCATCTTGCCCAAGTACCCCGAGTAATCCGTGCCACAAATCCCGACCCGATGCACCCGCACCACCGCCTCTCCCGGCCCGGGCCCGGAGGGCTCCTGCACATCAATCACCTGCCAGTTCTTTGGCTCAACCAGTTGCAACGCCTTCATAAAGTGTTTTTTGGATGGGTTCTCAAAAAGCAGGGCTAGTTGTTTTCCAAGCGGCCTTCGACGTGGCCCAAATTCTTGACCGGCGCAAACAGCTGCCGCACCTCCCCAAGAAGCCCCTCATCAATCGGTTCCGCAGCCCACTGCGCCCACTTGCGGATATTGGCCGGATTCGCCGAGCCGGCGACCGTCGTCGCAATGTCCGGATGTGCAATCGAGAACTGCAACGCCAGCTTGGCAATGTCCACCCCCCGGGAGGCACAAAGAGCCGCCGCGGCGCGCGCCGCCGCCTTGACCTCCTCCGGTTCCTTCAACCAGTCCGGCAGGGGCGCGTTGGTGAGCAGTCGCGCCGAGAAGGGGCCCGCATTCATCACCCCCACGCCCTTCTCCTTCAACGTGGGCACGAGTTCATCCGCCAGCCGCGTGTTCTGGAGCGTGTACTGGTTGTACGAAAGCACACAATCCAACTCGGCACCCTCCAACGCTTTGCGGAAGGCCTTCATCGGATAGCAAGACACCCCGATGAAACGCGCCTTCCCCGCCGCCTGCACCCTGCGCATCGCCGGAATCGTCTCCTGCACCACCTGCTCGATGTCCCCAAACTCAATGTCATGCGCCAGCAGGATGTCGACGTGGTCCGTCCCCAACCGGTGCAGACTCACGTCCACGCTTTCCAAAACCCGTTTGAAAGAAAAATCAAAGTGCGCCAAGTCGTACCGCCCCAGCTTCGTGCACAGCGTGTATTCGCTCCGCGGAATTCCGCGCAACGCCTGCCCGAGCAACACCTCGCTCATCCCGCGTCCGTAAAAGGGCGAGGTGTCGATCAGATCCAGTCCGCATTCCAACGCCACATGCACGCTCTGCAGCGCCTCCTCCAAATTCACCTTCCGAAACTCCTGCCCCAGGGAGCTGGCTCCAAACGAGAGAATGGGCAGGGAAAGCCCCGTCCGCCCTAAATAACGTCTTTGCATCTGTTTTGTTCCGTTCGTGTTTTATCTGATCCAAAGTCCAGCCTCAGGCCGTCCGGCAGCCCATCACCAGCAGCACATTCGCCCACAATGCCTGGTCCGCTGTCTGGATCGTCAGCACGTGATCGGGCGAGTTGACCGCGTCGTAAAATTCCCACTTCGAGATCGGCTCCAGCTCCAGCGATACCCCCGCGCGCGCCATCACCTCCCGATACCCCGCCCACACCGGCGGCTCCCCCGCCATCGCATACGGATCCTCCGGAGGGATGCCCATCGTGTGCACCCCGTCGACCACCACCGCACTCAGAAGCGCCTCGAGCACCTGCGTGCAATTCACCAGCCCCGGACTCAATGCAAGGCTCACCACCTCGGCTTGAGGCCCCCGCTTGCTCGACGCCGGATAGTTCCCGTCCGCGATCAGGATCTTGGAATGATGCCCCGCCCGCGCGAGGACCTCCGTGATTTTGGGATGCAGCAGCTGATGTTTAAGCATAGTCTAAAGAGCTTTCATTCCATTGCTTGGAGCGCCCGAAAAGTCCGCATCGTGCGCTCCGCAGCCTCCTCGGAATTCGGCCACGCCACCACCTCCGCCGAGAGATACCCCGCGTACCCCATCCCCCGCAGCACCCGCCACAGCGCCCCCGCATCCGTATGGCCAAAGCCCACCGCACGCCGGTTCGAATCGGCAAAGTGCACGTGCGCCAGCCTCGGCCCCAACGCCTCCAGGGCCTCCCCCAGATTTGCCTCCTCCAGATTCATGTGAAACCAGTCCGCCAAAATCCCCACCCCGCTCAATCCGCGCTCCTCCAGAAAATGCGCCGCCTCCTGCTGGCGGTTGAACAGGTTGGTTTCATAGCGGTTCAGCGGCTCATACAAAAAAGTCTGCCCGGCCTGCCTCGCCAGCTCACTCGCCTCGCGAAGCGCCTCCTCCAACCAGTCCAGCGCCTGCGCCCGCTCCACCCCCGCCTCCACCCGTCCCTGCATGGATCCCAGGATGGCAGGAGCCCCCTGCGCCGCCGCGACCTCAATCATCTCCGCCACAAAACGGCGCGCCCGCCCGCGCACCGCGCTCTCAGGCGAGCACAGGTGCAGCTTGTGCTTCACCCAACCGGCCCCCGTGCCAATCGCCGCCACCGCCAGCCCCGTCCTCTGGCGCAGCCCCTCGATCCTCGCCCCCTCCACCGCCTCGGGCCCGGATGGAAAAATCTCCACCGCATCAAAACCCAGCGCCGCCGCCCGCTCGAACGCCGCTTCCAGCCCATCCCAAAAGACAAACGGACCTCCCCTTGCCTCGGGAACCAGCGACACGGTGATTGCAGACTTCATAGCGAGAAATGCGGAGAAAATGCCCTGCGACTCACAGCGCCTTACGGCCGGAAGCCCCGCGTGGGCCACCGGATAAAGGCGGAGAAGCCGCGCTCGAATACCCCCGAAGCTTGCCCGAATCGCCCCCCTGCCGGAAGGTTGCCATTTGAACTGGCCATGCCAATTTTTGAACAGATCCGATGAGCCTCCCCCCGTTCGTCTCTCGTCAAGTCCAGCAGGCGCGCCGCTATTTCTGGAATCTGACCCCCGATCCTCAAGCGGACCTGGCTTTAGTGTGCGGAGGCTGCGAGCGGGTCGCCCCGGACTATCTCATCCAGCGCGGGGATTTTCCTTACTACTGCATCGAGTTCGTGGCCGAGGGGCAGGGCGAGGCGGTCCTGGAGGGAGTCCGACGCGCCCTCTACCCCGGGGTGGCCTTCGCCTACGGCCCGGGCGTGCCTCACGCCATCCGAACTGCTCCCGAGACCCCCCTGCTCAAATACTACGTGGATTTCACGGGAAAAGAGGCCGAGGGACTCCTCCACGCCGCCGGCCTCCTCCAAGGCGCCTCCATCCTCGTCACTCCCGCCGACGAACTCATCCAGCTCTTCGAAAACCTCCAGCGCGACTCCGCAAGCGAACATCCCGCCGCAGGCGCCATCTGCACCACCCTCCTGCGTTTGCTCCTGCTCAAAATGCAGGAACGCGCGGTCCCCGCCCAAACCTCCCAGCCCCGCTCCCTCGCTCTCTTCCTCGAGGCCAAGGCGCTTCTCGAACGGAACGCCCTCCAGTGGTTTAGCGCAGAGCCCGCCGCCCTCCACTGCCAGATCTCCCCGGAATACCTCATCCGCATCTTCCGCACCTACGCCCACACCACCCCCTACCGCTTCCTCATGCGCCTCAAAATGAGCCGCGCCGCCGAACTCCTCCTCGACTCCCAACTCAAAGTGCGCGAGATCGCCGAGGAACTCGGCTTCTCAGACCCCTTCCACTTCTCCCGCGCCTTCAAACGCTTCCACGGCGCCTCCCCCGACCACTTCCTTCGCCACGTCCAGCGCGGACTCCCATCCCCCAAAGACTCCGGTTCCTTGCGCTCCTGACTTGGATCCCTCCCCTTCCCAACGCATCCTCCCTGCCGGCCACCCATGAAAAACGATCGCTACCCCACTCCCTGGCAGAGAAAGACCCTCTGGTCCGCCGCCACCGCTCTCGCCATCGTCCTCATCGGTGCCATCGCCGTGGGAGGCGTTTACCTCGTCTCCCAGGTCCTCAGCTTCCTGCAACCCATCCTCATCCCCTTCGCCGTCGCCGGGGTCCTCGCCTACCTCCTCGAACCGCTGGTAAGCAAAC
>JBEBAG010000242.1:0-2669 GCA_041159065.1 Verrucomicrobiota bacterium | reverse complement strand
AATGTGGTTTCATAGAGGTACCGAAAGACGCCGCACTTCCGCCCCGCCACCGGGCGGGAACAGGAGCGTGCTCTGCAGAGGTTTCGGTCCTCAGGGGAGAAATGGACGGGTCGGAGCCGAGGCGGAGGTCAAGGCAGTCTCGGATGGGTCGATTGCATTCCAAACCAGAGTGCGGCCAGAAGGAGGAAGTACAGGGACGCCATGACGCCCCGCTGGGACGGGGTAATGGCGTAGAAAAGGGACTCGGTCGGGGTGCGTTTTCGGAGGAGGGAAAGGAGGCGTGGAAGCGCGCAAATTCCGATGATCCAGAGGAGGAAGTGCGTGGGGTGCCTCCACAGCATCCAGCCCAGCAGGGCGCAACCCGGGACCCAGAGCCACGGGGTGATTGCGGTGGCGATGCGGCCTCCGTCCAAGGGGGAGACGGGGATGAGGTTGAAGAGATTCAGCCAGTATCCCGTCCAGGCGAGGGCGACGAGCAGGGGGGAGTCGAAGGCGTGGCCCAAAAGATGGCAGGCGAGGGCCGAGGCGGATCCGAGGAGGGGGCCCCCGATTCCCACCCAGGATTCCACCCAGGCGTTGGGCGGGGCCTCTCGCAGGGCGATATGGGCTCCCATGAAGGGGATGAACACGGGGGCTCCAACACTCAGTCCAAAGCGTTTCGCTGCGAGCAGGTGGCCGCATTCGTGCAGGAGCAGGAGCAGGACGAATCCCACCGCGTATTTCCAACCCCACTGCGAGGCATAAACGCCGATCATCAGGAGCATGGAGCCTCCCGATTTGAGGAGGACTGGCAGAAATTTGAGGAAGGGCACGAGGAAAAATTTGAGTTTTGCCCCGAATTTGAGGAGTGCGACGGCGGAGAGTGCGAGGGTGCTGAGCGCTTTGCGCCAGGGTTTGACAGGACGGGAAGAGTCCGGGGGGGCTGGGGCGGGAGGAAGGGGGTTCATCGTGGCGATTCTGCGAGAGTTTGGCGGTGCGCAGCCCTCGGGGGGAAGCTCAGTGGCGGTGTTGGTGGTGGATATCTGGGTAGTGGGGGTGGGCGTGTTCGAGGGGTTCGTGTCGATGCCAGTGGGAGTGGGGTTCGCCGGGAGGATCGTCTGGACCGTGGGGGTGTTGGTGGTGGGCGTCGTGGTAGTGGAGGTGCTCGTGTTCGAGGGCCTCATGGCGGTGAAAATGATTGTGCTCCTCGGTGAGGTGGAGAAGGACGCCGAGGGCCATGAGGGCCGCGGCAATCCAGAACGCGGGAGCGGGGCGCTCGGGCGTGAGCAGGAGGGCTAGCGCGCTCCCGATGAAGGGGGCCGTTGAGAAGTAGGCACCGGTGCGTGCGGTGCCGATGTGGCGGAGGGCGAGCACGAAACAGACGAGGCTGAGGCCATAGCTAAAGAAGCCGAGCGTGGCGCCCTGGAGCAGGGCGAGCGGGGTGGGCGTGGTTTGACCCGCGGAGGCGGCGAGAAGCAGGTTGAGGATCCCGGAGGGCACCCCTTTGAGTGCGGTGATCTGGACCGGATCAACGTTGGAGATCTTGCGCGTCACGTTGTTGTCCAAGGCCCAGCAGAGGCAGGCGCCGGCGATGGCGAGGGCGTTCCATGGGATGCCCGTTTCGCTGCGGGCCGAGGTGGCGGAGAGGAGCGCGGCTCCCCCGAGGATGGCGAGCATTCCGAAGAAAATCCGGCGATCGAAGTGTTCGTGGAACACAAACCAGGCCAGGAGGGCGGTGAGCACCCCTTCGAGGTTGAGCAGAAGCGAGGCGGTGGATGCGGGCGTGTGGCGGAGTCCGTACGCGAGGAGCACGGGTGCGAGGATGCCGCCGAAGAGCAGGGAGAGTCCGAAAAAGGGAAGGTCTTTGCGGGAAAGGGCCGCCTCTTGGGGGGCATGGGGGCGCACGATTCGTCGCAGCAGCATCCAGATCAACAGACCGCCGCCGGAGCCCAGGCAGAGCAGGCCCCCGAACCATTGGGGGCTCATGTGTTCCGAAAGGTTTTTCCCCAAGGGCGTGCTGACCCCGAAGAGGAGGGCGGCCAGCATGGCGAGGACGGGACCTTTCCGGAGGGGCTCGGAAACGGGGGCGTGCGGGGAATCCATACGGGGGAGCTAGGCGGGGGAGAGTCCGGAGGAAAGGGGGCCGGGCGCGGGCGGGTTGGGCGCGGGGAAATGGGGCTCGAGCAGCGCGGCAGCCTGGGCGATGCCGCGTTCGAGACCTCCGGTGAAGTCCCTTTTGCGGAAGCATTGCTTCATCGACTCGGCGACTTCGCGCCGGAAGGCTTCCCCGCAATGCTCCAAGACGGCGCAGTCTCCGAGGATGGCGAAGCGGCGTGCTTGCGGGGCGAGGAAAAAGAGGACGGCATTCCGTTGAGGGGTGCGATGCAGTGCGAGCCGGCGGAAGGCGTGTTCGGCTTCCGCGAGGGCGTCGGAGACGGGCTGGGTGGCGATTTCGACGTGGATGGGGCTGGAGGTTTGGTGTTGGGCGCGAGCGCAGGCGGTCTGGATCCGAGCGCGGTCGATGGAGGGGGGGAAGAGGGCGGAGAGGAGCTTTTGGAACATGGCGGGCGTGGGGCTTGGGGGGGAGAGAATCCTGCTATCGTCGGGGGGAGTGAAGGGTTATGAGTGCGAGGCGGTTTTCGGGCCGCGGCATTGCATGAAAAAGCGCATTCTTTTTTTGGTCCTGCTGG
>JBEBAG010000241.1:0-7764 GCA_041159065.1 Verrucomicrobiota bacterium | reverse complement strand
TTCCATCGGTCAGGATCTCCGACATCCGTTCCTTCAGAATGCCGTGGCGTAGTAGGGCATTCAAAGGCGCTTGGGGGTTCAGCTGGGGGCGAAGTTCCTGGTGGCAGCAGGGCGAGGTGAGCAGGAGCGCGGCCCCGGCCTGGATGCCCTGAACGAGGGCGTCATCGGTGGCCGTATTGCAGGCGTGCAGGGCCACCAGCACGTCCAGTCCCTCCGCCGCTTTCCATTGCCCGATCCGGCCCTCCTCAAAGCGCAGCCCCTCCCACCCCAACTCGCGGCTGAGCGCGTTTGCGGAGGCCACCAACTCGCCTCGCTGCTCCACGCCTGTGATGTGCGCCGCCACCCCGCGCCTTTGCAGTTCCCACGCCAGAGCGAAGGTCAGATACCCCTTGCCCGCTCCCATATCCGCAACCCTCAGGGGGCGGCTTCGGGGTTCCGGAGCCCATTCGTCCAGAAGATGCCCGAAGAGCTCCACGAACCGCTGCACCTGGCGCAGCTTGCCGGCCTTTCCTGGGCGGGGCTGACCGGAGGCGTTGGTGATTCCCAGACGCTGCAGGAAAAGGGCGGAGGCGAGCTGCGCTTGTTCCGCATTCTGTCGGTCGTGGCACAGGGAGGGGGCCTGGGTGAAGGTGGGGCGCAGCGAGCGCACGCGCAGGGAGGCCGGGCTGGCCCCTGTTCGGCGCTCAAACACATAGTCCCCCTCCGTGGTGAAGAGATGGGCGCGCCGCCAAGACTCTGAGAGTTCCCGGGCCAAGAGGCGCAGTGCATCCTCCATCTCCCAGTTGCGCACCTGTTCGCGCGTGGCGAAGCATTCCAGAATGCTCACGCGCAGCCCCTCCTTGAGCTGCACGGGACGGGCCTTGAGATTCCGCGGGCTCTGTTCGGAAGGCAGGACCGGCTCGCTCAACGTGAGTTTGACGAAGGAGCGGCGCTGCCAGGCGCGGCGGAAATGGTCGGAAAATTCGGGGACAGCGTCGGGCATGGAGCGGAAAGAGCGGAGGAGGCCACAGTGAATCGCGAACTCAGGAAAGTACCAATGCTGTGTTTGAAACGTCCTGTCCCTTGCGCCGGGCGTTTTTGAAGGTACGTTGGGGCGAGCAGCAGGTGGCGGGCAGTCGCTGCCGCAGATTCGTTTGCGGTAGAGGAAAGTCCGAGCACCTCCCGGCAACACGCCGCGTAGAACACGCGGGGACTCGGGGCGAAAGCCGCGGGTGACGGAAAGTGTCACAGAAAACAAACCGCCTGGGGTCTTCGGATTTCCGGGTAAGGGTGAAAAGGCGGGGTAAGAGCCCACCGCCCGTCAGGCAACTGGCGGGGCACGAAAAACCCCGTGTGGTGCAAGACAGAACAGGGGGCGCTGGGCCGCCGGGCCCGTTCCATTTCGGTGGAACCGCCTCCGGGTATTAGTCGCACCCCGCTTCGGCGGGGCGTTTCCGGGGATTTTCCTCGGGGATGAGAGAAATGACGGCCACGGAAGGGATCCTCGGATCCCCTCCGACAGAACTCGGCTTACAGCCACCTGCTGCTTCCCCCTTTCCTTCCTTGGCTTCCGCCTTTGGTCTCCCCTCCCTCGGCTGACCCCTCCCCCACCTCCAGCCGGAGGGAAGCCGCCAACGCCCCTCAGGCCAGCCCGCCCTTGCTCCCGCGCTCACGGACAGGGGCTCCCCCTGCGGACCGAGCACGGAGGTTCGGAACCCCTCCATTCACCGCCCCCGCAGCACCTCCCAAAAAAAACGGAGCGAATCCTCCAGATGCCGTTCCCAATAGGCCCAATCGTGCCCCCCCTCAAACTCCTCGTAGGTGTGCGCCACTCCCGCTGTCTCCAAGGCTCGGTGCAATTCCCGGTTGGCTTCCAAGAGCCAGTCCCCCCTGCCGCAATCGAAACGAATCGGGGGCAACTTCCCCTGGTTCCGGAGCAGGGCATCCAGCACCGAATAGTCCTCCTCCAGCGCCGTGTAGGAGGCGAGGCGTTCCTCCACGACCGTGCGTAACTGTTCAAACCGCGTCGCCGACGAATGCCCCGACGCCGCCCGAAACCGGCCGGGGTATTTTCCCGCCAAACGCAGCGCTCCCATGCCCCCCATCGAAAGTCCCGCGATGCACAGCGGAGCGTTTTCGTTCGCGCCGGGGACCGCGTGCCGGACCACTTCAGGCACTTCCTCCACGATCCATCGTTCGAAATCCTGTATCCGATGCGGCAAGTAGCCGCTCCCATCCCCCCACAAGCCGTCGCTGGGCATCGCCAGGACCATGGGTGGAATTGCCCCGGCGCGCACGAGCCGCTGCGCGGTGTGGTGCGCTCCGCCCTTCAGAGCCCACGCCCAGTGACTTCCGTACACCCCGTGCAGCAGGATCACCACGGGCACCTCGGAGGCGCCCTCCACCCCCTCCGAGGCAAACACGCTCACGTCCACCCGCTGCCCCAAAGCCGCGCTCTTAACCGTGACTTGACGTAACCCGTCACGCTCCCAACGCGGGTCGGAGAGTTCGACGGTCCGGAACCGTCCGGGCGTCCCAGAGAGAGTGGGGGGATTATGCATCGCCGGCGTGGGCAAAATCCCGGTCCCGGATGGAACGGACCACCAACTCCTGAGGCACCACGTGGTCGGGCATCTCCAGCAGGCCCACCAGGGCCAGGGCCACCTCGCGCGCACTCAGAAAATCCTGCACCGGCATCGCTCGATCCACCGCGCCCGCCCAAAAGGCGGTATCCACCCCCCCGGCAACAGGCCCGAGACCCGCACCCCATGCGGCGCCGCCTCCTCACGCAAAGCCTGGGTGAATCCGCGGACGCCCCACTTCGCGGCACAGTAGACCGATTCGCGCGGAATTCCCCGCAAACTGGCCGTGGAAATCACGTTCACGATGTGCCCGCAACCCGCCCGGCGCATCTCCCGCAGGGCTACCTGACTTCCCACAATCGTTCCCTTCAGATTCACCGACAGCATCGCCTCGATCTCCGCCTCCGTGTAATCCACGACCGCACGATGCCGCGCCATGCCGGCATTGTTCACCCAGACGCGGATCGCGCCCCCATGGCGTTGTGCGGCCTGCGCCACTTCCTGCATGGAGGCCACCGAACGGACATCCCCCACGCAGGCGGAGGCACCCGCACCCAGCGCGTGCACAGCCTCCTCCAGCGCGGCCTGATCCACATCGCTCAAAAGCACCCGGGCTCCCCGCTCCAGCAGGGCCTGCCCCATCGCGCGCCCAATCCCCCGGGCTGCCCCGGTCACAACACAGCATGTTCCTTCCAGTTTCATCGAGAGACCTCCTTGGTTAGGCGGATGCCGTCAGCTCCTTCAGATCCGCCCGCTTGGCGGAGTAGTCCGTTGCATACGCCAGAGCCGCGGCGTCGGGTGACTCGCCGTGCACCGCGCACCAGCGAGAGTACAGCTTGGGCCACCAGTTCTCGTGGCGGGTCAACCCGTCGGAGCGGTACTTTTCCCAGTCCATCATCACGCGGCCCCAGCACTCGTCTCCGTAGGCAGTCGCACGTTTCGAATCCCCCATCTGTTTCACATACCAGTCCCTGCCGATCCGCGCGTGCAGCACCTCATCGGCCCAGTCGTAATCCTGCGCCAGCGCGGCAAACGCGTCTCCGGATTCCAAGCCGACCTCCCACTCGAAGCGTTTGCCGGTCTTGGGCATCAATCCCTGCTCGATGTAGTACAAAACCGCATGGCGCTCGAGGGGAGTCAGTTGGGTATTCAGAGCCAGCGACCACGTGAAGTTGATCGGCACGTACTCCTCCCACGCAATCCCCGCGCGCCAAAACCCAATCTCGCCCATCATTGCGTGGCGCGCCTCGTCCCACAGTTGGCGCGTCAAATCCACCGTGTACTCCCAAGGTTGGCCCGAGGTCTCCGCCAGAATCGAGGCGATCACCTCCGGTACATCAATCTCCCGAAGCCTCTTGTAGTAGAGCATCAACGGCTTCGCATTCACCGGCATCCCGGCATCGTACAAAAACGCCTCCGCGTGCACCCCCATGTTGTAGGGATCTTGGAAACGCGCATCCCGCTGCGGCATCGGATCAAACCGGAACCCCTCCCGCGACCACACCCGCTCGGGAAGCCCCTCGATCCGAGGCTCCGCCCCATCCAATCCCCCCGCCTGCGCCAAAATCCGCTGCAACCGGTCCCGTGTTTCGCTCTCCCCTTCCGTCCCATCTGCCCCCGACAGCGCTCCCAGACTCGCCTTCCCATACTCCTCCATGGCCTCCACCTCCAGACGGGCAAAGCGGCACACCCGCACCGAGGGATGATCCACGATCGGGTTTGTCTCCCGCAAATGCCGCTCCAGCGCCCCGCGGAGCGCGGGGATCGCCACTCCATAAATCCCAAGGACGAGGGCCTCCGTAGTCGGGGCCGCCAGGAGCTCGTCAAAAAACAGATCCAGCGCCGCGTCCGGCACGACGTCCAGCCCCAACGGGGGTTCGCGCATTTCGGCCACGCGGGCTCTCAGGGCAGCCGCATGCTCCGCGCAATAGTGGGCATGCAGGCTGAAGGCCATCTTCAGCTCGTACACGGGTTCGCTCACGAGGCGTTTGATGAACATTTCGTGCAAACGCCGGAAAGCCCAGTGCAACCGTTTGAGCCGGTTCACGCATTTTTCCACCGAAAGCCCCTCGACCGCTCCCGCCTCAAGGGAAGCGATTCCGGCAAGGGGGGGCAGGCCACGGTAGGGACGGTGAGAGGAGGGAATGGGCATAGGTCGGGATCGGGGTAATGGGTTCGGATGCAACGGCGCCCATTCTGCCGTTTTGCACCTCGGATTTCCTCGCAGGCGTTGCCCTGTTTCATGCATTTATTTGCATCATCGGGCCTCAAGGCCTGATTTTGGGAATACCACCGCACGATGAAGCCCCAGTTCGAAAAGATTGAACTCGACCACTCCCGCTCCCTTCAGTGGCTGCACCTGCGCCTGCCCGCCTTCGACGCCCCCTGGCACTTCCATCCGCAGGGCGAACTCACCTTCATCCGCACCGGACGCGGCCGCCGCTTCGTGGGCAGCTGCGTCGAGCCTTTCCAAGCGGGGGATCTGGTCCTTCTCGGGCCGCACCTGCCCCACTTCTGGCACAGCGATCCTCCGCCTCCCGAGACTCCGACGCCGCATGCCGAGGCGCTTGTCGTGCATTTTTCCCACCATCTTTGGGATCCGCACTGGAGGGAAATCCCCGAACTGCGCCGCGCCCAGCGCCTCCTCCAGAGAGCCTCCCAGGGGTTGGTGTTTTCGGGAAAGTCCGCAAGGCGCACGGTTGAACGGCTCCTTCCCCTGAAGGAACCCTCCCCCCTGCAGGCGTGGAGTGCCTTCTGGGAAGTGCTGGACGCCTTGGGGGCGTTGCCCGCCGCTCAGGTCCGCTCCTTGGGACAGGAACTCCCTCCGCCGGAGGAAGGCTCGCGCCTTGGAAAAGCCTACGCGTTTTTGCTCAACCACTTCTGTGAACCCATCGCTCTCGCGGATGTTGCCGCGGCGGCGGCAATGAGCCCGGCCGCCTTCAGCCGCTTTTTCAAACGGGCAGCCGGCCGGAATCTGTGGGATTTTCTGACGGAACTGCGCCTCGATAACGCCTGCCGTCTCCTGAGGGAAAGCGAGCAGAGCGTGACCGAAATCGCCCTCGCCAGCGGATTCCCAACCCTCTCGAGCTTTCACCGCCATTTCCGCGCCCGCTTCCACACCCCGCCTCGCGCCTATCGGAGCGCCTTTTGCCTCGGCCCGGTTTGAGCGCCGGGGCACGCGCTTGCCTTGCGCGCAGGGCGGAAAACTCCATGCTTTGCGCAATCCCATGTTCGAGCTTCTTCAGGTTGACCCTCACTCGCTGGCGCGCCGGGGCCGCCTCACCACGGCCCACGGCGTTATCCAAACCCCCATTTTCATGCCCGTGGGCACCCAGGGCACGGTCAAGGCGGTCTCCCCCGACGAGCTGCGGGCGCTGCAGGCTCAGATCATCCTCGGCAACACCTACCATCTCTTCCTACGCCCCGGCATGGACGTGATTCGCTCCTTCGGAGGACTTCACGCATTCAGTTCCTGGGACCGGCCCATCCTCACCGACTCCGGGGGATTTCAGGTTTTCTCCCTCTCCAAACTCCGGAAAATCACCGATGAGGGCGTCCATTTTCAGAGCCATATCGATGGTGCCCCCTGCTTTCTGGGACCGCGCGAAGCCATGGAAATCCAGGCCATCCTCGGATCGGATATCGCCATGCTCTTTGATGAGTGCCCGCCGTACCCCTGCGAGTATGACTACGCGGCGCGGAGCCTTCAACGCACGCTCCTCTGGGCCCAGCGCTGCAAGGAGGTCCCCACCCCGGGAGCCAAGTTTGGCATCGTCCAAGGAGCCACCTTTGCCGATCTTCGCCGCGAAAGCGCCGAGGCCCTGGTGGCCCTCGATTTTGACGGTTACGCGGTGGGAGGCGTTTCCGTGGGCGAACCCGAGGAGGAGATGCTCGCCGCCGTGGAGCACAGCGTTCCCTTCCTTCCCACCACCAAGGCCCGCTACGCCATGGGGCTGGGAACGCCCCCGCAAATGCTCGCGATGATCGCCCGCGGCATCGATATGTTCGACTGCGTGCTGCCCACGCGGGTCGCCCGGAACGGGACCGCCTACACGGCCCAAGGCACGCTGAACTTGCGCAACGCCTGCCACACCTCCGCCAAAGGCCCCATCGAGGAGGGCTGCACCTGTCCCGCCTGCCGCCAGTTCAGCCGCGGATACATCCGGCATTTGCTCAAGGCGGAGGAAATCCTCGGGCTGCGTCTGGTGACCCTGCATAACTTGCACTTTTACCTGCACCTGATGGAGCAGGTTCGGGCGGCCCTCGAGACCGGTTCGTTCACGCCCTTCCGAAAGCACTTCCTGGAGCGCTACCAGAGCCTCCCTCCGGGGGAGGGAGAGCCCCCCTCTTGCACGGCCCCCGTTCAGGCCTCTGATTAAGTTTTCAGGGGATTTTGCTCACGCCATCACCGCCATGCGTCTCCTGCTCCGGCTTTTTCAGGGTGCTTTTCGGACGCTAATGCTCGCCGTCCTCTTGCTGGGGATGGTCTGCGTTTTTGCCAATGCGTGGGTTTTGTGGATTGGACACACGCGCGTGCTCCATCATCCGTCCCAAATCCCCCCCGGTTCGGTGGGGCTCGTGCTGGGCACCTCGCCGCGCACGGGAAAGCACCTGAACCTGTTTTTTGAGGGACGGATGAACACCGCCGCCAAACTCTACCACTGCGGCGCCCTCTCCCATCTGGTGCTCAGCGGGGACAATCGCCGCGCCGACTACAACGAGCCTGCGGCCATGCGCGAGGCCCTCCGCACCCGGGGGGTTCCCGACTCGGCTCTCACGCTGGATTACGCAGGGCTTCGCACCCTGGACTCCGTCATCCGGGCCCGGCGCATCTTTCAGATCGAGAAACCCCTGATCATTACCGACGATTTTCATCAACCGCGGGCACTCTTTTTGGCCTGGGCCAACCAGATTCCGGCCCTTGGTTTTCCTTCGGAGAAGGTAAGTGGGCGGCATGCTTCCAAAACGCGGCTGCGGGAATGGGCCTCCCGGGTTCTGGCTTGTTTGGACGTTTATTTGCTCGAGACCCAACCGCGCTTCCTTGGAAAGGCGATTCCTACTCCGACGACCCATGCTCCCGATGCCGCCGGAACCGCTCCCTCCTCCCCAACAGCACCCTCATCCTTTCCCACCACCCCCGCCTCGCCCCCGCTCCCTTCAGCTCCCTCAGCTCCCTCCACACCCTGAACGGAGCAGCGTTCTG
>JBEBAG010000240.1:0-15176 GCA_041159065.1 Verrucomicrobiota bacterium | reverse complement strand
GTCGAAAAGGCCGCGGCAAACGGCGATGCCGCGTACACAAAAATGCTCAGGCCCATGATCCGCTTCCGCCCGAACCGGTCGATCAACCAGCCCCCCATCAGACCAAACACCCCCCCACACAAGGCCGAAATCCAGAGCATCCGCCCCGTCCAGTCCGTTACGGTTGGATTGTTCGGAGGCAATCCAAGCAGCTCCGCAATCGCGGGAACCCCCACGAGGGGCGTCATCAGCAACTCGTACGTGTCGAACAAGAAGCCGATGCTGGCGATAATCAAAACCAACCAGCGCGTACGTGCGTCGATTCCGGCAGGCTGTGCAGAAGCATTCATGAAAAGAGATTCGTTTCCGGCACCTCGTCCAACGAGGCGTCCGGCAAGGCAGGAACGGGAGATCGGATGGAAAGACAGACCGGGCGAGCCCGGGAATCAGGCCGCTTACGGCTTCGGAGCCGTCTGCACCGGGGTTGCCCCCTCGCCGAAGACGTACAGATGCGTTTGGGTGCCAACGTACATGAGTCCGTTCGCCACAATCGGCGTCGAATAGATCGGCGCCCCCAGGTTTGTCTCCTGCAGCACGCGCTTCTCCTTGGAGGACTCTAGAATCACAAAATCTCCGTCCTCGTCCCCCACATACACTTTGCCGTCCGCAACGAGCGTCGACCCCCACATGTGCGCCTGCATGTCATGCGTCCAATGCAACTTCCCACTCTCGGCATCCAGGCAGTGCACGAATCCCGAGAAATCCGCGATGAACAAAAGCCCATTGTTGGGATCAATCGAGACCGTCGAGATCGAACGCTTGATCCCCTTGTAGTCCCACACCAGCGCCGACTTGGTGACATCCCCCTGCTTGCTCGGGTCGATACAAAGCAGGCGCCCTACCCCCTCCCCATGCTCCGGGTCCTGGCCCACCGCCACGTACACCTTGTCCTTGTAGAACACCGGCGTGGCATTCACCTCACTGGGCCCCTCAGCTGCCGGGTATTTGATCAGCTTCCCGCTCTTGTCCTTTTTGTACTCCTCGGGGACGCAATCAAACCACCACACCTTCTTCAAAAAATTCGTGTCCCCCTCCTTCACCGGAACCGTATCGAACGCGTACAGAAATCCATCGCCTCCCCCAAAATACACCTGCGACTTGCCATTCACTTTCCCAATCGAGGGCGAAGTCCACTGGCCGTGGAAAATGCGAGGCCCGATCCCCGCATTGTCCTCGCCAATCAACTCCCCGGTCTTCTTGTCCAGCGCAATGAACGAGGGCGATTGGGGTGAAGGAATGTTCACGTGCGTCCAGTCCTGACCGTTCGAGGTGCACACAAAAATCGAATCCCCCTCGATGATCACCGAACAGTTGGAGGCGTTGTGCGGAAACACCCCCAACTCCTCCATCATATCGTACCGCCAAAGAATATCTGCATCGGTAGGCAGCACCTCCACCTTCGGCTTGCCGGGACCCACCATGTACTCACCCTCATTCATCACCGGCCCCTGATTCCCATTGGCCTGCCCGTGCAAGTCCAAGCACAACACCTCGCAGCGACTCGTCACCACATACACCCGATCCCCTTCCACGCACGGAGATGCCAGCAGACCAAGGTACTCCCAATCATTCACTTTTCCGGAGGCCAGTTTGGGCACGGTCAACTGCCACAAGAAGCTCCCATCGGATTCCTTGAACGCGTACAGCACCGACTTGTCGTCCTTAAAACGCGCGTCCCGCGGCGTCGCATTGTTGGTTCCAACCAGCACAACCCCCTGGGACACCACCGGATTTCCGTATGATTGCGACCCGAGTTTCGCAACCCACCTCACGTTCTTCGTCGTCGCAAGATCCACCTCCTCCGAGTTCGGCTTGAACTTCCCACCATTCACCGAACCAGGCAATCCCTTCGCCGGAGAGTACATGTTTCGCCCCGGATCGTTTCCGCCCCACTGAGGCCAGTCGGCGGCAAAGGAGGTCAGGGCGCAGCTCACGAGGGCTGTGGAAAGCAGGAGGGCGGAGCGAAATGCAGGGTTCATGGAGTGTGCAATGAGGAGGGAATGCATATGCAAAAAACGAAGGACTCTTCCGATTCGATTGGAGCCTACTGGAGGCCAGACTGGTTGGGCGTTACAGACACATTGTCGATCCAGGCTCGCTGCTCCTGCGGAGTGAAAGAGAAAAGCCCGGGAGCGCCCTCCGAATGCGCGGTCTTGTGAGGCACTTCGATCGTCCATCCGGTCGGCTCGGCGTCACCCTTTTTCCAGGCCTTGGCGCGCACCACCCCAGACCCATCCTTCGCCACATCAACGCGCGTCTTCAACCGGTACCACTCGTTCGGAGCCCACGCAAAGGGCACGGACTCCCGGATCCGCTCCTGATTCGAGCTGACCTCCAGCGACTGCGCATTTCCCTTGAGCACGATGAGGTAACGCTGATTAACCAACCCCACCTCGCTCATCTTGCGCTTATTGCCCTCCGTCAGGACATCCGCCTCGATGGTGTAGTTGTGCGATCCGGGAGGCCCAACAAAAATCTGCCCCCTCTGGAACAGCTTGTTATCAATCGTTTTGCAAAGCGCCTTGTTCTCGCCCTCCCCCGGGGCCTTGCGCACCTCAAAGCGAAACCGAGCCCCGTTCCAAGCCAGGGGTGGATAGGCAAACGCAAACGCGGGAGTCTCCTTTGTGTTCGGAACCGCCGGAGCGGGAGGATTGTCGGACATCACCGACAAGTCGAACTTCTCAAAGTCGACGCTTAACGGAAGCCCCGGGAGCACCCGCGCACGCATGGTCCCCTTCAGCTCCCCGCGCGTTGCTTGGTAGGCCCCCGCGCTCGCCACCAAATCAGAATCCGCCTTGAGGTTGCCCGCCGAATCAAAGCCCCCCTTCATCTGCGCCTTCACCAGCGCGGTCGGCGGAACATAGCTCTCAAACTGCACCGACTTCACATCCACCGACTCCTCCACCGTGAACCCCTTTGCGTCGATCGAACGCACCCGAACCGGACGCGCCTCGCCCGGCTTCAACAGCATCTCGCTCGGGATCACCTGCAGCTTCACCGCCGGACCTGGCTTCACTCCCGACCATGCATCCTCGAAAACAACCTCCCTCGCCGAGGCGTTTTTGCCCGCCTTCCCAAAGCAGTAGAGCTTCCGGTCTGTCTGCAAGTAGAGCTTCCCATTGTATCCCACAGGCGAACCGTAGCATCGCCCCTCCAACACCGTCCGAGAAAGCACCTCGGCATCCGCCGCGCCCGGCTTCAGCACAAAAAGCTCCCCGTTCCCCCCGGTGTCCCCGGCGCCGCTCGCACCCGCCGCGTTGGAATCCGCAATGTAGACGGCCACGTACAGTTTCCCATCACCGTAGAACGGGGAACTCTGCCTCTGCTCGGCGGCTACCTTCTTTCTCCAGAGCACCTTGCCGCTTTCCACATCGGTGGCCGTCACCTCACCCGTCCCCGTCACAATGTACAGCCGGTTTTCCACCAAACACGGGGAGCTCGCCAGATTCCCCAGCGGATTGCGCCACACCTCCAACGCGGCAGGATCAAACACTTGGGGCTTGCCCGGCTCCGGCGACTTCGCCCCGACCGGCAGCCTGTACAGAGCCGCGCGCCCAACCTCGCTCGTGTCCAGGTTCTCAGACTCATGAATCACCACCAGCGCATCTTTGTGACGCAAAAGCGCCGCGTTGATGCCCCCCTTCGCCCCCGCCTTCGCGGCCGGAAATCGGAAAATCGGATCCCCCGTGCGCGCATTGATCCCCACCACCGTGGAATCGCCCCCGGCGGAAATCAACACCCTCACCCCGTCCATCCAGGTGAGCAGCGGATGCGAGAACGTGTTGTCCTGGGGCCTCTCGCCCGGCGCGCTGGTCCAAACCAACTCCCCAGTGCGCTTGTCGAATGCGTAAAATCGATCCCCCGCAGGACCGTGCGCTCCCCAGTTGGAGGTAATTCCACGGGTGATGACCAGTTCCCGATCAATCACCGGAGAGGCCGTGCGAGAGTTCGGGAAGGTCAATCGGCCAAACTCCTCCATCATCGAATGCTGCCAGAGCAGCTTCCCCTCTGCGCTGAAGCACGTGAAAAGCCCCTGCGTCCCCTGCACATACACATTCCCAGTCTCCGCATCGATCGCCGGACTCGAAGTCGAGTAGCGCAGGTAAATCGTGTCGCTCAAAAAATCATTGAAGAGATGCCGCCACAACTCCTTGCCGCTCTCCGCATCAAAACACGCGACGCCCTCCCGCAGATCCGGCCCCTCGCCGATGTACCCGTTGATATAGAGACGCCCATTGGCGACCACCGGCGTCGACTGCCCGGGAAACTCCACACTCCAGAGTGGCTTGCGCGCATCGATCTGCGTGGGCAGATCCTTCTCCGGAGTGGTTCCATCCCGCTTCGGACCACGCCAGTCAAACCATCCCCGCATTCCCCCCGGATTGGATGCCTCCACCCCGGGCTTCGCCCCGCCGTCTTTCTTTGGGGCAGCCGAAGCGAGACTCAGGGGCAGGAACAATGACAGGAAAGCAAGGGAAGGCTTCATGCGAGGGGAGAAGGTGAGGGGAGGCGGAGGGAGGAAGCGGACCGCGCCGCAGCCCAATTAGTACGCACACGTACTAATTTGAACAAGCCTTTTCTTCCCCCCGTCCCCTCCCCCCCCAAGCCCTCAGTAGACCTCCACCGGACTCCGCTTCCCGTCCTCCGGACTCCGCTGGTCCGCGAACGCCTCCCCAAGCGTATCCGCCCGCAGCGCACGCACTTCCAGATCCCTTCTCCGGAACTCCGCCTCGTCCCATGCGTCCGCCGGAACCATCCTCGCCTTCAGCGCCGCGACATTCTCCAAAGCGCGGTCCCGCTCGCGGGGCGCCACCCGCTCCAGATGCCCAAGCGCCTCCTCCACACACTCCACGCGGTGGCAGATCATCGCCAGATCGTTCCCCGCCTCAATCGCCAACCGGATCGTCTCCTCCAGCCCGTGGTGATTCAAAATCGCCCCCATATCCAAGTCGTCCGTCATCACCAACCCTTGGAACCCCAACTCGCCCCGCAGGAGATCGGTGATCACCCGGCGCGAAAGCGAGGAGGGAAGCGGCTCCGACTCCAGAGCCGGGTAAAGCCCATGGCCGACCATCATCGAATCCACAAGCGGCGCAAAGTGCCGGAACACCGCCAACTCATGCGCATCCAACTCCTCTCGACTCAACCCAATCACAGGCAGCTCGTGGTGCGCGTCCAATGGCGCTCGCGAGTAGCCGGGAAAATGTTTCCCACAACTCAGCACGCCCGTCGCCCGGAGCGCCTCGTTGAACACGCCAGCGTTGCGAATCACCTGCCCAACATCGTTTCCATAACATCTCCCGCGCAGGGAGTTATCGGCCGCATCGTCAAAGGAGATGTCCAATACCGGGCACAAATCCAGATTGAACCCGAAAATTCGCAACAACCCACCGGTGATCCTTCCGTGGCGGCGGATCAGTTCCAAATCGTTTTTGTCCCGAAGCTGGTTTGCGTTCGGGGGCTCGTTCCCAATCAGTTTGAGACGCGAAACCCGCCCCCCCTCTTGGTCAATCGTCACAATCGGCTCCACCTCGCAAAGCCCTCGCAGATCGTCGATCAACTTTCGCAACTGACAGGGGCTCTCGATATTTCGCCCAAAGAGAATGAATCCTCCGGGCTGAATCCGGCGGAATCGCGCGGCAGTTTCCGCGTCCAGTACGGGGCCGGGAACCCCAGTCAACAGCAATTGTCCAAGAGCGCTCATGCCCCAAAAGCCTCGTCCCAATTGCAACGCCGTCCAAGCGGCTTTTTCCCGCATGGCTTCCCTTTTCGGCCGTGCTATAGCCTCCCCATGCTCGCTTTCACGAAAATGAATGGCGCCGGAAACGACTTCATCATGGTCGACAACCGCTCCGGCTCCCTGCCCCTCCAACGCGAACTCATCGCCCGCCTTTGTGACCGCCATCGGGGCATTGGCGGCGACGGACTGATTGCCGCCGAGCCCGCCGAGGACCCGGCAAACCATCTCAAAATGCGCTACTTCAATGCCGACGGAGGCGAGGCCGAGATGTGCGGAAACGGCGCACGCTGCTTTTCGCGCTTCGGTGCAAGACTTCTCTCCATCACGAACAAAATTCGATTCGAGACCCTCGCCGGCGTCATCTCCGCAGACCTGCTCGGACACCGGGTCTGCCTCCAGATGAGCGCCCCCCACGGCCTCACCCTCGACACCCCCCTCGAGGTGGCGGGCATCCAGGCTCGCGTCCACTTCCTAAACACGGGAGTTCCCCACGCCGTCGTGTTCCGCACCGACCTGCCTGGAACCGAGGTGCGGAGTCTCGGGGCCGCCCTCCGCTACCACCCGCACTTCGCCCCCAAGGGCACCAACGCCAACTTCGTCGCCGTCCGCCCCGATGGCTCGCTCGCCGTCCGCACCTATGAGCGCGGAGTCGAAGACGAAACCCTCGCCTGCGGCACGGGCGTCGTGGCCTCGGCGATCATCCACCATCTCCTGCACAACGCGCCCGCTCCCATTCTGGTTTCAGTCAAAGGCGGCGACACCCTCGCCGTCTCCTTCCAGCGCACAGGCGATCAGATTCACTCCGTCACCCTCACCGGACCCGCGGACTTCGTCTTTGAGGGATCCCTCGTGCTCTGAGGTGTCCCTCCGCCCCCCTTCCATGAAGCCCCTCCCGCTCCTGCTCTGGGCGCTCTCGACGGCTCTGTCCGCCCAGACCGCCCTCTCCGCCGCCACGCCCGAATCCAACCCCTCCCCATCCCAACGCGCGATGGCACCCGAGCAGGAAGCTGCGGCGGTCATCCTCCCCTTCTTGGATGCTTTGGCAAATCCCCCCTCGGGTGCCGCCAAAGCCTTCCGAATTCGTGGCACGGTGGAATCGATTGGCGGCATCCAGCTCCCCTCGCCGCCGCCCGAATTCGACCTCGCCCTCGAGCCCCCCGCAAGGATGCGCGTCCGGTTTCCCGTCAGCCAGTCCGACCTCCAAGCCGGCCGGGACGGCAACAAACTCTGGGCCTCGCCACGCGAGCTCATTCAGCCGCTCCTCGGGACCGCAGCCGCCACGGCCTCCCCGCCGTCAGCGCGTCCCCAGCTGCCGGCCATTCGGATTCCCTTCGCCGGCTCTCAACTCCAACTCATTCCCGCCCTTCTCCAAGTCCAGGCCAAGGGGGAAGCTCCATTTGAGGGGGTTCCATGCCGCATCATGGACGTGCGCGTCCTTCCGCCTCTCGCCCAGATGCTCTCCCCGGATTTGGACAAATGGGCCATGCGTCTTTGGGTAAACCCACGCAGGCAACCGGCTCGCATTGGCATTCAGGGCCCCCAAGGGAATGCCGTCTTCAAAATTCACCACGTCGATTTTCAACCCGCCCTCGCTCGCGAAACATGGACCGCCCCCGAGGACGCGCTGGAGGTGCCCCTCTCCCTGCTCCAGTCGCTCTGGAGCCGCTTTGGAAAACCCTAGCCCTGAGGTGCCCCGCCCCCCCGAACGGCACTCCCTTCTCTCTTCTTGAGGTCCTCCTTCCCCATCGCTAAACACCGCCCGCCATGCAGTCTCCCGAAGCGCAACTCGAAATTCTCAAACGCGGTGCAGCCCAGATTTTGTCCGAAGCCGAGCTTCTCACCAAGCTTCGCTCCGGCCGGCCGCTGAATGTGAAACTCGGGATCGACCCCACCTCCCCAGACATCCACCTCGGATTCACCGTCTGCCTCCAAAAACTCCGCCAGTTTCAGGATCTCGGCCATCAGGCGATTCTGATCATCGGCGACTTCACCGCCATGATCGGAGATCCCTCGGGCCGATCCAAAACCCGACCTCAGCTCTCGCATGACACCATCATGCAGAACGCTCAAAGCTTTCAGGAACAGGCTTTCAAAATCCTCGACCCCGCGCGCACCCGCACCGTCTTCAATGGAGAGTGGTTCGAAATGATGAATTTTGAACAGATCATCCGCCTCAACAGCCGGGTCACCCTCCAGCAAATGCTTCATCGCGAGGATTTCCGCTCCCGCATCGAGCGGGGGGACTCCGTGCGCCTGCACGAAATCCAGTACCCGATCATCCAGGGATGGGACTCCGTAATGGTCAAGGCCGACGTCGAGATGGGAGGCACCGACCAACTCTTCAACATCCTCGTCGGCCGCGATCTCCAAAAAGAGGAGGGGCAACCCGAGCAAGTCGTGTTTCTGATGCCGCTGCTCGAAGGACTCGATGGCGTCCAGAAAATGTCGAAAAGCCTGGGCAACTACGTCGGGGTCACCGAGGCGCCGAGTGAGATGTTCGGAAAATTGATGAGCATTTCCGATGCACTGATGGCCCGGTACTACCTGCTTTTGCTCGGTCAGGAACTGCCCGCCATCCACCCGATGGACGCCAAGAAGCAGCTCGCGAGAGCCCTGGTCGCCCGCTACCATGGCGAACCAGCGGCAGACGCCGCCTTGGACGAATTCAACACCCGCTTCTCCAAGCGCGATCTCGACCACTCCGAACTCCCGGAGGTCCCCGTCGCCCAACTCGGGAACGACCCCGTATCCGCCGTGGTCGCCGCTTACTCCGTCGCCTTCCAAGTTGCCAAGTCTCGCGGAGATGCCCGGCGCCTCCTTGAACAGGGCAGCGTCCAGTGGCGTGGCGAAAAGATCCTCGATCTCAAGACTTCTCCCGCCTTCGAGGCCGGAGGCGTCTTGCGCTTGGACAAAACGCGCGCAGTTCGGCTGGTCTAGGGTATAGAGGGGTCGGACTCCGCGAACCGCCGCGAGGGCGGTTCCCGAATCCGAAGCACCCCTTGCCCTACTCAACATGCCGCCCACCGCCTCCCCACCAGCTCCGTGCAAGGAAGACGCGGAAAACCTCATCCGCATCCGCGGGGCGCGCCAGAACAACCTCAAGGGATTTGATCTCTCCCTGCCCTTGGGCCGGCTGATCGTCCTCTCAGGCCCCAGCGGCAGCGGAAAATCGAGCCTCGCCTTCGACACCCTCTACGCGGAGGGCCAGCGCCGCTACGTCGAAACCTTCAGCCCCTACACGCGCCAGTTCTTCGACCGCATGGACAAGCCTGCGGTGGATGAAATTCGCGGCATTCCCCCAGCCATCGCCATCGAACAGGTCAACGCCGTCAAGTCCACGCGCTCGACCGTGGGCTCCATGACCGACCTCAACGACTACCTGAGGCTTTTGCTTCCGCACGTCGTGGAATCGTTTTGCCCCCACTGCCACCAATTGGTGCACCCCCAATCCGCGGCTTCCCTCGTCGCCTCTCTCATCGCGTCCCACGCATCGGAAAACGGCTCCCCCTTGCTCGTGGCGTTCCCGTTTTCGGTCCCCGCCGATGCGCCTGCGGTCGAATTCCTCGCATTTCTTCAACAACAGGGGTACCAGCGCTACTGGGCCGATGGCGCCGTCCATCGCACCGATACTCCGACCGCGTCGCTGCCCCCCAAGATCCACGTCATCCAGGATCGACTCGCCCCCACCCAAGCCAACCAATCCCGCCTGAGCGAGGCGGTGGAAACCGCGCTGCGGTTCGGCAAAGGAAAGCTCTCCATCATCGACTCCTCGAACCTCCCAAGGTTGTGCGCTACCGGAAGGCACTGCCCGGACTGTGCCGTGGATCTCCCCGAACCCACCCCGGGCCGCTTCTCCTTCAACCACCCGCTGGGCGCCTGCAAGGCCTGCAAGGGCTTCGGTCGCATCATCACGCTCGACCTGATGCGTGCCATTCCAGACCCCTCACTCAGCCTTGAGGACGGAGCCATCAAGCCCTTCCAGACCGAGAGCGGCAGTGAGTGCCAGCGCGATCTTCTCAGAGCGGCGACCAAGCGCGGTATCCCAACGCGCATCCCCTTTTCCCGTCTCGCGGAAACCGACCGCCATTGGGTCCTCGAGGGCGAGGCCAGCGGTCTCTCGGGGGAGGAGCTGTGGAAGTCTGGACTCTGGTACGGAGTGCGCGGCTACTTCTCGTGGCTGGAATCCAAAAGCTACAAGATGCACGTGCGCGTCCAGCTGAGTCGCTACCGCACCTATACGGTTTGCTCCGAATGCGCGGGCGGCCGCTTCGCTCCGGATTCCCTCGTTTTCCGCTGGCGCGGCCGGGCGCTCCCAGAGCTCATGCAGCTTCCGGTCGCGCAGCTCCACGACTTCGTCTCGCAAGAACTGGATCGACTCGCCTCCGACGCCACCGCCTCGCTGCTCGCACGGGAAGTTCGGTCGCGGCTCGGCTACCTGCGCGACGTCGGGTTGGGCTATCTGACACTCGATCGCCCCACCCGATCGCTCAGCGGCGGCGAGACGGCGCGCGTGAATCTGACCACCTGCCTCGGCACCTCCCTCACCGGAACGCTCTTCGTTCTCGATGAACCCAGCATTGGCTTGCACCCCCGGGACACCGGCCGTCTCGTGCAAGTGCTGCAGCGTCTGCGGGACGCCGGAAATACGTTGGTCGTGGTCGAGCATGAAGAGATGGTCATCCGAGCCGCAGATCACTTCGTCGAAATCGGCCCGGGAAGCGGCCTTTCGGGCGGCCACCTTGTCTACTCGGGTCCCCTTCAACCTGTGGCCTCTGGAAAGGTGCCCACCCTCACGGGAGACTACCTCAGCGGAAAAAAACAGGTCAGCACCCCGCGCAAGCGCCGCATTGCATCCCGCTGGATCCACCTCCACGGGGCGTCTGCAAACAATCTTCAGAACGTGGACGCGTCCTTTCCCCTCGGCGTGCTCGCCTGCATCACGGGAGTTTCCGGTTCGGGGAAAAGCACCCTCGTCCACCAGGTTCTTTACCGCCACTTGGCCCAGCAGAAGGGCGAGTCTCTCGAAGAACCGCCAGGCGCCTGCCGCTCGCTGCTCGGTGCTGAACTTGTCCACTCCGTTCTTCTCGTCGACCAATCGCCTCTCTCGCGAACTCCCCGTTCGAGTCCCGCGCTCTACTTGGGCATCTTTGACTCCATTCGGGAACTCTTCGCGCGAACTCCCGAGGCTCGGTCCGCCGGACTCACCTCCTCTTCCTTCTCATTCAACAGCGGCAATGGCCGCTGCGAGCGATGCAGCGGATGCGGCTTTGAGAAGGTCGAAATGCAGTTTCTGAGCGATGTCTTCATCCGCTGTCCGGAATGCCATGGACGCCGGTATCAGGAGCACACGCGCAGGATCCGCGTTGGCGGAAAGTCCATCGACGAGGTGCTCGAGCTCACCGTGACGGAGGCCATCCCCTACCTCGTGTCCATCGAATGTGGCGGGGCCGTTCGCGCGCTTCAAACTTTGGTCGATGTCGGGCTCGGCTACCTGCGGCTTGGACAGCCCCTCAACGGTCTGTCCGGCGGAGAATCCCAACGTCTCAAGCTGGTCGAAAGACTTCTCAGCACCGCGGAGACCAACAGCCTTCTCATCCTCGACGAGCCCACCACAGGACTCCACTTCGACGACATTACCCTGCTCCTCTCGACGCTCCACCGCCTGGTCGATGCAGGCCACTCCGTCCTCGTCATCGAGCACAATCTTGAGGTGATCCGCTCCTCCGACTGGATCATCGACATCGGGCCCGATGCGGGTTCCGAGGGCGGATCCATCGTCGCCTGCGGAACCCCCGAGCAGATCAGCCAGATCCCACACTCCCACACCGGACGTTTCCTTTCGCATTCCCCAGCACCCATCATCGCCGAATCCACACCCGCGCCTTTTGATGCGGCTCCGAATCGCATCGCCATCACCGGGGCGCGCCATCACAACCTCAAGAATCTCAACCTGCACATCCCACGGGATGCCATGGTGGTAGTCACCGGGCTGAGCGGCTCGGGAAAGTCCTCCCTCGCCTTCGATCTGCTTTTCGCCGAGGGCCAACGTCGCTTTCTCGATAGCATGTCCCCTTACGCCAGACAGTTCGCGACCCAGCTGGAACGTCCGGACGTCGATCACGTCAGCGGACTCCCTCCCACCGTCGCGATCGAACAACGGATCACCCGCGGAGGAGGCAAGTCGACGGTGGCCACCGTCACCGAGGTCTATCATTTTCTGCGTCTTCTCTTCTCAAAGCTCGGCACGCAGCACTGCCCCGACTGCCGCGAGCCCGTGCGCCGCCAAACCCTCGAACAGGCTGTCTCCAAAACCAGCGACCTGCAGACCAAAGGCAAAGTCCGCGTGCTGGCTCCCTTGATTAAAGCCCGCAAGGGCTATCACACCGAGGTCGCGCGCTGGGCAACTCGTCAGGGGTTCGAGCTGCTCCTCGTGGATGGAAAGTGGGAGCACGCGGACCGCTTCCCGAAACTGGAGCGATTCCAGGAGCACACGATCGAAGTGCTCATCGGCGATTCCGAGTCCAACCCCGACTTGCGCACCCTCCTGCAGTCCGCATTCCACCATGGGAAAGGCACGGTCATCCTGCTCGATTCCCGCAACCGGCGACACGTGTTGAGCACCGAGCGCAGTTGCCCCTCGTGTGGACTCTCCTTCGAAGAACTCGACCCGCGCCTTTTTTCTTTCAACAGCCCCCACGGTTGGTGCCTCGAATGCCATGGCTTCGGGGAAATCTGGAAGTGCTCTTCCAACCCCCGCCTCGAGTCCGCCCTCGAAATCGAACTCGACCTCGAACGCCAGCATGAAGCCCTCGAGTCCGGCGAAACCCGCGTCTGCCCGGGCTGCAACGGTTCCCGTCTGAATCCCACCGCGAGGGCGGTCCGGCTCCAAAACGCCTCCATCCACGAAACCATCGCGCAAACCGCCGCCCAAACCCTGCGATGGATCGGCTCCCTCCAATTCGAAGGTCCGCAATCCCAAATCGCCGCTGACATTCTTCCAGAAATCACGCAACGCCTCCGCTTCCTTCAAAAGGTCGGCCTCGAATACCTCAACCTTAACCGCTCCGCAAAAACGCTTTCCGGCGGCGAATCCCAACGCATCCGCCTCGCTGCCCAGCTGGGATCCAATCTGCGCGGGGTCCTCTACGTGCTCGACGAACCCACCATCGGACTCCACCCGCGGGACAACGCCGCGCTCCTCGACACCCTTCAATCGCTCAAAACCAAAGGCAATTCGCTCCTCATCGTGGAACATGATGAAGAGACCCTCCTGCGCGCAGACCACATCCTCGACCTCGGCCCGGGAGCCGGCAAACACGGGGGCAAAATCATCGCTGAGGGCTCCCTCGAAGATCTGCGCAAGAGTCCCCATTCCGCCACCGGTGCTTGCCTGCGCTCCCCCCTCCAGCATCCCACCCGCGGAGGACGGCGCCCGATCACCTCCGAGTGCAGCTTTCTCGAAGTCCAGGGCGCACAACTGCACAACCTCAAAAACGTCCGCGCCAAAATTCCGATCGGACGCCTCACCGTCCTCACCGGAATTTCCGGTTCAGGCAAAAGCACCCTCATGCGCGGCGTTCTCAAGCCCGCCGTGGAGGCGGCTCTCCAACACGCCAAGTCACGAAAAACTGCCGACGCGAAAAAACCCTCCAACGCCCCATGGCGCTCCCTCTCCGGTGCCGAGCACCTCGAGGCCGTGTATGAAGTGGATCAGTCTCCCATTGGAAAAACATCTCGATCCACGCCCGCGACGTACCTCGGAATTTTTGATGGAATCCGGGCCCTCTTTGCGGCCACGCCGCTCGCACGGATTCGCGGGTACGAACCGGGGCGGTTCTCCTTCAACACAGAAGGGGGCCGATGCGAGTCCTGCATGGGGCAGGGATCGCTCAAAGTCGAAATGAGCTTTCTCCCACCCGCGTTCATTCCCTGCCCCGAATGTAACGGCCTCCGATTCAACCCTTCCACCCTCGAGGTGCTCTTCCAGGGCCGCTCGATCGCGGAGGTGATGAACATGCCCATGGAAGAGGCCGCCCAATTTTTCCAAGCGCACGCCGCCATCGCCCGGCCGCTCCGCCTCCTCTGCGAAACCGGACTCGGCTACCTCTGCCTCGGTCAACCCAGCCAGACCCTCAGTGGCGGGGAGGCCCAGCGCCTCAAACTCGTCCACGAGCTCACCCGCGGAATCGGCCGCTCCGAAAACCTGCGCCTGCGCAAGTCCCGGGCAACGCGCTCCGTCCTCTATCTTTTGGAGGAACCCACCATCGGACTTCATCAGGCCGATGTGCGTCTGCTGCTCGGCGTTCTCCACCGCCTTGTGGATGAGGGACACACCGTCGTCGTCATTGAACACCACACCTCGGTCATTGCGGACGCCGATTACCTGCTCGAGATCGGTCCCGAGGCTGGTCCGGCTGGAGGCTTCGTTGTGGCTTCGGGCCCTCCGGAAGCTATTCTGCGGGAGAAGGAAAGCCGTATCGCTCCATTCCTTATCCCCCTTCTTTCGCAGTCCACCCTCCCCGAGAAACCGGCCCCCATCGCCCAGCATGGCGTCTCGACTCACTCCCGTCCGCAGCAATAATGCAGCTCCGCCGTTCACCCCCCAGATTCCTATGGGTTTCCTCCCTCCCACGCCTGCCAAGGGCAGCCGCCTGCTGCATTTTGCTGCCCGGACGGCCCCTTCGTCTCTTCGCACTTCCATCGCCGTTCTGCTCCTCGCGCTCTGTCTCCCAGCGGCCGCGCCTGCTCAAAGCCCTGCCGAGGACGACCCCCTGCTGCGCCGTTACCTCGGCGCCATGGGTTTCTTCGAGAAGGCGGAATTCCAAAAAGCCATCCCGGAACTTCAAAAACTCCTGACCGACATCGGCTCCGGTCCGGGGGCGGATAGCGTGCGCTACTCCCTGGCGGCTGCGCATTTCAATTCCAAGGACTACAAGAAAGCACGCGAACGTTTCAGCGAGTACCTGAAGCTGCACCCGGATGGGGCGAAGGCCGTCGACGCCAAGCTCTCCCTGGCGCAATGCGAACTCTCCCTGGGAGACAAGAACGCCGCGGCCAAGGGATTCGCGGAGGTGGCGCAACTGGGAGGGGTCCAAAAGGAGCAGGCCCTGCTCGCCCAGGCATCCGTGCAAAAATCGCTTGGGAAAAAGGACGACGCGATTGCAACCCTCCAGCCCATCCTCTCCGGCGGCCTCCGTTCGAGCGAAGCCGTGCGAGCCGCCATGCTTCTTGCTTCGCTGGAGGCTGGAAAAGGCGCGAGAGACAAGGCGCTCAAGATTGTGGAACTCCTCTTCAATCATCCCGAGCTGGTTGAGAATCTCCTCGAGTTCAACGCGATCGCCTTCGAGGTCGGCGACTCCTTCATCCGGGCTAAGGAACCGCGCAAGGCCATCCAAGC
>JBEBAG010000239.1:0-2852 GCA_041159065.1 Verrucomicrobiota bacterium | reverse complement strand
ACACCAAGGCGCCCTTCCCCGGAAGACGCAGCGTCTACGGCTACATCGACCGCCAGGATCTCCCCTCGGTCCTGCGCAACTTCGACTTCGCCAACCCGGACATCACCACCGGACAGCGCTTTGAAACCGCCGTTCCGCAGCAGGCACTCTTTCTCATGAACAGCGACCTCATCCAGTCGCGCGCCAAAGCTCTCGCGGCGCACCCCGAGATCACCCAAGCCGCCCCCGGAGACGCCCGCGTTCAGGCGCTCTTCGCACGCGTCTACCAACGTCAGGCCAGCCCAGTCGAACTCGATGCCACAAGGCAGTTCCTCGACCAATACGGAGGAAAACCCGATCAACCTTGGCTCGCTCTGGCCCAAGTGCTTCTTCTCTCCAACGAGACCATGTTCCTAGACTAACCCAGCCTCCCCTCCTTCGCGTCAAATGAAACTCCCCCTGCTCGCTCCCCTGCGCCTGTTGCCCTGCCTTCTCCTGCTCGCGCAAATCCCCCTCCCCATCCAGGCTCAAGGCCCCTCCACAACCACCCCGACGGCCGCTCCCGACCTCGCCTCCAGCATCCTCCAATCCAAACGCATCGTCTTCCTTGGAGACAGCATCACCGCAGGAGCGGCCTACGTCATCAACGTTGCGACCGCCCTCCAATCCAAACGCCTTCCCAATGGAGGCCCCGAGGTCCTGAGCGCGGGCCTCTCCAGCGAAACCACTTCGGGACTCTCCGAGGAGGGACACGGCGGCCCCGGGGACAAGGGGTTCCCTCGCCCCTACCTGCACGAACGCCTCACCCGCGTCCTCGATCTCCTCAAACCCAACGTCCTCTTTGCCTGCTACGGGATCAACTGCGGCATCTACCAACCCTTCGACGAAGCACGCTTCCTCGCCTTCCAACAAGGCATCCAGAGACTCCACGAAGAAGCCGAAAAATCCGGCGCGCGCATCATCCACATCACCCCCCCCTTCTTCGACGCGACCCGCCGCGCCAAACAAGAGTACTACCCCGAGGTCATGCTCAAATACAGCGCATGGCTGGTTTCGAAGCGCTCGGAGGGCTGGCAAGTCATCGATCTTCACTCCGCGATGAAAGCCGAGGTCGAACGCAAACGTGCCGCAGACCCCAAATTCACGATGTCCCCCGACGGCATTCATCCCAATGTCGAAGGGCACTGGCTCATGGCCCGCCAAGTGCTCGGTTGGCTTGGCGATTCCGAGGCCGCGCAGGCGGAATCCCTCGCCGCGCTCCTTCAAAAACGCAAGGCTCCCGAACCCTTGGAAAAACTCGTCGCCCAACGCGTCACGACCCTCCGTGACAGCTATGTCCAAGCCGCCGGGCACAAGCGTCCGGGGGTTCCCAAGGGACTCCCGGTCGAGGAGGCCGAGGCCAAGGCGCGGAGTCTCGATGAACAGATCCGCGCGCTTTTGGCCACCCCTTGATCCAAGGGCTTGGAGCCCGGCCACAAATTCGGCGCTCTCCCACCCCATCCCACTCTGGCCCCGCGGAGCCAACCGCCCTCCAGCCGGGTTAGGAACCTTGGGAGCCTATCCGTTTCTCGAGGGCCTGCACCCGCTCCGTGAGCTTGCCCAAACGCCGTACGTGGGCCACCTGCTCCCGATACTCGGCGGCAGGCAGCGCAGGAGTACCCATATACATCGCCTTGCCGGGGAGGGCCTTGGAAACTCCCGACTGCGCCCCAACCACCGCGCCGTCGCCAATCTCAATGTGCCCCACCACGCCCGTTTGGCCTGCGAGGGTGACATAATTTCCAAGGCGCGTGCTGCCTGAAATTCCCACTTGGGACACGATTAAACAGTGGCGCCCCACCACCACGTTGTGCGCGATCTGCACCAGATTATCGATTTTCGTGCCCTCTTGAATCCAAGTCCGCCCGAAGCGCGCACGATCCACCGTGGTATTCGCGCCTATCTCGACGTCGTCATCGACCTGAACGATACCGACTTGCGGAATCTTCACGTGGCGCCCCTCCACCAACTCAAACCCAAATCCATCACTACCCAGCACCACGCCACTGTGCAGGATCACTCGCCTGCCCACCACGCACCGATCTCCCACCGTCACCCGTGCATGGAGAAAGGACCCCTCCCCCACCCGCGCTTCATGCCCCACATAGCTCAGCGCCCCCACGACCACCCCCGCTCCAATCCGCGCTCCCGCCTCAATCACCGCATTTGCCCCAACGTGCACCCCCTCCCCAAGCTCCGCATCCGCCGCCACCACCGCACTCGGATGAATGCCTACCGCTCGCTCCACCGGCCTTGGCGCAAAACGCTCCACCAACTGCGCAAACGCCACCGACGGGTTCCGAACCTGTACAAGGGGAACCGCCACCGTTTCTGAGAAATCCTCCGGCACCAGAGCCGCCCCGGCACGACACGTCCGCAGCGCCGCAAGGTACTTGGCGTTTCCTAGAAACACCACGTGCTCGGATTCCGCCTCCCCAATCGAGGCCACTCCCTTCAAGCACACCTCCCGATCAACGCCCCCAACAACACGACCTCCCACAAGGGCGGCCAACTCTCCTAAACTGAGAATTTCCAACACAATATCGCGTTCCAGTTTCCAACCATTCCCCCACCCCTAGAACTGATACCCCATGTTGAAGTTAAAACGGCCGCGCGAACTCGTTTGCGCGTCATACTTCAAGGGAATCCCGTAGTCCAAGCGCACCGGACCGATCGGCAAATCCAAGCGCACCCCAAAACCGTAGTCGGAATTGTATCCCGAGGTCGTGAAGTCGAACGCCTTCTCGTTCACAAAACCTGCGTCGTAGAAAGTCGCCGCGCGCACTCGGTCCACCACCGGCACGGTCAACTCAAACGTCGCACGCGCCAGACTC
>JBEBAG010000238.1:0-13738 GCA_041159065.1 Verrucomicrobiota bacterium | reverse complement strand
AAAAGCGGCCCGCCAAGCTCCACCAGGGGATCATACACGCCATTGGTCACCCGCCCAAAACGCACCACCGTTTTGGGGCTCCAGCCCCCCGCCCCTCCCACGCCATGGCAGGCCACGCAGGACACATCGTTGAAAATCGGCCCCAGACCCGTGGCCTGCGTCTCCTCCTTCACAAACTCGTCGCGCCCGACGTTGAACTGCCGCAACTGCTCCGCGCTGAGCCCGGGAAGCGGCATCGAGAAGCGGGCCCCGGCCGGATTGCCCGGGGCGCCGGGGGGATTTCCGGGAAGCGTGGCGTTGGGCAGAGGAGCCGGGGCGCCGGGGGGAGCCGGAGGCGGAGGCAGCGCCGGGGAACCACCGGGCGGGGGTGGGGGGAGCGCCTTGGAGGCGGGAGGGGGGGGAACCGGAGTGGCGGCCACCAGCGAAGCCGTAAGGCTTAGTCCGGCGAGGATCTGGGAGTAGGTGTTTTTCATGGCTTTGGGTTTTAGATTGGGAGCCCCGGGAGGGGCGATGGACCCCAGTAAACGCGGCCTGTGTAAAGGCCGTGTGTGGCGCAACGGGGAGATTCGTTAAGCAAATGTAAAATTGCCCTGCCCCCTCCCCGGGCGTTCGCCCCGCAACCCGCGTCCCGCGCCCAAAAACGCGCGCAAGGCGCGCCCCGATTACTCCAAAACCGCCCGCACCGCCTGCTCCCGCGCCCGGTGCTCCCCTTCCTCCAAAACCGCCTCCCCATGCGCCGTCTGCGCCCAGTCTGGAATGCTCACCCAGGAACGGCAGCCGCCGTATTTGGGGGCATCCGCAAACTCCAACGGTTCGCGCAGTCGATACACCCGCAAAAACGCGAGCGACACCGACTGTTTGTCATCATACACAAACCGCTCCCGAATCGTTGCTTCCGTCCAGCAGTGGAAGGGATCCAGCCGCCGGACGGTTTCCCAATCGGTGAGTTCGCGGGTCCACTCCACTTCCACCCGGAAACGAAGCCGGTGCCATCCCTCCTGCAGGGGAGGCAGCGGGGTTTCCGGAGGCAACTTCAGCTTGGCCACCTGCTCATGGAAGAGGGTGGGCATCAGTAAAAATTCGCGATGCTGAAAGCGAAACCCTTCGCGCCCCTCCGCAATCCCTCCCTTGCGCAGAATCACGCTCTGCCGACCGCTTCCCAGCGCCTCACACACCAGCGCCCATTCCTTGAATCCGATGCTCATATTCCCATCACTGCCTCTCTGCGGGCCACCAAAGACCCTAGCTCCCAGCCCGACGCAACCGCTTCAATTTGCCGGAAAGCGCAGCCTTCGTCGCAGCCCCCATCCGGTCGATGAAGAGGACCCCCTGGAGGTGGTCCACCTCGTGTTGCAAAGCCCTGGCCAAAAGACCGGAGGCTTCAAACTCCAAAGGACTCCCGTCCAACCTCATCGCCCGACACCGCACCTTCTGAGAACGCACGATCTCCGCATGGATCCGCGGGAAGGAAAGACACCCCTCCGTGCCCAACTCCTTCTCCGCGCCCAGCTCCAATTCCGGGTTCAGCAGCACCATCGGCATATACGCGGATAAATCCACCGGCTCGCCCCCCACCCACATCGCGCTGGGCCGCTCCTCGGACTGGGAGACATCAATCACCGCCAGCCTCAGCGCCACCCCCACCTGCTGGGCCGCAAGCCCCACACCGTCCGCGTGCACCATCGTTTCCAGCATGTCCCTCGCCAGCGTCCGAATCGCCTCGGTCACCTCGCCCACCTTCGCGCCCACCGCCCGCAACACGGGATCTCCGTACATCACAATTTTCAGGATCATAGCAAAACTCCTTCCGCTCACTTCGAACGGTCCATGAAGGCCGTCAGGCTCCCTTTCACCCCCGCCTCCTTCACCCCATCAAGCACCTTGACCACCACGCCAAACGGGGCCTCTTTGTCGGCGTTCAACGCCAGCATCGTTTCCGGCTCCCGTCTCACCAACTCGGAAAGCAGGGGCGTCAACTGCTCGAGCGTCACCGGCTTCTCATCCAGAAACAGCGCCGAATCCTTCGCGATCGTCAGAACCACCGGCTCCCGCTTGGGCTGCGCCACCGCGCTGGATTTCGCCTCCGGCAACCGGATGGTGACGGCGGGCTGGGGCTTGCGGAACTGGGTGGAAACGAGCACGAAGATCAGGAGGATCGCGAAGATATCAATCAGCGAAACGATGATGATCTGCGGGGCCCGCCGCCGTTTGGGATAAAAATTCATAAACCGAGAGCCTTCCTGCGTGTTGCCCGGCACCTCCGCGGCGCACTAGATGCTGCTCGCCTCGACCGTGGGGGCCGGAGCCGACGTCTTCAGATCCCCTCCGGACTCCTTCGAGTCCGCAGCGCCACCCGAGGATGTCGCGGTCACCTTCCGCCGGTAGCACTTGCTGAGCAAGAGCGCCACGATGGACTCCATCTCGGAGGCGAGGGTTTCCAGTTTGCGCACAAAACAGGCGTGCGCCACCAAACAGGGGATCGCAATCGCCAATCCCACGACCGTCGTGCTCAACGCCTCCGCGATGCCGCTGGCAATCACGTGCGGATCGCTCTGGCCCGCCGCGGCACCAAACGCGCCAAACACCTTCACCAACCCCGAAACCGCTCCCAAAAGCCCGAGCAACGGCGTGATCCCCACCAAGATTTCCAAGATGAACAGCCCGCGCTCCAACTTCACCATCTCCGCCCGCGCCACCACCTGCACCGCCTCCTGATTCTCCCCCCGGGCCGAATCGAGGTGCCCCAAGACAAAAAGCAGGATCCGCCCGAGGGGCGAACGCGTGCCCAACAGCGAGGCGTGCAGCCGCTTGAGAGCGTTCTCCGCCTCAGGCTGGAACCGATGCACCTCCTCCTTGATCCCGGGCGGAATCACCAGATCCCGGCGCAGCCCCAACGCCCGCAGCAACGTCACCGCCACCCCCACCACGGAGCACAGCACCAGCAGCAGCATAAAAAAGCCGCCTTGCAGAAAAAGCTTCACGAGCGCCGATCCACTCTCGGGTATGAAATTCATGAGGTACAGGGTTGAAGGCCGAAACGTTAGTAGAGCGAGAAAGTGAAGGGTATCTCAAGAAGCCCGTCCCGCAACAAGGGCCGGGCCTCCTCGGGGGGCGGATCCAAGCGCGCCGCTCGCACCGCCTCAAGACAGAGATTCGAAAACTGTTTGTTGGCTGTACTCCGCTCCACCACCACGTTCTGCACCTTCCCCTCCGGCGTCACCCAAAAGCGGACCTTCACCAGCCCCGTCTCGAGCGAGTCCATCCGGTTTTTGACCATGTCATTCCAATGCGCCCCAATCGCGCGGCTGACGCCCTTCATGTAGGCCCCCACCGGTGTCTTCGAGGCGTTCACTCCCGTCTTGCCGTTCTCAGCGAGCCCCCCCTTCGTCTCCGTCCGCTCCTTCCCCTCCCGAAACAAATCCTGCGCAGGTTCAGCTTCCCCGGGACGCTTCGCCTCCGAGGCCTGAGGCACCGGGGCGCTCGGACTCGCCGCCCCGGAGCGACTCGTCGCGCTCGGTCCCGCGGCGATCCTGCGAAAAACCAATTCGCCCCCCAGTTCCGGCATCTCCTCCGTCAGAGGACTCTCCCCGCCCTGCTGCGGCTTGGGGGCCGGTTTCTTGGCGGAAGCCATCACCTTGGCCCCCGCGTTCGGTCCCGCCAGCTTCGCGATGGTCGCGGCACTCGAAGGAGGCGCCTGGAGCGAACCGGACTTCGCCTCCTGCTGCACCAACGACTTCTCCGCCGCGTTCTTTCTCCCAAACACCGTCGGCAAGGGAGCGGTGCCCGTGGGCCGGTTCATGCTGCCCCCGGCAAGGTTCTTGTCCGATTGGAAAAGGGTCCCCCGCGGCTCCATCAGAGCCTCCTGAAGCCCGGCCGAATCCACGCGGGGACGTTCGGCCAGTTGGTCGAGCGGCAACAGCACCTTCTCCGGCGGCGTCTTTGGGACGGGCGGAGGCGGCGGAGGCGGGGACTGGAGAACCAACTCCAGCTCCCTCCGCGAGGGTTCCACCGACTGAAAGAGCTTTTGTACCAACCCGCTGCGGACCCCAAAAAAGGCGACCACCGCCACCAAGTGCAGGAGAAGCGAGAGCGCCCCGCTGCCCAAAGCCTGCCGCCCGGGCGTCTGCTCGTTCACGTCCGGAAACGCATTGATCAAGGCCCGGATCGGGCGGGGTAATTCCCAGTTCATACGAAGGCCCCGGAGCGGATCCAGCCCCCCTCCATTTCCCCCACCACGGGGTAGAGCGACTCCGTTGCGCACCATTCCACCTCGGCGCGGCGCCCTTTGCCCACCAACACCCGCCCGTTGCGCGAGGCCAAAAGCGCCTCGAGCGGATCCTTCCACTGCCCGCTCACCGCCAGCGCCACCCGCGCGGAATCCGTCCAATCCGCTCCGGGAAACCCCTCCAACAAACGCCCAGCCGCCCACACATCCTCCAAGGCCAGCGTCTCAAAAGTGCCCGCACACACCACCAGCAGCCGTTCAGGTCCCTCCGCCCGCAGCCACTCCGTCACCGCCCCCAAATTCAACACCGCCCCCACCGCCACCTTCCGCGCCCCGCCACACGCCCTCAGCGCCACCGTCCCGTTCGTCGTGGTCGTCACCACCTTGCGCCCCGAAAGCTGCCGGTACTCAAACGGCGAATTGCCCACCTCAAACCCCTCGATCCGATCCCCATGCCGCTCCCCCCCTAACACCACGCCCGGGCAACCCTCCCGCATCGCCAGCGCCTCCTCGATCGTCGTCACCGGGCAAATGGCCTCCACCCCCTCCGCCAGCCCCGTCACCATCGCACTCGTCGCCCGCAACACATCCAAAACCACGCAATGGGTCCCCCCCAAGTCACGGGTTCCCAACCGCTCGATCTCTGCAGGCTCCAATGCGACGTCTATTTTCATTTCAGCTTCCAGCTTTGCCCCCCCCCGCGCTTCGCGGGCCCGCCCCAGGCCGCCCATTCTTCCACGTCAGACGGGCATGATGAAAGAGGTATTGCTGCGCATACCCCCCGTAAGGCCCAAACCCCTGCGCACAAAATTTCCGGACCCGCTCCGCCGTCACCCGGCGCTTCCCCGCGAAGTAGCGCTCTCGGATCACCCGATCAATCCAGACATCCACCGGAAACGCCCGCAAACGTCCAAACCCGAAAAGCAGCGCGCAATTGGCCACCTTCTCCCCCACCCCGGGCAACCGGCACAACTCCTCCCGCGCACGCCCGTCCTCCATCCCTTCCACCGCCCTCAAGTCCACCTCCCCCGAGGCCACCATCCGGGCTGCCCCCAGCAAATGCCCCGCCCGATACCCCAGAGCGCAGGCCCGCAAGTCCGCCTCCTCCAGCCCCGCCAAAACCGCCGGCTCCGGATACGCAAACACCTCCCGCTCTCCCAAGGCCAGGCGCCGCCCAAACCTTCGACGCAACGTGTGCGAAATCGCCGCGATGTGGGCCACTTGTTTCATGGAGGAGGTTATGAACGTCGCCACCGCTTCCCACGCCGGCTGCCTCAAAATACGCATCCCCCGGCAAAACGCCACCGCCTCCGCCAAGACCGCATCCTCCTGCGGAAAACTCGCGTAAATGGCCTCCAGCGGGTCCTCCAACGCCAGATAGTGCCACGCCGCCGCCGCCCCCTCCTTGTTCACCTTCAAACCGCCCAACCCAGCCCCCCCGGGCCCCTCCTCCACGTACACCGCCTGCTCCCCCACCGCCCCCACCCACCCCACTCCCGCCCGCTGCCAGTGAAATGCCTGGCCGCTGCCAAACGTCACCTCCAAATCCACCAAAACCGGAGACCACTGCACCAAGGGCACCTGCATTCCTCCTCCTCAGTGGATGAAATAACTCAGGTTCTCCAGCTCCGCCGCCAAATCCACATTGCTCACCACCACCTGATCCGGCACCTGCAACACCGCCGGCGCAAAATTCAAAATCGCCTGGATTCCACACTCCACCAGCTCGTTGGCAACCTCCTGCGCCACGTGGCCGGGCAAGGTCAAAATCGCAATCTTGATCCCCCGCTCCTTCACAAACTCCCGAATCTCTCCCATCGGATAAACCTTCACATTGTGGTCCCGCGAACGCGGACGCTCCACGTCCACATCAAACGCCGCCACCACCTCAAACCCCTGCCGCGCAAACCCTCCATACCCCAGCAACGCCGACCCCAACTGCCCCACCCCCACCAAAATCACCGGCTGCAGACACGCCGTCCCCAGCACCTCTCCCAGCTTCCGCGCCAACGCATCCACCCCGTACCCCAACCCCCGGGTTCCAAAATGCCCGAAATACGCCAAGTCCTTCCGCAACTGCGTCGGCTTCACCCCCGCCGCCTTGGCCAACGCCGCAGACGACACCGTCTCCATTTGGTTCGCTCGCAAACGCTGCAACGCTCGGTAATAGAGCGAAAGCCGGTACACCGTCTTTCGGGGAATCGCCAACTTCGTCATGAGGATCGTCTCTTACAGGATGGGAACAAACCCGCAACTCCTAGGCGGACTCCCTCCACTTGCAAGTCTCCCGCACCAAAGATTGCCCCTTTCCGAACCCTCAGCGACACTCCCCGATTCCCGCTCTCCTTCGCCTATGCTCCCCATGCGCCTTAACCGCTTCCTCGCCGCCGCAGGCCTCGGCTCCCGCCGCAGTGTCGAATCCCTCATCCTCGAGGGACGCGTCCGCATCAACGGACGCCCCGTCCAAGACCTCGCCACCGTCGTCACCCCCAACGACACCGTCAAAGTCGGCAACCGCGTCGTTCGAATCCAGGAAGCCCTCTACGCCGTCCTGTTCAAACCGAGGGGCCTCGTCTGCTCCGCCGACGACGAACGCGACCGCAAAACCATCTTCGAACTCCTCCCCGAGGACTGGCCGCGCACCTTCCATGTCGGACGCCTCGATAAGGAAAGTGAGGGACTCCTCATCCTCACCAACGACGGCGATCTCTCCCTCGCCCTGACCCATCCGCGCTTCAAAATTGAGAAGGAATACGAGGTCACCCTCGACAAACCCTTCGATCCCGCCCACCGCGAAAAACTGCTCCGCGGTTTCCACATCGAAGGCGGCCGAGCCAAAATGGACCTCCTCGAAGTCCTCAACCCCGTCAAACTGCGCGTCATCCTCACCCAGGGCATCAAACGCCAAATCCGACTCATGCTCTACGACTGCGGCTACGAAGTCGAAAACCTCCGCCGCGTGCGCATCGGAACCGTCCGCATCAACAAACTCCGCCCCGGCATGTGGCGCATGCTCTCCCCCAAAGACGTCGCCGACCTCAAGGCCGGACGCTCCCCCAAACGCCCCGCGCCCTTCGTCCCGCCAGTCCCCGAGCGGAACCCCGAGGACGCCCCCGCTCCCACCGCCAAAACCGGCCCGCTGCCCTCGGCCTCAAAGCGAAGCGCCCCGCCGCGCAGCCGCCGGATCCCCTCGGCAGAAAACCGCACCCCGCGCAAACCCGGCCCGCGCTCAAGCCCCCCCCGCCCCCGCAATCCCCGTCCGGAGCGCCCCGCAACCCGCAGAGCTCCCCGCCGCGACTCCTGAGCCCGCGCTCCGCGTCTCGAAAACGCCGGGCCCGCCGCGGAATCGCCACACCAACCCGCTTGCCCACCGCTCCGATCCTTCACACTCTCTCCACTTCATGAAAATCCCACGCCTCCTTGCCTCGGCTCTTCCCCTTTTCCCCCTCACCGCCCTCGCCCATCCGGGCCACCCAGCCTCACCCCTCCACCTTCACCTCGGCACTCCAGCGGGCTCCCACAGCCTCGACCTCTCCCTCGCCTGCATCCCCCTCGGACTCGGCCTCGCCTTGCTTGCCGCGAGATCCCTGCGCGCCGCGCGCTCCAGGGGCCGCTAAACGCGCTCCGCCCCCCTGCCCCCCCCGCCCGACGCGAACTCTATGATGACGTCGCCTCCCGAGCGGACGCGCTCCGTCCGGGGAGGGACCTCGAAATACAGGGATCGTTTCGCGCCGCGATCGTTCCCTTTCCAAAAATAGCCCTCGGGTGAAACCGGCCCGGGGCTTTCTCCATTCGCCCCTTCGGATTGGAAAATAGACAAAATTTTCCCACCCCACGTCCTGTCGAGCCCGGATGGCCTTTGCCCCCCGGATTGCAATCCCGTCATGCGGGTGAAAAACCCCACCAGTCGCGGCGCATGGGAATCGATTGGAGGGAATGCATGAGATTTTCCAAATCGCCACGATCCGAAATTAAATCATTGCGATAGAAAGACTTAAAAACAAATTTCCCGCCACCCCATCCTTCTGTGATGCTGTAAAAATCGGAACTCGGGAGAGCCCCCATTTCGCTGAGAAGCGCGAAAACCAGGGCACCCGCCGCGGTGCGAGATGGTTAAAATGTAACACATTTGTCGATAATCCGCCTTCAGTCTGTCGCATTTTGTCCTTGCCTGCCCCCACTCCCCCTTGGCAATAGGTGCGCCCGAACGGCCTTCCCTGGTCGCAAGACCAAGCCGTCCAAATAGTCAGTACATTCAACCACACTCCTATGACGAAATCCTCATTCGCACAGTTCTGTGCAATCGCTGCAGTTGTGACCCTTCCCTCCCTCTCCTTCGCCGGCGCCCCCGCGAAGTGCAAAGACAAGAAGTGCTGCGACAAGCCCGCTCAGAGCCTGAGCGAAAGCGCGTTCGCCGCCGACCTCGGCGTGAATGTGGTCACCTCCTACTACCGGCGTGGGGTCCTGATCGCCAAGCACTCCGCCAGCATCCAGCCCTACGTGGACGTGGCCTTCACCGCCTACAAGGGCGACGGTTTCCTGAACAAGGCCACCTTCGGACTCGGCCTCTGGCAGAGCTACACCAACCCCGCCAGCGTGAAGCCCAACGTTGGCAACAATCAGTCGCTCATCCAGCAGGACATCACGCCCTCCCTGGCGCTCACTTTCGGCAACTTCACCCTCACCGAAAGCTACCTTTTCCTGAACTTCCCGAACACCGCGATCAGCCAACCTGGCGGCGTTCGTGACGCCCAGGGCGTGAGCTCCAAGCTCTCCTACAACGACACCGACCTCCTCGGTGCCTTCGCCCTCCACCCCTCCTTCACTTGGGTCAAGGAATTGGACGGCAAGATCGGAAGCAGCGCGAACTCGTACGATGGCAATCCGGTCAAGGACAAGCAGGGCAGCTACTATGAAGTCGCCGTGGCACCCAGCACCACCGCGGGCCCTGTGACGGTGACCCTCCCTGTCGTCGCCGCCTTCGGTTCCAATGGCTTCTACGCCAAGGACGGCTACGGCTATCTGTCCGCCGGCCTCAACCTCGGCTACGCCCTTCCCGTCGCCAAGCGCTACGGCAACTGGATCGCCAATGCCGGCGCCACCTACTACAACCTGAACAAGTCCGCCGTGGGCAGCAGCGCGTACAACGATGTCGTCGGCTCCTTCGGCCTCGGCGTCGCGTTCTAAGGAGATCCTCAGGTCCATTCGTTCCCAAAAGGGGCAGGCTCGGTTCTTCCGGGTCTGCCCTTTTTCTTTCCCGTTGCTGGATTCCTCCGCCCTCCCTCCTCATTCTTGCCCCATGCTCTCCCGCGTTGACGTCGCCCTCGGCTCCCGATCCTACCCCGTTCTCATCGGCTCCGACTGCCTCCCCGCCCTCGGCGAAACCCTCCGCGCCCACGGACTCCGCCAGACCAACGCCTTCATCCTCACCAACCCCCAGGTCGGACCCCTTTATTTCCCCGTCGTCGAGGCCTCCCTCGCCCAAGCCGGCTTCCAACGCATCGTCCGCCACGACATCCCCGCCTCCGAAGAGGGCAAAAACTGGGACGAATTCTCCCAAACCTGCGCCGCGCTCCTCCAGCACTTCCCCGACGCCGGCTCCGCCCCCCTCGTCCTGCTCCTCGGCGGCGGCGTCGTCGGCGACCTCGGCGGATTTGCCGCCGCCGTCTACCGGCGCGGCGTCCCCTTTGTCCAAATCCCCACCACCCTCCTCTCCGCGGTCGACTCCAGCGTGGGAGGCAAGGTCGCCGTCAATTTCGGAGGGGTCAAAAACATCATGGGCGCCTTCTCCCAGCCCAAACTCGTCTTCTGCGACCTCGCCACCCTCCGCTCCCTTTCCCCGCGCGAACTGCGCTCCGGCACCGCCGAGGTCATCAAGTATGGCGTGGTTTGTGACGCCTCCCTTCACGAGCGCCTCAGCACCGCCTCCCTCGACCGCCTTCTCGCCCTCGACCCCCAAACCCTCGTGGACATCGTCGCACGCTGCGTCCAACTCAAGGCCGACGTGGTTCAGCGGGACGAGTTCGACCAGCTCGGCATCCGCAATGTCCTCAACTTCGGACACACCATCGGCCACGCCCTCGAACTGAGCGCCCACTACGCCCTCACCCACGGCGAGGCCATCTCCGTCGGCATGGTGGCCGCCACCCGCATGGCCCTCCGTCTGGGCCTCTGCTCCCAGCCCCTGCTCGACTCCCTCCTCCTCCAACTCCACCGCGCCCAACTCCCCTCCTCCTACCCCGGACACCCGGAGCTCTTCGACCCCATGCTGCGCGCCTTGCAGCTGGATAAAAAGTTTCGCCATGGCAAGAACCTGTTCGTGCTCCCCACCGTCCCCGGCGCGTGGAAACAGGTCGAGGACGTCCCCTGGCCCCTCGTGCATGAAGTCATGCACGCCGCCCTCGCCTGACTTCGCGTCCCCATACGCCTCCCTCCCTCCACTCCCACACTCCCACTGATTCATCCGCTCCCATGCTCCTCCATTCCCTCGACCTTCCCGGCATCCCCAAAGTCGCCTCCGGCAAAGTCCGCGAAATCTTTGACCTCGGCGAACACCTCCTGCTGGTCGCCTCCGACCGCATTTCCGCCTTCGACTGCATCCTCCCCAATGCGATCCCGCGCAAGGGCGACGTCCTCACGCACCTCTCGGCCTTCTGGTTTGAGCAATTCCAGTTCCTCCCCCACCACCTCCTCACCACCGACTTCGCCCGCTTCCCCGAGGTGCTCCGCCCTTTCGAAGCCGAACTCTCCGGCCGCTCCATGCTCGTGAAAAAAGCGAAGCCCCTGCCCGTCGAGTGCGTCGTCCGGGGCTACCTCGCAGGCTCCGGCTGGAAGGAATACCAGGCCTCCGGCAGCATCTGCGGCATCCCCCTGCCCGAGGGCCTCCAGCAGGCCGAACGCCTCCCCTCCACCCTCTTCACCCCCTCCACCAAGGCCTCCAGCGGCCACGACGAAAACATCTCCTGGGACCAGTGCCGCGCCCTCCTCGGAGACGCCGTCGCCGCCAAGGTGCGCGACTACGCCATCCGCCTCTACGAGGAGGGCCGGACCTTCGCCGCCCAACGCGGCATCCTCATCGCAGACACCAAATTTGAATTCGGCATCCTCGACGGCGAAATCCTGCTCATCGACGAATGCCTCACCCCGGATTCCTCCCGGTTCTGGCCCGAGACCGACCACCGCCTCGGCATCAGCCCCCCCAGTTTCGACAAACAGTTCGTGCGCGATTACCTCGAGACCCTCGACTGGGACAAAACGCCCCCCGCCCCCGCCCTGCCTGAGAGCGTCATCGAACGCACCAGCGCCAAGTATCAGGAGGCCTTCGCCCGCCTCACCGGCACCCCCCTGCCGTAGCGCCCCCCTGCCGCTGCCGGAAGCCCCCGCGTCCCGAAGCCCCCCCCCAAGGCCCATGCAATCGGACATCGAGGACTTCCTCATCCACCTCGCCACTGAGCGCGGCCTCTCAGACAACTATCAACTCTCCACCCGCCTTTCGCTGGAGGCGTTCCGCAAGTGGGCGGAAACCACCCTCCGCCTCGTCGCCCCCCGCGATTTTACCCAGGGCCACCTCACCGATTTCCTCGCCCACCGCAAGCGGGCCGGCTTCGCCGCGGCCTCCATCAAGCTCGTGGTCGTGGCCTTGAAGGTGTTCTTCCGCTGGCTCCACCAGAACCAACGCGTGCCCCGCGACATCGCCGAGGTGCTCCCCCTGCCGCGCATCGAACGCTACCTCCCGGAAACCCTCAACGAGCAGCAAATCGAGCGGCTCCTCGAAAGCCTCCCCGAGGATGGCCCCCTCGCCCTCCGCAACCGGGCCATCTTTGAAACCCTCTACGCCTGCGGCCTTCGCGTCTCCGAACTCTGCGGCGCGCGCCTCGAAAACCTCGACCTGGAAAACCGCATCCTGCGCGTCACCGGCAAGGGGGACAAAACCCGCGTCCTGCCGGTGGGCACCAAGGCCGCCGAGGCCCTCCACGCCTATCTCCTCAGGGAGCGCCCCGGACTCGTCTGCAAACACACCCGCAGCCACCTCTTTCTCTCCATCCGCGGCCGGGCCCTCACCCCCGACCGCATCTGGCAGCTCGTGAAGGAGGCGGCCCGGCTCGCCGGGCTCCCCGAAAACGTCTACCCCCACCTGCTCCGGCATTCCTTCGCCACCCATCTTTTGGAAAACGGCGCCGACCTGCGCATCATTCAGGAACTGCTCGGCCACGCCGACATCGCCACCACCCAGATCTACACCCACGTCGAACAGCGCCGGCTCAAGGCCATCCATCACCGCTTCCACCCGAGGGCCCGCTGAACCGGTCCGCCCCTCGCAACGCCACGGCCTTCCCGCGCTAGCGCAGCGTCCACTCCGTCCACACCACCGCGCTCGTCCCGCTCTTCACGAAGGGAAGCACCCCGTACATCCCCGGCGCTACCCCGGCCGGCGGTTGCTGCAGGATCACCCCGCTGCACTGGTAAAACTTCGAGGTCGCCGCATCCCCCACCTTCAACACCACCGTCGGCGTGCCCATCGAGGTGAGCGTGCTGGCGGAACCCAAGCGGATATCCCCGCCCTCCGCTCCCGACACAAACGATTGCCCAGGCCAGCTCGAGTCCAGCGTCCAGCCCGCCTTCAGACTCAGATTCGTCAGTCCAAAGCGCGCCTCCACCCCGGTCTGCGTGCTCTTGGCGGGCTGATACATCCCGAGGGTCAACCCGGAGGTCACACCCAACACGCTAAACACCGACACACTCGAGTCGTACCGGCTTCCCAGCGGCTTGAGCTTGGCTGTCAACCCGGAGGCACTCGGCGGCCGCTTCCACTCCAGCTCGCTCGCGCTGGAAACCAAATCCACGGCATTCCCCGCGTTCCAATCCAGCTTCATCCGGCCCGCCACAAACCCACTGTTCGGATACGTCGTCCCGTACAGCCCCCGGTAGAACGCCACCGTCCCATCGCTCGAGAGATAGGCGCTCGTGGTCGTCGAAATCGCATCCGCTCCGTCCCCCAACACCGCCGCAATCGTCACCAACCCCGCACTGCTCACCGTCAACGACATGATCCCGTTCGCGCGCGTCGGGCTGGCCGCCGCATCCTGCAGCAACGCCGCAAACGCGGGCGTCGCCCCGGGCGCATTGGTGGCGCTCGCACTGGAACCGCCCCGGAGCATCGTGCCCGACGCCTCCAGCCTCGCCGGACTCAGCACGCTCTGCTCCAGCCAGTCCACCCCGAACGCCCCCTTGGCCGGAAGCGCCGCGCTGGTGCTCGCCGTGATCGTGCGGTTGGCAAGGTCGGAGCCCGTCAACTTCAACTCCAAGCGTACCGGCAGAGCCCCGCCCGCACGGCCCATGCTCGTGACCGCCGTCAGGGTGGATCCATCAAACACCCCGACGAGCGAATACGTCTGCCCTTCGTAGTCCAGTTTGCCAGTGAACGAGCCCGTGCTCGTCAGCGTGAGCGTCACCCGGCCCGGATAACGCTGGTCCGTGCTCGAGTCCGAAGCAACGCTCCCCCCCGACACCGGC
>JBEBAG010000237.1:0-12236 GCA_041159065.1 Verrucomicrobiota bacterium | reverse complement strand
CTCGGGGCCGCCCCTAAGAACGTTGCGCCCCGCGGGAAAATGCAATTCCCGCGGGGCCACGCTCAAGACAGCTGCCGTTCTCACGGATGGGCAAAAAAGGCCATCGCAAGGCTAAGCAGCTCAAACCAATCTCAATCAAGACGAGCCTCCAGAGGGCGGCGGCCCAAAAAGCGTCCCTCCCCGCCCCCGAAAGACCGTCCCCTCAAGATTGGAAACGCACGGGCTCTCCCCGCATCATCGCCGCGTGCTGGGCATCGGAGCAGGGCGCATTCAAGGGAACATTCACTGGGGCGTTGTTCTGCGCCACCAAGCCCTGCTTCAGCAGGTAGTGCTCGACCTCCTCCCCGGAAATGTCCGGGAGCATCACCCCATTGATCTCCACGCAGGGGCTCAGGGGTTGTCCGCTTTTCTGTTCCATCTCCCAGCGAAAGGCCGGGTTCCGGATGATGTCTTTCTCTTCGTAGGGGAGGTCGTACTTGCGCAGCACCGCGCGCACTCCGTTGCTCCATCCGCAAGTGGTTTTTAACCAGGCTGTAATTTGAGGCTTTTCCATAGGTCTGAGCTTCTAGAATACACAAAAAAACGAGGCCGACAGAGATTGCTCTCCATCGGCCCCGATTTAGCCCGACTTTGGCCTCGCGTTTCCAGAGAGAAGCGCGCGCGCCAAGGGTCAGGAACGACTAACGACGACGGCCTTCGCCGGGACGGTACTCTTCCGCAGCCGCGAACGCCTGCTCCAAGCCCACCATGTCTTCGCCCGGACGCAGCGTATCGAACGCTGCCGCCTCGCGCTTGATTTCCTCCTCGTCGTAGGCCGCAGCCTTGATGGACAAACCGATGCGACGCTCGGTCTTGTCGACCTTGATCACGCGGGCCTCGATCTCCTGGCCGATCTTCAGATGGTCTTTGACCTTCTCCACGCGCTCCTCGCTGATCTGCGAGATGTGCACGAGACCGTCAATGTCCCCATCGAGCTCCACAAAGGCGCCGAAGCTCGCGATCTTGCTGACCTTGCCCTTGACCAAGTCGCCAATCTTGTAGCGCGTCTCGATCGTCTTCCAAGGATCGTCTTCGAGCTGCTTGATGCCCAAGCTGATGCGCTGGGAGTTCTTGTCGATGTCAATCACGACAGCCTCCAGCTCATCGCCCTTCTTGATCACTTCCGAGGGATGATTGACCTTGCGGGTCCAGCTCATGTCGGAAACGTGGATCATCCCGTCGATTCCCTCTTCCAGCTCCACGAACGCGCCGTACGCAGTCATGTTCCGCACCACGCCCTTGACCTGCTTGCCAATCGGATAGCGGTGCTCGATTTCTTCCCAAGGATTCGCTTCGAGTTGGCGCACCCCAAGGCTGATCTTTTGTTCTTCCTTGTTGACTCCCAACACCACCGCCTCGATCTCCTGGCCCAGCGAAAGCACGTCGCTCGGACGCGTGATCCGCTTGGTCCATGACAACTCGGACACGTGGATGAGCCCTTCGACGCCCTCCTCGATTTCCACAAAGGCGCCGTAGGGGACGAGATTGGTGACCTTCCCCTTGAGCTTGGTTCCCACAGGGAAACGGCCCTCGGTTTCCTCCCACGGATTCTTCTGGGTCTGCTTGAGTCCCAGCGAGACCCGCTCCTTGTCGCGATTGATATCGAGGACGACCACTTCCAGTTCCTGGCCCACCTTCAGCAACTCGCTCGGGTGGCCCAAGCGGCCCCAAGTCATGTCGGTGATGTGGAGGAGCCCGTCCATCCCGTCCAGATCGATGAACGCACCGAAATCGGTGAGGTTCTTGACCTGGCCTTTGACGACGTCGCCGATCTTGGTGATGTCGAGGAAGCGGGAGCGCTTCTCGGCACGTTCCTGTTCGATCAGCTCGCGGCGGGAAAGAACGACGTTCTTGCGGTCGTCGTTGATCTTAACGATTTTGAAATCGTACGTGTTCCCAACGTAAACCGACAAATCCTTCGGAGGAATGATGTCGATCTGGGAACCCGGCAGGAAGGATTCGACCCCAATATTGACCGTAAGGCCCCCTTTGACGACGGCGCGAACCTTGCCCTTGATGATGCCCCCTTCGTGGAACACCTTGACGATCTTATCCCAGTTCTGCTTGTAGGCGGCGCGCTCCTTGGACAGCACGACCATTCCCTCGTCATTCTCGAGTCGGCAGAGCAACACCTCCACCTCATCCCCCACCTGGAGGTCCTCCATGTCCTCGAACTCTGCGAGAGGGATGACGCCTTCGCTCTTGTATCCGATGTCTACCAGCACCTCGCGGGACCTCACTTCGAGGATGTGCCCTTTGACGATGCTGCCCTCCCTGAACTCGCGCAACTGGCGTGACGCGAGCAATTCCTTCATGTCGATCATTGTTTTCAGATGTAACAAACCACGGGTTCCATTTTTCCCTCCGGCGGGCCGCACTCAAGAGACTGCCTATGACACCGAAGGGGAGAGCAGCTTTAACCTGATTTCTGCCTCAAAATCAAAAGGAAAGCCGTGGCCCGTCGGGAATTCCTCGAAAGTTTCGCAAATCGCTCTTGCCACATCCCGGCAAAAGCGCTTTCGTCAACTCCCTTCCCCGCGGCTAGGTAGCTCAGTTGGCAGAGCAGAGGACTGAAAATCCTCGTGTCGCCGGTTCGATTCCGGCCCTAGCCACTCCCCTTCATCTCGTAGCACTTACGAATGAAGTCCGCGTCAAAAGACCCGCCTCAAAAGACGCATGCCGATGGAGAAGCCTATGATACGTGCGTCTGGGTTCGGGAGGGTCGGATTGCCCGTCAACGGGACCGTTTGGAAACAGAGGGGTTTGGGGTGGGCGTTGGGTTTGGGGTTTGTTGTCTACGGAAGGATTTGGGAGGGAGAATAGACGGCTGGGGCGGGTGGAGCAGGCCCCACCCTGCAGCGGAAACGAGAGACTTCCCCGCGCGAAGGCGGGGATCTTGCTCAAGAGGAGGGGCCGCACCTGCGATGAGACGCCCCGCACCAGAGCGCGAGACGCCCCGCACCAGAGCGCGATCGTTTGCCCGAAACAAACGAAAGTTCGGAAAACACCCGCTAGAACACGCGCGTCTCGGGAATTGTCTTTCCCGTAGAGCCGACGAGTCCGCGTTCGCCACCTCAACCCTTCCCTCTCATGACTCTTTCCTCCCCTGCACCATTCCTTTTCCTCACCCTGCTCGGAACGCTGAGCGCGTCGCCCCTGCGTGCCGAACTGGCGTGGATTGCAGCGCCCGACACGCTCAAAACCAAAAATTTCACCTTCCGTCAGGAATTTGAGGTGACCGAAAAGGCCGCCTCGGCCCTCCTCAGGCTGGCGGTCACTCGCTCTGGAAGTGCTTCGTTGAATGGCAAGGTGCTGGGCGAAGCCCCAGCCCAATTTGAAGTCACCGATCAGATCCGGGTTGGGAAAAATATTTTGGAAATTCAGGCCTCGGAAAGCCGGGAGGTGCGCCCCCAAGCGGCTGCACAATTGACAATCCGGTTGTTGAACGGCTCTCAGCACATCATTGAAACCGATGCCTCGTGGAAGGTTTCAGCAACCTCGGCAGGAGCGACCTCCGAATGGACTCCGATCAAAATCGCCCGCAAATACTCTCCGAGTGGCGACTCCCTTGGCCTGTTTCGTCCCACGGTGACGCTTCCCGAACAAATCACGCTTCCTCCGGGCTTCAAGGCGGAGCTGCTCTATCGCGTGCCCAAGCTGGCCCAAGGCTCTTGGGTCGCCATGACCGTGGATGGAGAGGGCCGCCTTCTGTGCGGCGACCAGTATGGGGACGTATTCCGCATCACCCCTCCCCCTCTGGGCGCAAGCGACCCGGAGTCCGAGACCCGGGTCGAGCCCCTGGAGACGGGACTCAAGGGCATCCAGGGGCTGCTGTATGCCTTCGACAGCCTTTACGTGATGATCAATGAGGGGCCGCAACCGGGAGTACACCGGCTCCGGGACACTCAGCGCTCCGGACGCTTTGATCAGCACGACTATCTGGTTCCATTGGAGAAGTCGGGCGAGCACGGCCCCCACAGTCTGCAGCTCTCGCCTGATGGGAAATCGGTGTACTTCAACGGGGGAAACAGCACGCGGCTCCCGGCAAACCTCGAACACTTTCGGGGTGCCAAAGCGTGGGGAGAAGACCACCTCCTTCCGCGGCTGTGGGATCCCAACGGGCACTCCAAGGGGCTTTTGGCGCCGGGCGGATTCCTGGCTCGAATGGATCCCGATGGCCGCCACGTGGAGGTTGTCGGGTACGGTTACCGAAACCAGTTTGACTTTGCGTTCAACTCGCATGGTGACCTTTTTACGTACGACGCCGACATGGAATGGGATCTGGGAACCCCGTGGTACCGCCCCACCCGCTTCAATCATGCGCTGAGCGGCGGGGACGCAGGCTGGAGGAGTGGGGCCGGCAAATGGCCCGCCTATTACGCAGACAGCATTCCTTCGTTGGTCGACATTGGTCCGGGCAGTCCCACCGGGGTCTGCGCGGGCACGGGCGCGAAATTTCCAGCCAAGTACCAGAGGGCTATTTTTGGGAACGATTGGACTTACGGCACGATGTACGCCATCCACCTCACCCCCCAGGGCGCCTCCTACCAGGCGCAGAAGGAAGAGTTTCTCTCGGGAAAATCCCTCCCCTTGACCGACCTGCTCATTCGGCCACAAGACGGCGCGATGTACTTTACCACGGGCGGCCGGCGCAGCCAGTCGGCCCTGTACCGGGTCACCTACGCCGGACCCGAATCCACCGCACCCGTGGCGATTGAATCCCTGCCTCCGGAGGGAGCGCTGCGGCGGGACTTGGAAGCTTTGCATGCGGATGGGACGGGACCGGAGGCCCTTGAGAAGGCGTGGCCGCATCTGGCGAGTCCAGACCGTGCGTTGCGGTATGCGGCGCGTGTGGCGATTGAAAAGCAGCCGGCGTCGGTCTGGGCGGGGCGTGCACTGGAAGAAAAACGGCCCGCGGCTTCCATCGAGGCCCTCATCGCCCTGGCGCGGGTCGGGGACGCCTCTCTCCAGCCTCAGCTGATCTCAGCTCTGAGCCGGCTGGATTACCGCCAACTGGGTTCCGATCTGCGCTTGCCCCTCCTGAGAGCATGGCAGTTGGCGTTTATCCGCATGGGCAAACCCGCCGCAGCCGTTTGTGAAAGCGTTCGTGAAAGTCTGGATCCGCTTTTTCCGCTTCAAGATCCGCTCGAAAACCGCGAACTGCTCCAACTCCTCGTCTTCCTCGACTCCCCCACGGTTGTCTCCAAAGCCGTCTCCCTGCTGCAAACACTTGGCGACGACCACGAGGAGATTTCCTCCGACGCGCTCACGCAGCGTAATGCGTTCAAAGGCTCGATGGTGTCAGCGTTCAAGGCGAGCCGTCCAAACAAGCAACAAATCGCCTTCGCCTACACCCTGCGAAACGCAACGGCAGGCTGGTCTCCGGAGCTTCGGAAAGAATTCTTCCGCTGGTTTCCCAAAACAGCCTCTTGGAAGGGCGGCAACAGCCTTTCCAAGTTCGTCCAAACCATCCGTGCCGAGGCCTTAGCCAAGGTTTCTGATCCCACTGAAAAACTGGCCCTCGATCGACTCTCACAGGAGCCCCCTCCTGCGATGGCGCACTTTGTTCCCGCCAAGGGACCGGGCAAGGCCTACTCGGTGGATGACCTCGTGCAACTCACCCAGGCCGGACTCCGGGGGCGTCATTTTGAACAGGGCAAAGCCATGTACGCGACGGCCCAGTGCGCCACGTGCCATCAGTTCGCGGGCGAAGGTGGGCACATCGGCCCCGATCTGACCGGCGCCGGCAGCCGTTACACCGTGCGGGATTTGGCCGAGAGCATCATCGAACCTTCCAAGGTGATCAGCGACCAGTATGCCTTTCAGCAGATCACCAAAAAAGACGGATCCCTCGTGATCGGACGCGTCCTCGCGGAAGAAAGCGGCGCCTATTCGGTGATGACCAACCCCTTTGCCCCAGAAGCCTCCATGCAAGTGCCGGTCCACGACGTCGCCTCGCGCAAAGACTACCCAGTTTCACCGATGCCCCCAGGCTTGGTTAACATGCTCAATGAGGACGAATTGCTAGACCTCGTCGCCTACCTTCTCAGCGGAGGCAATCCCAAGGACAAGGCTTTCACCACCAATCCCTAACCTCCCCATGGAACGCCTGCCCGCCCTCCCCACCCTCATGGGAAAGACGCCTTTCCTGCGCGCCTGCATCGGACTGCTTCTGTCCATTCTGCCCGCCTCCTCTCACGCAGCCGGTCGAGCGCCGGAAAACACCCAGCCAGTCCCAGCCGTTTCTCTGTGGATGCCCGCCTTCTTCAGTGACCACATGGTTTTACAGCGCCAGAGGCCCCTGCCCCTCTGGGGACGAGCCACCCCAGGCGCAACGGTCAGCATCACCCTCGCAGGAAACGTCCAAACCACCCAAGCGGGAGCAAAGGGACAGTGGAGGGTCACGTTTCCCCCTCTGGAAGCAGGGGGGCCGCACGAAATCACCGTGACCAGCGGAACCGATCGAAAAATTCTCCGGGATGTCTTGGTGGGCGAAGTTTGGGTGGCCTCTGGACAATCCAACATGCGGTGGAGTTTTTGCCCGGGCCACGAAGTCACCGGCGGAGAGGAAGAACTCGCAAACGCGGACGCTCCCCGGATCCGCTTTTTTGATCCGCCCACCCAAAACGGAGTCCAGGGACAGGACGACTTGCTTTCAGAATGGAAGCTCTGCAACCGCGAAACCCTTCTCGCAGGAGGGTTCCGGGGAAACCCACCGCCGCCCTCCGCAGTCGCGTACTTTTTTGCGCGCAAACTGGAAAAAGATCTCGGGGTCCCGGTCGGAATAGTCAGCGCCGCCGTGGGAAATTCGCGGATTGGATTCTGGAAACCCGAGTCAGCCCTCGGCAAGGGGATGATTCAACCGCTGGTGCCCTATGCCATCCGCGGATGGATCTGGTACCAGGGCGAAAGCAACCTGATGAACGGCGAAACACCCGAGTACGGCGCCAAAATGGTGGATCACATCGAAACTTGGCGCCGCGTCTGGGGCCAGGGGGACTTCCCCTTCTATTTTGTCCAATTGCCCCCCTTCCTCTACTCAGGCGTCCAAAAGCCGAACCTCACCTTTGATTCCAAAACCCTGCCGCAGTTCCGCGAAGCGCAGGCCACCGCCCTGCGCCTGCCCCACACCGGCATGGCGGTCATCACCGACCTCGTCGACCCCGACAAACTGCGCGATATCCACCCGCGCCACAAAAAAGAGGTGGGTCAACGCCTTGCAAGGCTCGCGCTCGCCCGAACCTATGCCCTCCCTCACACCGTCGATTCGGGCCCCACTTTCCACTCAGCCAAGGTGGAGGGCACGGCCATTCGAGTGCATTTCACCCATGCCGAAGGAGGACTCCAGACACGCAATGGCAGAGCCCCTGATTGGTTCGAAATCGCTGGCGCGGACGGCGTGTTTCAGGCCGCAGAGGCCCGAATCGAAGGCGAAAGTGTGCTCGTTCTGAGTCCACAAGTGCCCAAACCCGTCAGCGTCCGCCTCGGGTGGGATGAGACCGCTCAACCCAACCTCATGAACCAGGAAGGACTCCCCGCCGGGAGTTTCCGGGCCAACGCCCCCGCAAAGGATCAACACCCCTAGCCTCCCCCCATCCTCATGAACCCCATCCCCCTGAAAGCGCGTTCCGCAACCGTGCAGCCGCCCTCAAACGCCGCCCCCCCCCAACCCTCCACGGCTTTTCTCCCGAAATTCGTCGCCTTTGCCTCGCTCCTCCTTCTCATTCTCCTCGCCTCATCCGCCCAAGCCCAACCCGCCCATCCACTTCCACGCGTCCTCCTCATCGGCGACTCGATCTCGGTGGGATACACCCCCTTTGTCCAACAGGGCATGGCAGACCGGGCTCGCGTCCAACACGCCCCGGGAAACAACGAATCCACGCGGAGCGGGTTGCGATACCTCGACCAATGGCTTGGCGCAGAAGCGTGGGATGTCATCCACTTCAACTTCGGACTGCACGACCTCAAGTACGTCCAAGCCGGACAACCCGCCTCGGATCCCGCTCTCTCCAAACCTTGGGATCCCAAGAGGAATCCGGAAAAAAATGTGGCCGAGGTCTCCCAGGGCCAGCAGAACGTGCCCGTGGAGGAGTATGAAAAAAACCTCCACACCCTGGTGGAACGCCTCCAAAAAACCGGCGCACGCTTGGTGTGGTGCAGCACCACCCCGGTTCCGGAAGGGGTCAAGTACCGGGTGCCTGGCGACGAACAGCGCTACAACGCCGCCGCCCGGAGCGTCATGGAAAGCCACGGCATTCCGATCAACGACCTCTGGGCTTCTTGTGGTTCACCCGAAAACCGGCTCCGGCTCGGCGGTCTGGCGAAGGATGTCCATTACAAACCCGAGGGCTCCAAGGCCCTCGCAGACAGAGTGATCCAGGCCATCGACCACGCCCTCCAGAACCGCCGGCCCTGAGTATTTTTGTGCTGCAACCGTTTAGTCCCCGCAATCGCACACCAAAGCGACTCCCCCGCCCTGCGCCGAAACGCCATGACACGCACACCCCCTTCTCGCCGGGCACACCGCGCCCTTCTGCGCATCGGGATCGTGCTTCTTTTTGGGCTCGCCAATCCCCTCGTCCTCCATGCCTTCAGCCTGGACGATCCCGCCGGCCCACAGTTTACCGAGGCGCAAAAGCAGAGCCAACGTGAGGCCGGCAAACGCATCGTTCCCCTGGTGACCGAGGCGGTCCGAAGCGGCGTCCCGACGCTGCGGATTCCACCCGGCGATTACCGGTTTGGCACAGGCGAGGATCCGAAAGGAAAAGTGCTCTACCTTCTGGAGTTCGAAGGACTGCACCGGCCCGAGCACAATCCGCTCACGATTGACGCGTCGGAAGCCACCTTCTGGTTCGAACTGGGGGACCATCAGTTTGGGTACAAATGCATGAGATTTCGGGACTGTTCACACCTGATCTTTCAGGGGGCCACCCTCGATCGCGATCCCCGAGGCCATCTCGAGGGGCGCATCACCCAGTTGGATTTCAAGCGGCAAAGGATCGAAATTCAGCTCTCCCCGGGGGTCCATCTACCCGCCCATTTCAACCAAAACTGGGACCAGCGCATTTTGCCGTTCAAAGCGGATGGCCGCTTCTGCGCGCCCCTCTACTTTCTCCAAAAAGGGGGCGTTCGCCTCACCTACGGAACCCCATCGCCCAGTGAGACATCGGGGCGGGTCTGGATTCCGCTCCAAGATCCCGCACTTTTAAACACCATCCGCGACCCCCAGTGGAAATCGGCCCACGGAGAACTGGGAACACTCGAAGTGGGCGACGGAATTTCCTGCATCTACTCGCGCACCCAGTCCATACTCCTCCAAGATAGCCACGCTCTCACCATGCGCGGCCTGCGCATCCACATCGCCAAAGGTTGCCCCGGAGAGGAAGGGGGGGAGGGCGGCCATCTCTGGACCCATTGCGAATTGGGGCCCCGCCCCGGGACAAGCCAGTGGCAGGGAGGCGACGGCTTCATGTTCAACGCCACACGGCGCGGAACCACTCTTGAACACGTGCGTATCGAGCACTCCACCGACGACCCCTTCAATGTGCACGGTTACTGGAGTGAGGTGGAAAAGACACAGGGGCGTGAGGTCGCCTTTGTCGCGCGCAAACCGTTCATCAACACCCCCACGCGCCCCCTGCTCAAAACGAGCCTCCAGCCCGGCGATCGGCTCCGTTTTTATGACAAAGAATCGGGGGCCTGCGTCGGCAGCGCCACCGCCCTGGCGTTCAACGGAGACACGGTCACCCTCGACCAATCCGCCGAGCCATTCGCTCACACCTTGGCGGAATGGCCCGACCATCAGTGCGCGGGCTGGACGGTCCGCGACTGCGAATTCCGGGATTGTTACCAGCGGATGGTGATCAAGTCCGGACCGGGCAGCGTGCTAAACTCGCGCTTTATCCGAATGGGAAAAGGAATCGAACTCAGCAGCGTGCTGCCTTACGTGGAAGGGACCGTACCCCGGAACATCCGCATCGACGGCAATAGGTTCGAGGATGTGAATTCCCAACCCTCGGGCGTCCCCATCCGCGTCTATTCCCACGCCTTTAATCGTTCAGCCGCTCCGTGGCTCGAGGACATCTCCATTACGAACAATGTGTTTCGCCTGTCAGGCAGTGTGGTCATCGAACTCAAGCAGGTGACGGGCGGCCTCATCTCGGGCAACCGCATCGAACGCGCGGCTCTCGCCGCAGCCAACGGAGCCATCTCGGCTCAAGAAGAACCCATACGGCTCATCAACTGTCGTCAGATCGAGGTGCGGAATAATTGGGTGACAGGCCGCGAGAAGCCCGAGGAAAGCCAACGCAACGGCGGTGCGCCCACAGGCTCTGCACCTCCCCCATAGCCAGTATCGCATTCGAGCGAGCCCTCCCCAGGAGAGAGGCTCCGGTTTGGGCCGCCCTCTGCCAGAGTGGAAAAGTGGCGTACAACCGGTCCGCGAGACAAAGATTCCAAGCGGCTCCCCAGTGCACACACATTGAGCACATGATTCCGCGCTCCGGTTGAGCTGGAGCACACCTCCCCTGCTTGCTCCCGCGGGGACTGCCGCCTACCGACTTGTCCCCGAGCCCCGGCTCAAACCCGATCCAGCGTCCCAGTAACTCCTCCAAACGTTTCGGTCTCCACCCCCAGACGCTGGAGAATCGTCACGAAGAGGTTCGAGAGCGGAAGCTCCTCCGTGGTCATTTTTCCGGTCCACCCAGCATCGCTGACAATGCCGGCCCCTGCCTGATTATCCTCGTTGCCCTTCCCAAACTTTAGATAGCGGCCATTGCGAAAACCGAGGTTCTTACCGCCCGCGGAGATAATGGGGTAATTCCGTGAAAGATGGAAGCTACTCGAAGCCGATCCATGCATCGCAAAAGTATTATCCAGCATATTTCCGTTTCCCGAAGGTTCCGGGGTCTCTTTCAACTTTTGGATAAACCGCCCGAATTCCTCCGCCTGATAGCGGTTGTAGGTCCCCAAGTTCTGCCATCCCCCGGGTTGCTTCACCGCGTGGGTTAATCCGTGGGCTCCGGGCAGCCCCACTGCGAGCGATAACAGATCATGCGGCCCCTCGCCATTCTCCCGCCCCAATTGAAACGTGGCCGCCCGAGTGGAATCACTCAAAAACGCGAGATAGATCAGCTCGTACATCGTCTGAAAATAGATCCGCGCTTCCTTGGGTTCGGCGTCCAAATGCAGGTTGCTCGTATCCACCTGAGGCACTGGAGCCTCAATCCACTTTTGGGCCTTGGCTAATTTCACCTCCGTGTCCCGCACCGCATCCAGATAATGCTGCACCGTCTCGCGATCCCGAGCCGATAGCCTTCGATTGAGAGACCGCGTATTCTCCATCAAAAGGTCCAGCGCACTCTGACTCCGAGCCAACCGTTCCGCCGCCTCCTTTCCGCTCTTCACAAAGAGCATCTCAAAAATCGCACGCGGCCGGTTCATCGCGGGGATGGGTCTGCCTTCCCGGTTAAAGGATTGCGTCTGTGCACCCCGAGGCCCTCCGGTACCCCCATTGGTCGACATCACAAGAGAAGCGTGCCTGGTTTTATCCCCAATCCACTCCGCGTAGACTTGGTCTAAAGAAATCGTGTTTTGATAGGGACCATGGCCGGGAATCGTTGCCCCCGTCAGGTACTGATCGGCATTCGAATGGCCATGCACTTGGCGGGCCGCCGGGTGCGAAAGCCCGGAATAAATGGTGATCTCGTTCCGAAGTGGCTCCAAAACATTCAGCACCTTCGTCAGTACGAAATCGGTCTCGCCACCGCGAGGGAACCAACTCCAATCCTCCCATGCGGGATCTGACTTGAGAGGCAACCCCACGCCATCGGGGTGATACACACTCAGGAACCTTCGGGGATGCTCGTCCCTCGCGGCAGCCGTTCCGGCGAAGGTCTCAAGCCAAGGCAAAGCCAACGCTACCCCGGTACCCCGAAGAAAAGTCCGCCGGCTGAGGAGATCGTTTTTGAGATTCATAACCGTTTTGCTGTCAGAGTTTGGCTTGAAAAAGATCGCTTCCGACGAGGAGCTGGATCAGGTCCCATAAGCGATCATCGCTTTTTCGGAACTGGGTCGTTAGTTGCTCAAGATCGACCCGATCCGCCATCGTGAGCGGCCGTCCCAGTGCATAACCCGCCAGCTTGGAGACGAGGGCTTGGGCAAACTGATCCTGACGTTCGAGGAGGAGGTACCGTTTC
>JBEBAG010000236.1:0-3000 GCA_041159065.1 Verrucomicrobiota bacterium | reverse complement strand
GCCGAGCGTAAAACCCTATTCCGCGCATCCCGCATCACGCTCCCCCCAGGCTTCGCTCCCGCCCCGCAGGGCACCGGCAGCAAAAAGGCTCACCCGAAAAGGGTGAGCCTTTGCTCTAATCGCCCTGCGCAGCGCCGTCTGAGTCAATCCATCGAACCAGGACGCCCCGCGCGCAGTTCAAAGCGCATCAATCCTCGGTGTCCTCGTCCTCGTCGATTCCGGGATCCTCAGGAAGGTCGAGAACCTTCGCGAACTTGCGCTTGCGCTTGTTCGCGGGCAACGGGGTGAGCGTCATCGTCACCGCCTTGCCCATCAGCTTGGGCGGCTGCTCCACATTCGACATCTGCGACAGATCTTCGGCCACGCGATTCATCAAAGCCATCCCCAACTCCTTGTGGGCGTTCTCGCGGCCCCGGAACTGAAGCTGAACCCGCACCTTGTTGCTCTTGTCCAAAAACTCCTCACCATGTCGCAGCTTGGTCTCGTAATCGTGCTCGCTGATGTTCACACGAAACTTGATCTCCTTGAGCTTGCTCGTGGCGTTCTTCTTGTCCTTCTCGTGTTTGGCGATCTCGTACTTGAACTTGCCAAAGTCGACGATTCGGCAAACTGGGGGGACTGCGGTGGGGGCAACTTCAACCAGGTCAAGCCCCGCATGTTGCGCGGCTCGGAGAGCATCCTGGATTTTCATGACCCCCAACTGCTCGCCGGAGGAGGCCATAATCACGCGCACCTCCCGTGCACGGATTCTCTGATTCACTCGATACTGCTGGATTTGGATAGCTTGTGACAGGTGAGGGACCGGCACCGCGGAGCGCACGGACGGACCCTGGTTTGGTATTCATCATCGCAGTGCGGCTCCCTGCGAGGCTTTCCCGATCCCGATGCCGACCGGTCTCACGATCACTTTCCATGATCCCGACCGACTGGCTCTCGAGTCGCTTCCACCTCCCCGGTTCCCGGCTCCACTGTCGCCCTGCTGCGACCCAAGACGACACTGAATAGTGCGCGAACACAATTCGACTAACCCCTACCCCCCGCACCCATTGCGCTCAAGCCAAAACGCGCCTCCCCGGAAGGCCCTCTACCTTCCGGGGACAGTCCGCCCCGCCCTCGCCGCGATCAGCGCGGCTTGTTCAGCGGATGCTCCTTCAGCAACTCCTCCACCATGTAGAAGTTCGTGCGCCCATTCGTCTCCTCCCGAACCTTCTTCACCTGCTCCGCCTTCACCGCGGGCAGGTCGTTTCCAAAGGACTGATTCACGTAGGTGAGCACCGCGGCCAACTCTTGATCTTTCAACAACCCCGCGAACCCCATCATCGGAGGCGTCCCCTTTTCAGGTCCGTAGCTCTTCCCGTGCAACTGCAGCGGACCATACAAACCCTTCAACACCAGCTTGATAGAGCGCTCCGGATCATCCCGCAACCACTCACTCCTGGCCAGCGGCGGATACACATTATCCACCCCCTGACCATCCGCCTGATGGCAGGTCACGCAATGCGCTTCGCGGTTAAAAACCTCTTTGCCAAGGTTGTACATCTTCAGATCCTCCCCCGCCAACTTCTTGTTCGTCGGCCCGTACTTCGTCTCGGGAGCCACTCGCAGCTTCGCCATCAAGAGCGGATCCTTCTCCACGATCCCCTTCCCCTCCGGAAGCGAACCCAACTGCTTCAAGGTCTCCTTGAAACAATAGTTCAGGTAGTAATCCTTCTCCATCTCCACTTTGCGCGCCAATTCGATGGCGCGCGGCGTCGCAGCGCCTTGGACGAAACTCAGCGCACGCACTGCCTCCAACCGCACCCGCGGCGCCTTGTCCTCAATCGCCGCCGCCAGGAGGTCCATCGTGTTCGGCACCCGATCGCGCCAGTAGCACAACACACGGACCGCCTGCGCACGAGCCCGCGGTTCGGGCGACTTCAACACGTCGTTCAGCAGGCCGAGGTTCACCACATTATGCCACTGGTGCACCCACAGGGCCTCCAAACGATGGTGCTCATACTGCGCATCCGCCTTGTCCAACGCCTTTTCCCACTTCTGGACCGCGGCAATCACCTTCGCCGTGTCGTGCGTATCCAACTCAACCTTCGCACGCATCCGCACATTGTCCTCATGCTCTTTCAGCAAATCCAACAAGGCCTCCACCGGCTGCCCCGCGATTTTCTTTGGCTCCAGCAAGGGCCTCCCGGGAAAGGTGATACGGTAGATCCTCCCGTGCTGGTGATCTCGGTTGGGATCCCGCAGATGATGCTGGAGATGGCCAATCAACATCTGCGACCAATCCATCACGTACAGCGATCCATCCGGCGCAACCGCCACGCCCGAAGGCCTGAAGTTAGGATTCTGCTGCACGTCGGTTTGCAGGAGCGGCTCGATCGTCTCGCCCGAAATTCCCGAGCCCTCCTCCGTCAGCTTCGCCCGGAAGATTCCCTGAAAGCTGATCACGTTTGTATCCAGAAACTGCCCCTGCCAGTCCTCCGGAAAGTGTCTGCTGCTCAAAATGTTCGTTCCAGGACAGGGACGCGAGGGCCGGTTCCAGAACTGTTTCATCGCAGGGTGCGCCCCCGAATCCAGATGCCCGCTGAAGGCCGGTCCAAAGTAGTTCGCATTCCCCGTCGCATCCGTGATCAGATCATTGCCCCAGTAGTCAAAAACCCGGCCGTGCGGGTTGGCAAAGCCGTACGGCACATGCCGCTCGAACCGGCTCGTGCGCGGTTCATACCGGTAGATCGCCCCGTTCACATTCCGGACCGGACCCCGGATCGTTTCCACGCTCGTGCGGTGAAACACCCCGTCGCTGAAATACAACGCACCGCCGGGCTCGTAGCAAATCGAGTTGGTTTCGTGATGCGAATCCGCCGCGTCCAGCCCGTGGACCACGCGCTCCTTCCAGTTCGCCTTGCCCGAGCCGGTCGTGTCGCGCAGAAACCACATATCGGGCGACTGCATGACCATCACGCCATCCTTGTAGAACTGGGAGCCCGTCGGGCAGTTCAAGCCGTC
>JBEBAG010000235.1:0-7391 GCA_041159065.1 Verrucomicrobiota bacterium | reverse complement strand
CGTCCATCCCGGGCATGAAGATATCGAGGAGGATGAGGTCCGGGGGGGATTTGCGGACGACCTCGAGGGCTTGGGGGCCGCTGCGGGCGATGTTGAGGTGGTAGCCCTTGGTGCGCAGGATCTGGCCGGCGGTTTGGATATTCTCCATGACGTCATCCACGAGGAGGATGCGCGCGTCGAGGAGTTCGCCGTTGATGGAGGGGGAGATCAAGAGCGTGGCGGGTGGAGCCGTATTAACGGGCAGAGGCATGGGGGGAACAAGCCGGAAGCTGCCTTGCGGGCAGGGGGTGGCGTGTGGGGGGGGGCTATGGGGAGGGGAGATGGAGGACGTTGTGGAGGGTTTGGATGAGGGTGCGGGAGTCGAAGGGTTTGGGGAGGAGTTTTTTGAAGCCGAGCGACTGGGCGGTGGCCTCGTCCATTTTGTCGGTGTGCCCGGTGGTGAGCAGGATGGGGAGGTGGGGGTTGAGTTTCCAGAGGGCCTGGGCGAGTTCGATGCCGCTGAGGCCCGGCATGGTGAGGTCGGTGAGGACGGCGTCGAATTGCTGGGAGATGACCTGTTGGACGGCCTCCTCGGCGTTGTGGGCGATGGTGGGTTGGTAGCCGAAGGAGCTCAGGCACTGGGTGACGAGGGAGCCGAGGAGTTCCTCCTCGTCGACGAAGAGAATTTTTTGACCCTGTCCGGTGGGGATGGAGGGGTTGGGAGCGTAGGAATCGGAGGAGTGGGAGGAGACTTCGGGGAAGTAGAGGGTGAAGGTGGTGCCGGAGCCTGGAGCGCTGTCTACGGTCATGGATCCATCCCAGGAATCGACGATGCCGCGGGAGACCCAGAGGCCGAGTCCCGAGCCTTGGTCGGAGGGTTTGGTGGTGAAGAAGGGTTCGAAGATGCGGTCGAGGTTTTCGGGGGTGATGCCGCTGCCGGTGTCGGAGACGCGGAGGCAGAGGTAGGGTTTTTTTTGGAGTTGGGGGAGGCGGTGGAGGTGGGAGTCGGAGGGGGGTGCGAGGCGGATTTGGAGGAGGATGCGTCCGGATTTGTTTCCGATGGCGTGCCAGGCGTTGAGGATGAGGTTGGTGATGATTTGCTGGAACTGGGAGATTTCGCCGAGGATGTGGCTGTCAGGGGCTTGGATGTCTTCGGCGAGTTCGATGTAGGAGGGGATGGTGGCGCGAAGCATGAGGAGGGCTTCAGCGAGGGCGAGGGCGGGGCAGATGGGGCCTCGGGGCTGCTCCTGTTTGCGGCTGAAGGAGAGCAGGGAGCGGACGAGGTGGGAGGCGCGGTGGCTGGCGGTGCGGATGTCTTCGAAGTTGCGCTGGGCCTCGGCGTCTGCGGAGGGGCTGCGGAGGCCGATTTCCGAGAGGCCGATGATGCCGCAGAGGATGTTGTTGAAGTCGTGGGCGGCGCCGCTGGAGAGGATGCCGATGGAGCCGAGGCGTTGGGCGTGGCGGAGGCGTTGTTCGAGTTGGCGCTGGTTTTCCTGATAGTCCTGAATCTGGGTGCGCAGGGCTTGGAGTCGGGCGTGGAGGGTGCGGTGTTCTCGCACGATGCGTCGGTTGGTTTCGCGCAGGTAAGCCCACTCGGCGGGGGTCCCTTCGGGTTGGGCCTCCGGGGGGTCGGAGGGGAGGGAGGAGGCGAGGGATTTGGCGATCAGTTCGGGGTCGAGGTGTCGGGAGAAGAGGCGGGAGGCGCCGACGCGCTGGGCTTGGAGTTGGTCCTCCGGGGAGAAGAGGATGTCGCTGATGAGGACGACACGGGTGCGTTTGAGTCCCGGGAGGGTGCGCAGGGTGCGGCAGAGGGTGAATCCGTCGCCTTCGGGGAGGATGACCTCGGAGAGGACCCAGTCTGGCTGGAGTTTGGCGGCGAGAATGAGGGCGGAGGAGGGGTCCGCGCAGGAGGTGAGGGTGAAGTGTTCTTGGAGGGAGACGACGAGGCCAGGGGCTGGGGTGGGGTCGACGAGGAGCAGTTGCATAGGAGGAGCTGCGCGGGGGGGGGGGAACGGTGGGCGTGACCGGGGCGGGAAGGGCAGTATAATGAGGGGGGCCGGAAATGAAACAGCGACTCGATTTGCTATTGGTGGAGCGTGGGCTCGCGGAGAGTCGCGAGCGGGCGCAGCGTGCGATTATGGCGGGAGGGGTGTGGGTGGAGGGGCAGCGGATGGACAAGCCGGGGACGCGGGTGTCGGTGGAGAGCGAGGTGAGTGTGCGGAGCGCGGAGCGGTACGTGGGGCGTGGGGGTTTGAAGTTGGAGGGGGCCCTGGCGGGTTTTGGGATTCGACCGGAGGGGTGGGTGTGTTTGGACGTGGGGGCGTCGACGGGCGGGTTCACGGATTGTTTGCTGCAGCACGGGGCGGCGCGGGTGTACGCGCTGGATGTGGGGCATTCGCAGTTGGATTGGAAGATCCGGAGCGATGCGCGGGTGGTGGTGCAGGAGCGGGTGAACTGCCGTTATTTGACTGAGAATGAGGTGCCTGAGCGGGTGGATTTTTTGGTGGCGGATGTCTCGTTTATCTCGCTGACGCTGATATTGCCGGCGGCGCTCGCGCGGGTGCGGCCCGGGGGGATGGCGGTGGTTTTGGTGAAGCCGCAGTTTGAGTTGCGTCGGGAGGATGTGGAGCGCGGGGGGGTGGTGCGGGACCCGGCGCTTCGGGCGCAGGCGGTGGAGCGGATCCGGTTGTGGGTGGAAGGACAACCGGGATTGAGTTGGAATGGAGTCATGGAGTCTCCGATTCTGGGCGGGGACGGCAACCAGGAGTTTCTTGCATGGATCAAAAAGTCGTTGGAGTGATTGCGAACGCGGCGAAGCCCGGGGTGGCTGGGGTGCTGGCCGGGGTGGTGGAGGTGCTGCGCGGGAGTGGGATGGAGGTGTGGATGGACGAGGGCACGGCGCAGCTCGGGGGCGAGTCGTGTGGGGTGCCGGTGGGGGAGTTGGCCGGGCGCTGTGACTGGATGGTGGTGCTTGGGGGGGATGGGACGCTTTTACAGATGGTGCATCGCGCGGGGGTGGCGCTGCCTCCGGTGCTGGGGGTGAACGCGGGGACCCTCGGGTTTTTGACGGGGGTGACTCCGGCGCGATTTGGGGAGGTTTGGGCGCAAGTGGTGCGAGGGGAGGCGATGGTGAGCGAGCGGAGTTTGCTTTTGGTGGAGGTGGTGCGGGATGGGGAGACGTTTTGGAGGGATTACTCGTTGAACGAGGTGGTGCTGTCGCGCGGGGAGCGTTCGCGTTTGATCCGGTTGCACGTGGAGATCGATGGGGTGAGTCTGACCGAGTACAACGCGGACGGGTTGATTGTGGCCACGCCGACGGGATCGACCGCGTATTCGCTGAGCGCGGGGGGGCCGCTGATTTCGCCGGATTCGGGGGTTTTTGTGATCACGCCGATTTGCCCGCATGTGTTGACGAATCGGAGTGTGATTATCAGCGATCGTTCGCTGATTACGGTGTGTTCGACTTCGTTGCAGCACGGGGTGTGTTTGACTTCGGATGGGCAGGATCCGCTGTTGATGGAGCCTGGGGATGTGTTTCGGATTCGTCGCGCGCCGGAGCCGTTGCGGTTGGTTTTTCCGGCGGGTCTCTCGTTCTTCGACGTGTTGCGGCAGAAGTTCAAATGGAGCGGGACGGCGGTATGAGCGGGGGGGGTGACGTGGAAGGGTGGGTGCGGGAGGAGGGCGGTGGTTTGGAGCGGTGGTATGCGTTCGCGAGTTTCGGGGAGGCGCTGGCGTTTGTGAACCGGGTGGGAGCGCTGGCGGAGGAGCTGGGGCACCATCCGGACATTGATCTTCGGTACCGGAGGGTCCGTGTGCGGTTGTGGACTTACGACGCGGGCGGGGTGACGGAGCGGGATTGGGAGTTGGCGCGGGCGATTGGGGAGCGGGGGTGAGGGGAGGGAAGGGGGTGCGGGCGGATCGTTGTCAGCGCCCGGTTTGCGGTCTAGGGTGGGGGGATGGAAGCCAACGGAATCAGACTGACGCCGGAAACCCGGATGCGAGAACTGGTGGAGCAATTTCCCGGGGCGCAGCGCGCGCTTTTCCGGGGCTACCACATTGGGGGATGTTCGAGCTGTGGGTTTGGGCCGGAGGAGACGCTGGCGCAGGTGTGTGCGCGCAACGGGGGGCTCCCGGTGGAGGAGGTGATGGCGTTTTTGTCGAAGGCGCAGGAGGAGGATGCGCGGATGGAGGTGGGGCCTCTGGAGGTGAAGCGGCTTTTGGAAGCGGGGTCGGCGCGGTTGGTGGATGTGCGTACGCGCGAGGAGTTTGATGCGGTGCATATTGCGGGTTCGGTGCTGTTCTCCGAGGCCTTGATGCACGAGCTGCCCGGTTGGGATGGAACGGTGGTGTTTGTATGCCATCACGGGATTCGGAGCCTGGATGCGGCGGCGTACTTTGCGGGGCACGGGATGACGAACGTGGTGAGCCTCAAGGGGGGCATTGACGCATGGAGCTGCGAGGTGGATCCCGAACTGCCTCGGTATGAATTGGCCTGAGCCTTCAAAGAGCACGATCCCATGAGCATGGAAAAAACAGCATCTCGCGAGACTCCCGCTGGGGCCGGGCAGGGCGTCGGACCGGATTTAAAGCAGCGGATTGAGGAGGCCATTCGGACGCCGAAGAACCTGGGGGCGATGTCGGACGCGGACTCGGTGGGGACGGTGGGGTCTCCGGATTGTGGGGACATGCTTCGGATGTGGGTGAAGTTTCGCGAGGATGGCAGTGGGCGCCGGGTGATTGATCGGGCGACGTTCCAAACGTTTGGGTGCGAGACGGCGATTGCCGTGGCGAGCGTGGCCACGGAGCTGGTGGCGGGAAAGACGGTCGAGGAGGCGTTGACGATGTCCGGAGAGGAGCTTTCGGCCCCGCTGGGGGCGCTGCCGCCGATGAAGATTCACTGTGCGCAGTTGGTGGAGGGGGCGCTGCGTTCGGCGCTTTCGGGAGGGGGGAGTGTGGAGGCGGCGAAGGTGCCAGCGCCGGCTGCTGCCCCGGCGGTGGCCGCGGAGCAGGCACCGACGTTGGTGGACAGTTTTCGCCCGGATCGTTCTGAGAAGAAGCAGGTGCGCGTGATCCTCAAGCCAAAGGGCGGAAGCGCTTTGGGGGACGCGTGAGGCCATTTTTAAATCATGATCGCTATGCAAGAGAGTACGGAAAAAGTGTTGTTGCGGGACTGTGACGCGGTGCGGATTCCCAGCGGGGAGCCCATGCGTCTGGCGAAGGGCGAGCGGGTGACGATCACCCAGGCGCTCGGCGGAAGCTACACGGTGGCGACTTCCGAGGGGCTGGCCCGGATTCGGGATGCGGACGCGGACGCGCTGGGGATGGAGTCCACGGTGCGGAAGGGGGCGGTGGGTGCGGAAGCGGGGGGAGTCCGCGTGGAGGAAGGGGCGGTGTGGGAGCAACTGAAGACGTGTTATGACCCGGAGATTCCCGTGAATATTGTGGATCTGGGATTGGTGTATGACTGTTCGGTGGTGCAGCCCGAGGGGGCGGTGGCGCAGGTTGCGGTGAAGATGACGCTGACGGCTCCGGGCTGCGGGATGGGGCCGGTGATTGCGAAGGAGGCGGAGGATAAAATCCAAGCGATCCCCGGGGTGGGCGAGGCCCGGGTGGAGGTGGTGTGGGATCCGCCGTGGAATCAGTCGATGATTAGCGAGGTGGGTAAAATGAAGCTCGGATTGATCTAGTTTCGCCGCCAGTGTCTTTCCCCCCGGTTTGGTGTGCTCAGGTGCTCCGGACCGGGGCGACCGTTTCCGACCTTCCTTCCAGCCCTGTCCCTCCGCCCCATGAGACTGCCCTTTCTGTCCACCGCGTTTGTGAGTTTCGCCGCATTCACCTTGGCCTTGCCTGGTGGGGTGCGTGCGGGCGATCCGCTGGCGGAGGCGCCGGGGGGGATTCTGGCGGTGCCGGTGGCGAAGCCTGAGGCATCCGGGGATGCGGGGAAAAAGGAGGAGAAGGCGGTGAAGGGGGCCCAGCAGACCAAGGGGGAGCGGGTGGAGGCAAAAGTGAAAGCGGCGGATGCAGCGTTGCTCTCGGATTTGGAGAAGAAGAAGCCCGAAGCGATGGGAAAACCCGCGGTGCAGGAGAGGGCTCCCGCGGGCCGCGAGGAGAAGGGTGGCGCGAAGCGTGAGGAGAAGGGGGGCAAGGCGGAAAAGGGGGCGGAAAAGGGTGGGGATCAGGGCGCGGGCGGGAGGGGCTCCGGGGGTGGAGAGATCAGGGGGGCAAGGGGGAGTTTTGGAGCGACGCCGAGACGCAGGAGCATTGAGGGGAAGCTGACCTTGGATGAGGCGGTGGGAGTGGCGGTGCGGCAGAATCCGGATGTATTGCGTGGGGTGCGGGAGTTGGAGCGGGTGCGGGGGCAGATTGTGGAGGTGCGGGCGCAAGGGTTGCCGCATGCGGGGTTGGTGACTTCTTTTAACAACCAGGATCCTCGGCTTTTGGTGGGGAACTGGGGAAACATGGTGCAGCAGAGCTCCTGGCAGATTTCGATTGAGGGCAGGCAGTTGCTGTACTCCGGGGGGCAGGTGAGTGCGGCGATTGCGGGGGCGAGGCACTCGCAGGATTTGGCGTACTACAACTTGCGCGATGTGCTGGACCGGACGGTGAGCGACGTGCGCAAACAGTTTGCGCAGGTGCTCGTGACGGCGGACCTGATTGATGTGGCGGAAGAGTCGGTGACGCTGGCGGACCGCCAGTTGCTGGATGCGCGCAACCGGTTTGAGGCGGGAACGGTGCCGCGGTTCAACGTGTTGCGTGCGGAGGTGGAGTTGGCGAGTGTGAAGCCGGCGCTGATTCGGGCGCGCAACGATCATTTGATTGCGCAGTTGCAGCTGGCCCGGACGCTGGGGCTGGATCCGACGCCGGGAGGGAAGCCCTCGTTTGAGTGCGCAGGGGAACTGTTGGTGGTGGACCAGCCGCTGGGGTTGTCGGATGCGTTGAACTTGGGGCGGGCGAGGCGTCCGCTGCTGAAGGCGCGGCGGGAGCAGATGTTGGTGGAGAAGGAGCGGGTGAAGGGGGCGTGGGCGGGATTTTATCCACGGGTTGAGGCGCGAGGGGGATTTGAGGTGCGCAACAATTTTGCCTCAAGGCATTTGGACGACACGCTGCACGGGTATTTCCTCGGGGTGACGGGGCGGTGGAATCTTTTCGACAGTTTGGAGACGATGGGGCAGGTGAGCCAGGCGAAGGCGCGTTTTTCGGATGCGACGATTGGGTACGAGGATGCGGTGTTGCAGGTGGAGTTGGAGATTCAGCGGGCGTTTTCGGATTTGGCCCAGCACAAGGAGACGATTGAGAGCCAGCAGAAGAACGTGGAGCAGGCGCTGGAGGCGTTGCGGTTGGCGCAGGAGCGCTTGGCGGCGGGGGCTGGGACGCAGCTGGAGGTGTTGGATGCGCGGGTGGCGCTGACGCGG
>JBEBAG010000234.1:0-20771 GCA_041159065.1 Verrucomicrobiota bacterium | reverse complement strand
GCCCGTGCCCGTGGTGGAGGTTGTACACAATGCCCACGTTGTTCACCTGATGCTCCCGCTTCAGATATTCGCACACGGCCGCCATGTTCTCCGGTTCTCCTCCCCAGCTCCCGTGATTGTAGATGCCCACCGTGCCCCCAAACCGCTTTGCCTTCGCAACCACCGGGAGTAGCCGCTCTGCCGCATCCTTCACTTTCTCGTCCTGCTCGGTTTTCGAGGAACCCATCGTTACCCACACCTGAGGATGCAGCCCGTGTTTTTCAAATAGCTCAAAAGCCGCGTCATGCGTTCCCCAGAACGCAAAGTACTCAATCCCCTGTTTCTGGCACGCCTGCACCTCCTGCTCAAATTGGGGGACATGCTCCTGCCTCCAGTCGTACGCCAGCTTCCGGACCCCCATTCTCGAGAGCATTTCCGCGCGCTGTTCGGGCGTACGCTTCGCCTTGTCGAAGGGCACGATGCACCACGCCGCCAGATTTTCCTTACGGAACAGATCCCCCTCCCGTGCGGCCACCGCAGCCGGAGCCGCTGGCTGGGAGCCTTCCGCCCCCAGTGCCGAGGTGCCGAGCCCCCCCAGCACCAAAACCGATGTCGCGACTCCGCAGACGGCCGGAAACCACCAACGCAAAAGGGAACGGGAACAGGAGGGGTACGTCATGGGGCGCAGATTACCGCCTTCCGCCTCCAATCGCTTGGATCCGCACGCCAACTTTTGGAAGCCAAACGACACCGCCCCTGCACGCCAATCCGTTACGGCCGCCGAAGCTTGGACCCATCCCTCGTCGAAAGACCGTGTGTCTTTCCTGTGCGGAAAAATTTCCAAATTCAGCAGTAACCGGGCGACCCGAACGGACATACCCTAAGAGTCCGTCCCCTTCGCCTTCCCCCCCGATCACCGCTCGTCCGGAATAAACGGATTCTTTGGTAACAAAAGCCATCCCGACGCCGTTGGTTCCGTAACCTTCGCTCCGTTCCCCCTGTGTTTCCCTGAAGAAAGGTTCCTTGCGCCATGCTCTCCTTCCTCACTCGCAAACTCGGCGTTGCCACCAGCCGCCCTCAGCCCGAGTCCGTCGCCCCTCAGCCCTTCGCTTCCGCGGTCGAGCCCCCTGTCGGCTCCAGCGCCGCGAGTTCTCCTGTCACTCCCCCGGGGAATGCCGACGCCTTGGTCGAGCAGGCCCGCCTCGCCATGGCTTCTCACCGGAACGCCGACGCCCTCCTGCACCTCCGTGCCGCCCTCGACATAGCCCCGGACCTCGCCCCGGCCAGGCTTCTCCTCAATCACTGCGAACGCCGACTCAAGCGTCCGATTTAGCTCCCTTCCCTCTCCCGCACGGCGCCTGAAACTTCTCCGGCGAGCATCGCGCGCTCTCTCCGCGCGCTGCCGATCGCAGGGCGCACCTCTGCCCGAAACGGTGTGTCCGGTCCCTCGGGCCCCGCCCTGCGGCTCGACGCCCTCGCGCTCGTCCTCATTGGAGCGGGATCCACCGCCACGGTTAAGCGAGGATCTCTTTCAGCGGTCCCGTGCTGTCTCCGTGGCGCTCCGCCTGCACGCCGACTCCGTGGAGCATCGAGAGCCAGGCGTTACACAACGGCGTGTTCTTCGGCACGACGATGTGTTCGCCCAGCTTCAAGCCCGCCCCGCCGCCACTCAAAATCGTCGGACAATTGCTCAGTTCGTGTCCCGTCCGCAGGTTGCTTCCGTAAGCCAGAGCGCAGTGATCAAAAAGCCGGGTGCCGTCGGCCTCCTGCACCGCCTTCAGCTTATCCAAAAACAGCGCCAGCAGCTCACTGAGCCCGGCGTCGCGTTTCTGCGAGGCGATGAGTTTCTCCCCAAGCGTCGTGTGATAATGGCTGATGTCGTGCGGATGCACCTTGATCTCCCACGCCTTGAGCAGCGTGTCCACCGGCTGGCGGAAGGTGAGCACCCGGGTGCTGTCGGTTTGCATGGCGGCCACCATCAGGTCGTAGATGAGCAGCACCTCCTCTTTGCCATTAAAATCGGGCTTGGGTTCGCCCATCGGGGCTTTCGGCTGAGGCACGCCAATCCACTGCTCCTCCTTGGAGAGCCGCAGCTCAATTTCGCGGATCCCTTGGAAATACTCCTCGAGTTTGGAGGTGTCGTTTTTACCGAGCCCCCGTTTCAGCGCACGGGCATTCTCCAAAACCGCATCCAACACGCTCCGTTTCTCTTCCAAGAGCGCCCTCTGTTGCTCGATCGGGGTCGTGTTTTTGGAAAACAACGCGTGATACGCCGCCATCGGCCCGTTGAAACCCGCCACCGGCTTGCCACTGAGGTTCCATGCCAGGGACAGACCCGGGCCATGGCCCGTCAGAGCCGCGTTCATGGACGTCCCGTTGAATTGGAGCGACGCATATCGGGTATCGAGCCCCAGGTGTGCCGCCGCCACCTGATCCGCCGAAATACTGTTGCAGAAACTCTGCCCCGGCTGCGCGTAACGATCCGCCCCAGTCAGCCAGAACGTGCTGCCGCCGTGGCCATCCTGCGAGTACTTGTTCCAAAGCCCCTGCACGACCGAGAAATCGGCCTTGTGCCGCTCCAAGGGCTTCAGCCCCGGCGGCAGCTCGTAGTCTCGTCCAGTCTTTGAAATATCCGGGTACCACGTGCTCTCGGTGACGCCCCACCCAAAGCTCAGAAACATCAGTCGTTTCGGGGGAGCCACGGGAACCGAGGCGGCCGCAAAGCGGCGAAAACCCAGCGATTCCAAGAAAGGCAGCGCGATCAGGGCGGTGCTGGACTGGAGGAAATGGCGACGATTTTGCATAGGAAATGGGGAGGACAGGGAGGGGGGAGGTGGAAAGAGGGCAGGGGGCGTGGAAGGCGCTATTTGCTCTGGAATTCAGGGCTGGCGATCAGAGCGTGGAGGACCGACTGCAGCCCCCAATGCGTCGGGCGGACCTGCTGCTGGATCCGTTCCAAGAGCGCCTCATCACTGAACCCGCAAGGCCGCCCCAGCGCGTATTCAATCAGGGCTTTGCTGAACCCCGCGCCGAAGGCGTCCACGCGCTCCGCAATGCGGTCCCGGAACTCCCCATAATTTTGAAAGGGAGGCCCCTTGTAAAAAGCTGCGGCGGGTTCGATTGCCCAGGTCCGCTTCGTCTTCGGGTCCGGTTTGCCGTTGGCATCCACGGCGGTGTAGCTGTCCTCGGTCCGCCACTGGCCGACGGCGTCGAAGTTCTCCAGGCCGAATCCGATGGGATCAATTTTGCGATGACAGCTCATGCACTGGGGCTCCTCCTGATGGGCCTGCAGGCGCTCCTTCGTCGTGAGCACTTTGCCCGCCAGGCGCGCGATTTGAGGCACGTTGGCGGGAGCCGGGGGCGGTGGGTCATTCAACAGCTTGCGCAACACCCAGGCGCCGCGCTCCACCGGGCTGGTCCGCTCCCCGTTGCCTCCCATCACATGCACGGCCGCCATGCCCAGCAATCCTCCCCGGGGCGAATCCTTCGGAAGCGACACCCGCCGGAATCCATCGCCAGTGACTCCGGGGATTCCGTAGAAATCGGCGAGCACGCTGTTGAGCACGGCGGAATCGGATTTCAGGAGGTGGCCAAGGCTCCCGTTGTGGGCGAGGAGATCTGCAAAGGTTTCGTATACTTCCTGGCGGGCGGCGAGCTTCACCGCGTTGTCGAAACGCGGGTACAGGGTGCGGTTGACTTCAAAGAAATCGAGTCGCTCCAGCACGAGCCACTGATCCAAAAAAGGCCGCACGAACTGCGAGCTTCGAGGGTCCCGCAAGAGCCGCTCGGTCTGCTCCCTCAGGACTCGCGGATCCCTCAGCGCCCCGCTTACGCCCAACTCCCGGAGCTCCGGATCGGGAGGGGCGCCCCACAGGAAGTAGGAGAGCCGGGTCGCCAGTTCGGGACCGTTGAGCGGGCGACGCTCCGCGTCTTCCGAGGGCTCGGCCAGATACAGAAACATGGGGGAAGCCAGTGCCGTTGCGAGCGCTTCGCGGAGGGCCGCACTGTGCTTGGCTCCTCCCTTGAGCCGCAGCGCATAAACCCGCAGCAGCCGGTCGAGATAACTTTCCGGAGGTTCCGTTCCGCGAAACGCCTCCACGCAGAATGCCTTCAGCGACTCCCGAACCGCGGCGCTTGAGGGAAGCGGCGCCCGGTCGTCCAGGGGAACACTCAGCGCCGCCAACCCGGGCGGGAGCTTTTCCTGAGGCTGGGGGACCGCCTCGATTTCAATCCAGTCCACCCAAAGGGCAAAGTCGGGTCCCACGCCGTTTTTCGCCTTCGCCTTTCCAAAGACGGCTTGCGACTGGGTGTAATGGTCTCCCGTCCCCTTTTCTTTGACGTAAAAGGTCCGGGTTCGGTTGACGATATGCCCGTCCGTCGATCCCGTTTGGTTGCCCGTGAGGTGGAAGGGGATTTCGAGGACCTGCGGATTCTGCAGGGTGCCGGAAACGGAATGGGTGCTGAGAACCCGGCCCCCGATCGGATCGTTCCCAAAATCCAAGAAGCGCCGTTCGGGCGGCGCATTCTCCAGGGCCGCCACGCGCACGCGCAGGACGTACTCCCCGGGTGGCCATGGCTGGGGCACCATCAGCGAAAAGTTTGGGTTGATTTCGCTGACGGTGAGGTACGCCCCGGATTCGAGGGCGGGCATGCGCAGGTAAGCCTCGTGGTAGGGGCGCATGTAGCCCACTCCCGTATTGCGCCGATAGTGGAGGAGACGGTTGGGGACGCCCACATTCGCTCCTTTGACCAGGCCTTCACTGGTCTCGACCGAATCAAACCCAAATTCCGCCGGCGAGGGAGCTCCGGGTATTTTTGCCCAGGACTGGCGCAACAGATCGTCACTCTTGGCCTCTTTCCGGATCTCGGCGACAAGGGCCGCATTTTCAGGGCGCGCCGCCGCCTCTTCCACGGCCTTTGCCCAGCGCTCCGCCCTTTCGGACATGTCCATGTTTTTGGCGTACGTTTTCTGGAACTCCTTGTTGAGTTCCTCCACCTCCCGACGCAGTTTTCGCTCCCCATTGAAGGGGGCCTGCTTGGCTAGCACCTCCTCCAGAGCGACACGGCCCAAGGCGAGATACTGCTCAAACTGGCTCCCGGACATGAACAGGTTCGATCCGACCGTATCGAAACTCCCCGCGCCGCCGTCCGGGGGGAGTTCCAGCACCTGCACGTCCACCCCCAACAGTTCCCGGAGGGTGTTCTTGTACTCGCGCCGATTGAGGCGCCGCATCGTGATGGTTCCTTTTTGATCACTCAGATTCCGCCGTGCGCTGACCATCACCTGCGCCAAATCTTCCAGCAAATCGGCCTTCAATCCCTTGGGAGGCTGCTTCTCCTCTTCCGGCGGCATTTCGCCCGAATTCATCTGGTTGAGCACGTTCTGCCAGCGTTCGGCATCCTGAAGGGTCGTGATGGCGAGCGGCAGATCATCCACCCGGAATTTCCCCTTCTGTTTTTCAGCGCCGTGGCACCCCTGGCAGTACTCCTTCAACAAGGGGCTATGCCGTGCGGGAACGCTCGCCGGAACAGGCGAAGCCGGGGCCGCAGAGAGACCCAGCGGCCACAGACCGCTCCAGACGATCAACCAGAGGGGAAATTTCATGGGGATCCAAACGGTTGCAAAATCACGTCCGAACTCCGGTTCACTCGATTTCCCAGAGCTTCACGTTGTCGTACTCCACGGCGCAGCCGAGCTTTTCGATGGCGTAGAAATACGGCGTCTTTTTCAGGGCACTGGCCTCCGCACAGGTGGCCTGAAGCGTTTGGCCGTTGCTGAGTTGCACCGCGACCTGTTCGCCCCGAATTTCAATCAGGACCCGCGTCCACTCCGTGGGTTCGATCTTCAAAGGAAGGACCGCCTGCACCGGCTGAAAACTGGACACGTCTTTGATCACGAGGCGCGGTTCCCGGTAGCGCTTGCCCTCTCCGAGCAACTCAAAAGTCACCGCGAAGGCCGGCGGATAAATCATCGCGCCTTTCCCCACGGGTGGGAAAGAGCCTGCGGGATACGAAATTCCCCCTGTTTCCGGCACGGGTTGGTTGGGAAAAATCCCCCCGGCCTTGCGCCAGAATTCCACATGCACGTGGTCGGCCCGGTCGGTGCGGAAATCGAACTGGAGGATGCCGCCCTTCACTTCGAAAGCCCGCTCCGCCGCCGGATCGAGCGCCAGCATCGAGGTGAATCCAAGGACGGGGTGGTGATCCTGCCCCTCCTTCTGCTGCTGGCGCAGCACGCCATCCTTCACTGCGTACTGCCCGAACCCTTTGAATGCGTCCTCGGCCCGAGGGGTTTCGAAATCGGCTGAGCCGAGGAGCTTGCCTCGCTTTCCCAGTACCGGCTGAAGCTCGGGCAGCGGCGCCCCCCACGAGGCGGGACCGGAAACGAACAGACACACCATGAGGAGCAGGGGCTTTTTCATAGGGAGAGGGCGTTTTTTTTTTGGAAAATCGGAAGGGCGCGGCGTCCGTCAGGGACCGACGTCGCGCCGCAGGAGCGCGGCCTCTGCGTCGTCCAGAAAATGGCCGCTGAAGGTTCTCGGGCCATCTGGAGAACGCCCTCCGGGATGGATGATGCTCACGTGGACCCACACAAATTCCGTCTGCGGCGGCAAGCGCAGCTCTGCCACGCGCCGCTGCCACGTGGCAGGATCCCGGTCCACCGAAATTTGGTCCAAGGTTGCCGCAAGCGACTCTTGAAGGAGCTGCTGAACGCTGCTTTGCAGCAGGCCTTTGCGTATCGTGGCTTCGGAGAGGGCGTGCAGATAAATCCGCGCCGTATAGGCATCCCTCTCCGCACGCCCGTTCGCATTGAAATAGGCGCTGAAACGAAGGCTGAGGTCACCCGGAGCCAGTTCCTTGGCGAAAGGCCGGAGGTCCAGCAGCCGGTACACGTCCGCGATGTAGCTCCCCTTTTCCCCCGTCTCTCCGGTAGTCCCCTCATGCGCGGCACTCACAAAGCGAAGCATCCGACTGCCTGAGCGGGGCTGCACCCCCTGTTGGGCCCCCACCATTTGCGTCACATCGCCACTCCAAACTCCCATGTGTTCGCTCGGCCCCGTCACCACGGGAGCCACATCCGATTCAAACGAATCCGCCAGCAGCGTCGCCAGCTTTCCCCAGCGCAATTCGCTCACCCCACGCAGCACCGAAGTCCCAAACCCTCCCAACAGCAGCCCAACCACCAGCGCCGCCGCAATCCTCCCCAAATGCCTCCGCCACGGGATCTCCACCGGAATGGACCGTACAACAGAGCCTCCTTCCCCCTCTGGTCGGGCTTCGCGCGGCAGGGGGTTCGCTCCTTCCAACAACACCCCCGAGGCGAGCTCCGCATGCAAATGCGTGAGCCGAATCCACGCGTCCACCGCCTCCGGATTCTGCCGGAGCACGTCGTGGAATTGCGCAAGGTCCTCTGCACGGGCCGCCCCGTCCATGACACGGTGGAACAGATCCTCCCACACACCCGCACCCTGCTTTGGATCCTTCACGCGCGCACCTCCCCGAATGGAGTCCGCTCCACACAATCGGCGAGCGTCCGCCGGATCCGCTGCAGGGCCTTGTAGACCGACTCCACCGAGCGGGACTCCGCGTGCGCAATGGTTTCCACGCTTTCCTCCGCCGTGTAGTAGCGGTGCAGGAGGGCACACTGAATCTGCGGAAGCTTGCGGACACATTCCTTCAGCCGCTCTGCCCGCTCGGACAACTCGCCCTCCAGCGCCTGTTGCCGCGCATCGAGGAGATCCTGCAGATCGCCGTTTGCGAAGGACTCCCAACGCGGCTGCTTGCGCCAGAACTCGAGCACCTTCAGGCGCGCCACTCCGAACGCCCAGGGCAGGAAGTCTCGGGTTTCGTCAAATTCGAGGCGCTTCGACCACAGGGTGAGGAGGGTTTCTTGGAGAACGTCCCGGGCATCACTCAGCATGGGGACGCTCCGCAGGATGTACCGCAGCAGGGCGTTCTCCTGGGTCAGGATGTGCCGCAGGAAGGCGTGATCGTTTCCGGGAGGGGAGGGGGCAGGGGCGGAATCCATCGTCTTCAAGGAGGGGATTGACGGCTGGGGGGTGAAATTGGACACCGAATTTTCCATTCGCTTCAGAAAGTTTTGTGCCTCGCTTGGTCCCGATTGGGGACCGGGGCAAAACGCCCCGTTTCGCTGCCGATGAGCCCGATTCTGAAATGGGGGTGAAATCGCAGGATGCGACGGTGTCGGTCTCCGGAGGCCCGGGGCGGGGAATGTCCCGGTTGTCCGTGCGGATGGGGATCTGCGATCTGAGAGGCCCTCTCTTCTCCGTGTGGAGGCAACCGCGCGAGCGTGGGCGTTTGCAATCGGAAGTTGGCAGGGGGGCGAGGGAAGCCTAGCATTGCAGACCCCCGATTTGCGCCATGGACCGCAGCCTGCTGGTCGTCTCCACCCTCTGTTTTCTGTTCAGCTTTGCCTACACGATGTGGGCATTGGGGGCTCGTGTGTACCGGAGTTCGCCGGTGAACTTGGGGGCGATCGGGTTGGGCTTTGTGTTTCAGACGCTGTGGTTGAGTCACCGGGGGGAGATGGTGGGGCGCTGCCCGCTGGGGAGTCTTGGGGATGTGTTGGCGTTTTTGGCGTGGTCGGTGGTGCTGATCTACGGGCTGACCGGGCCGACGTACCGGATGTCGTTGCTCGGGGCGTTCACCTCTCCCTTGGTTTTTCTGCTTCAGGGGATTTCGTTGCTGATGCCTTTGGCGGAACCGACCAAGGCACCCGGCCAGATCAAGCCCTGGCTGGAGTTGCACGCGGCGGTGTCCATTGTGGCTTACGGCGCGTTTGCACTGGCCTCGCTGGCGGGGGCGATGCTCTTGGTGCAGGAGCGGCAGTTAAAGACGCGCAAGCTGCACTCCTTTTTTTATCACCTCCCGCCGATCCACGATTTGGCGCGGGCGAACCGGCGGTTGGTGTACATCGGGTTTGTGTTGCTGTCGGTGGGGTTGGTGGCGGGGTTGATGCATGGAATGGCGCACGTGGGGTTGCTGAGGGTGGTGTCGCTGGGGGTGTGGTTGCTGTACGCGGTGTTGTCCGTGCTGCTGCGCGGGGCGTCGATCAGCCCGCGCAAGGCCTCCTGGATGGCCATCGGGGCCTTTTCCGTGCTGCTGCTCACCCTGTGGGCAGTGCAAATCGTCTCCCACGAATAGGGCATGGAAATTCTCTGTCTCGGCTTGAATCACCGAACGGCTCCCGTGGAGTTACGGGAGCGGTTTGCGGTGCCCGAGGGGGACATGGGGAGCCTGGCGGCGGAGTTGGGACGCCAGGCGGGGGTCTCGGAGGGGGTGGTGGTTTCGACCTGCAACCGGGTGGAGTTCTATCTCGCGGCGGAGGATCCCGAGGTCGGGTTCGCCTCGCTCCAGAGTTATTTGCGCACCCGGGGACTGGAGGTGGAGGGGGATGCCTTCTTCCGTCACTCCGGCAAGGAGGGCATTCGGCATCTGTTTCGGGTGTCTGCGGGATTGGATTCGATGGTGTTGGGGGAGACGGAGATTTTGGGGCAGGTGAAAAAGGCTTACCTCGCGGCGCAGGAGGCCAAGGCCACCGCGCGGCACCTCAACAAACTCTTCCAGCGCGCGTTTAATGTGGCGAAGGAGGTGCGCACCAAAACGAACATCACGCGCGGGAGCGTCTCGGTGGGGTCCGCCGCGGTCGAACTTGCGGAACGCATCTTTGGAAAGCTTTCCCAGTGCACGGTGATGATTCTCGGGGCGGGGGAAATGAGCGAGCTGACGGCTGGGGCGCTTCAGGCGCGGGGGGTGAAGGCAATTTTTGTGGCCAACCGTTCCTACGATCGGGCGGTTGCGTTGGCGGAGAAGATGGGGGGCAAGGCCGTGCATTTCGATGCCTGGGCGCAGGAGTTCGCCGAGGTGGACATCCTCATCGGGTCCACCGCGGCCCCGCATCACGTGCTCACCCGGGCGCAACTGCAGCCCATCATGGATCTGCGGCCTGCGCGTCCCCTGTTCTGCATCGATCTGGCCGTCCCTCGGGATATCGAGCCCACGGTGGACCGGTTGGACGGAGTGTATCTGTACGACATCGACTCCCTTCAGGCGATCGCCGACCAGTCTCTGCAGGTCAGGCGCCAGGAGCTCGGCATTTGCGAGGAGATGATCGACCGGCATGTGGGCGAGTTTTTCGCATGGCTTTCCGCCGGGGATCCGGGAGGGAACCCGGAGCGCGCCTCCTCGAGGCGGAATGCTCCTCCGCAGGGAGGCGAAGCGGCGCACGGCGCCTAGCAGCGAAGGAAGGAGATTTATCATGATGCAAAAAGTGGTCTTGGGAACGCGGGGGTCGGCGCTGGCTTTGGCGCAGACGGAATTGACGCGGGCAGCGCTGGAGGGGGCGTTTCCGGGGTTGAAGATTGAGGTGGAAACCTTTGTCACCCAGGGGGATAAAAAGCTGGATTTGAATCTTCTCAACTCTCCCGGGGGAGGAAAGGGGCTTTTTACCAAGGAGCTGGAGGTGGCGCTTCTGGAGCGCCGGATCGATGTGGCGGTGCACAGCCTCAAGGATCTTCCGGGAAACATGCCCGCGGGACTGGAGCTTTCAGCCGTGCTGCAACGCGCCGCAACGGGGGATGTGCTTCTCTCCAAGAGCGCGGGCGGGCTGGACGGGCTCCCGCACGGGTCCCGCGTGGGGACCAGCAGCATCCGGCGGGCGAAACAGTTGCGTTGGCTTCGACCGGACCTGGAGATGGTGGAGTGGCGGGGCAATGTGCAGACGCGTCTGAGAAAACTCCGGGACGGCGAGGGGGTGGGGGGCATCGTGCTTGCCCAAGCCGGACTGGACCGGCTCGGATTCGCGACAGCGGGGGGGCTTCTGGAGTTTGAGGGCGCGCAGTTTGCGGTGAGCTCCTTGGAAGATCGGATGTGGCCGGCGATTGGACAGGGGGCGGTGGCGCTGCAGAGCGAGCGCAGCCGGTTGGAGGTGGGCGAGCTGCTGCGGGGGATCAATCACGAGCCCACGTGGATTGCAGTCGCTGCGGAGCGGGAGTTGCAGCGGTGTCTGGCGGGGGATTGCACGTTGCCCGTGGGGGTTCGCACGGAGGTTTTGGAGCGGGGCGTGCGTCTGAGCGCGGTGCTATTCGTGGAGGGGGAGGCGTCGCCGAGGCGGGCCGAGGCCGAAGCGGCGAGTCCGGAGGCGGCCGCGCGCGAGGTGGCTCGGGGCCTTGGCGTGGCATCCGATTAGGATGCCCAGGTCGCCGGGAGATCCGGAGCCTTGGGCGTGGGGAGGGCGCTTTTGCCTTGGGGAGGGCGCTTAGGTTCTAGGCGCCCGAGCTTTCGTTTTTCGAGACCCACCAGATCGATCCGAGAAGGATGGCCACCACGAAGAGCAACGAAGAGGAGCTGAGCATAAAACGTTCCACCCCGTGTGCCCCAACCCGGGCGGACAGTCAACGCCTTTCGGCCCAACGCCTCAGGTCACTTCAAATGGATTCCCAAAAGCGACCGGAACGCTTTTTTGTACATGTCGCGTTTCATCTTCGGCAGCCAGGATAGCGAGAAGGTCTCGGGTGCAATCCATTCGTAGGCTTGAAATTCCGGACTGGGCATGTCCACCCGGATGCCATCGCAAGCGCCGTGATACTCCACGAGAAAGAAGTGCTGATCCTTCCCGTGAAACCCCTTCACCATGCGGCCCTCGCCAAACTCATAGCGGAAAGGACCATCCTGAGTGAGCATGGTCCAAGATTCGGCGGTGACCCCGATTTCCTCCTCCAGCTCGCGCGTGAGGGCTTCGAAAAGGCTTTCGCCCTTGTCCACTCCCCCTTGAGGAAACTGCCACGAACCCGGCGCTCCCAGCCGCTCGCAAATGAGGATGCGTCCCTTGGAGTCCCGCAGGATGGCGGCCACGTTGAGGCGGTAACGGAGGGAAGGCATGGGGTGGAAGCGGTTCGCTCGGGGTGGGAGTCCTCTTGAGTCCTCTATTCCGGGGTGGCTGCGGGCGTTTTGGAAGGCCGTGAGGCTTTCGCCTTGGGGGAGGTCCCGGATTTTTCGCCCTTGGCGGCCTTGGGTTTTCGCTCCTCGAATTCAAAGCCCACCTTTTCTCCCTCGAGTTTGAGGAAGGCCGAGAAGGGGCGTCCTTTTTTGGAAATGAAGCGGCGCAGGAGATCGGTTTTGCCGGTCTCGCACAATTTTCGGGCCTGTTCGGTCGAGATGGCCTGCTGGAGGATGACCTTGCCCATACGGAATTTGCAGGACTTGGTGGCGGCATTCTCACAAAGGAAAGCCGATTCGGTTTCGACCACCTGCCCTTTCTTGCAGACCGGGCACAAGGCGAGGCGCGGGGCCGCGGAGAGGTCGAGGGTCGCGCCCTCGGCGTCGTCCTTTTCGAAGTCAAACCGCTGCTTCCATTCTCCCGCGGCATCCAGATGCACATGGGCGGCGAAAGGGCGACCGAGTTTGGAGCGGAATCCCTCCAGGGGGCCGACCTTTCCCGAGCGCAGAAGGGTTTCGACTTCCTCGCGTTCGAACTCGCGCGTGGCCATCGTTTTCCAGACGGTGAGTTTGCAGCCAGCGCATTCGTAGCAGCGAAAGCTCTCCTTTAATCCGGCATGTCCGCACCGCGGGCAGGCCACCTCCAGCGGTTTGAACTGGCCGGACACCTCCTTGCCCATGCCCCCGCGCACTTTCTCGACCAGATCCCGTGTGAGGGTCCCGATCTGGCTCATGAAGTCCGCCCGCGAAAGCTGGCCGCGCTCCATCTGCTTGAGGCGAAACTCCCACTCCCCGGTGAGCTCGGGCTTGGTGAGCACTTCCGCGCGCAGGTCCCGCAACAGGGTGATCAGGGACATGCCTTTGGCTGTGGCCACCAGATCGCGTCCCTGGCGCAGGACGTATCCCTCCGCGAGCAGCCCTTCAATGATCTGGGCGCGCGTCGCCGGCGTGCCGAGCCCCCGCTCGCTCATCGCCTCGCGCAGTTCCTCATCATCCACCCATTTTCCCGCGCCCTCCATGGCGGATAGCAGCGTGGCTTCGTTGAAACGGGCCGGCGGGCGAGTCTCGCTCTCCTTCACCTCGATCTGCTCCGTTTTCGCCTTTTCCCCAGCCTGCACGGCACACACGGATTTTTCGGAGTCCTCCTCGTTTTCCGCCTGGCGCCCGTACACCGCCATCCAGCCGGGATCGAGGATGACTTTGCCGTCGGTTTTGAAGGCCTCCCCCTCGACGCGGGTGATGCGCGTGGTGACCTCAAACTGGGCGGAGGGGAAAAACGCGGCGACGAACCGGCGGGAAACGAGATCGAAGATGCGTTGTTCTTTGTCGTCCAACGACTTGGGGGCGATGCCCGTGGGGACGATCGCAAAGTGGTCGCTGACCTTGGCGTTGTTGAAGATGCGTTTGTTGGGGCGAACCCAGCCCTGCTCCAGCGCAGTGGCGGCGTGTTTGGCGAGGGCGGGGTCTTCGATGTGCCCCAGCACCGTCTTCGCGGTGGCCAAGTGGTCTTCAGGCAGAAAACGCGAGTCGGTACGAGGGTAGGTCAGGGCCTTGTGCTTTTCGTAGAGGGATTGCGCGATCTGCAGGGTCATCCGCGCGGGAAACCCAAAGCGCTGGTTGGCCTCGCGTTGAAGCGTGGTCAGATCGTACAGAAGCGGCGGCGCCTGACTGGCCGGCTTCTTCTCCTCCTCAATGATCCCCGGCTTGCCCTCGCACCGGCTCCGAATGGCCTCCGCCCGGGCTTTGTCCCAGATCCGCTCCGGTTTCGCGTCCTCGTCGGTGCCTTTTTTGGTGAAGGATTCATCCAGCCACCGCCCGCGGTAGGAGCCTGCGGACACGGTGAAATCGGCGAAAACCTCGAAATAGGTTCGCGGCTTGAAGGCGCGAATTTTTTCTTCGCGCTCGACCAGAATGGCGAGGGTGGGGGTTTGAACCCGGCCCGCGGGCGTTTTGTGGAAGCCTCCATCGGCGGAATTGAAGGCGGTCAGGGCGCGGGTGGAGTTGATGCCCACAATCCAGTCGGCCTCGGCCCGGCTGATGGCGGCGTCGGCGAGGGGCCGCATCTCCTCGTCCGAGCGCATTCGATTGAAGGCGGTTCGGATGGCCTCCGGGGTCATCGATTGAAGCCAGAGACGGCTCTGGGGTTTGGAGATGCCGGAGGCGCGAATGAGGTTGCGGAAAATCAGTTCCCCCTCGCGCCCGGCGTCACAGGCGTTCACGACATGGCTGATATCCTTGCGTTTGAGGAGTTTCTTGAGCGTTGCCAAGCGGGACGCATTTTTTTCGATGGGAACCAGGTCGAACTGGGGGGGGATGGAAGGGAGGTTCTCGATTTTCCATTTGCCCCGAGCAGGCTCGGATCCCTCGGGAGGGGCGATCTCGAGCAGGTGCCCGACGGCGGAGGAGATGACCAGGGAGTCGCTCTCGAAATAGTCGCCCTGACGCTCAAACTTGCCGAGGGCGCGAGCGAGGTCTTGGGCGACACTGGGTTTCTCGGCGATGACGAGGGATTTTGCCATACTAAGGAATCGATCGGGACAGTCCGTGGGCGGCAGAGGTCGCCATGAAAGAGGGAAGTGTGCAACCGCGGAATGCGAAATGAAGGGGGAAAGGGAGGATCCGAGGGGCTTGGGGCGGCGGAAACGGGACCAAGGCTTCCCCGAATCTCCGAGGGCAGCCTGCCGATCCGCTAGGGGGCGGGGGCCGGAGGGGGAATCCGCGAGCGGATGCGCAGGATTTTCTCGGCCAATCCGGGGAGCTGGGGGTCCATTTCCAAAGCGGACTCCCATGCGGCGAGGGCTTTCTCGGGCTGCTGAAGTTTTTCGAGCACTTCGCCGAGGTGATCGTAGACCTCGGCGGATTCGTCTTTTTTGGTGCCCTGCAGGGCTTTGCGCAGAAGCGCTTCTGCTTCCTGGAAATTCCCCTTCCGGTAGTGCCACCAGCCCAGACTATCGAGATAGGCCGGGTGGTTGGGGCGCAGCTCTAGCGCCTTGCGGATGAGCTCTCCGGCTTCCTCAAGGCGCAGGTTGCGGTCCACCCACATGTATCCCAGGTAATTGAGGGGCTCTGCGGCCGAGGCGGGATCCATCGCGATGCTTTTCTGGAGGAGTTCCGCCGCCTTCTCCAAAAGGCCGGCTCGTTCCGCCGCAGCCCCGTAGGTGAGGTAAAACTCGGCGTTGAGCGCCTCTTTCTGGGTGGAGGCAAACTGCTTTTCCGCAAGAGCGAAGCTCTGGATGGCATCCCCGGGCCGTTTCGCCTCGGAAAGAGCGATCGCAAGCAGGAGGGTCAGCTCGGGGGAGTCGGGAAACGCCTTGTGCGCGTTGGAGGCCGTTTGAACGGCCTCATGAGCACGCTTGAGGCGAAGCTGAATCTGGATGAGGCGCTGGTGATCCTCCGGGGCGCTCGGGTCGGCTTCCAGCGCCAGGCGGAAGTGACCGAGGGCAGACACCAGTTGCCCCTGGCGGAGGTAAATTTCGCCGGCCAGTTCCTGTGCGCTCGCAAGAAGGGGCATCTCGCGCAGGAGATCTTCCAGCACCTCGATCGCATCGCCCGGTCGGTCTCCGAGCAGCAGCGCGCGAGCCCATTTTTGCACGAGGGGCGCCGAACTGCTGCGCCGAAGCTCCCGGTGGAGCGTGTGGGCTCGGGCGTAGAGGGCCAGTGCTTCGGGGATCTGTCCCGTGAGCGCGTAGTGGTCAGCGGAGTGTTCGATGCAGTAGACGTCCCGGGGGGCCAGATCCAAAGCCTTCTTGAAGAAGCTGTTGAGCCGTTCCAGATTCGGGCGGCTCGCAGACGGGCCCCGCGGGGGCATTGCGTTGCGAAAGACGTCTCCCACCGAAAGCCAGAACCGGGCGTCCGTCTGCGCAAGCGCGAGGGTCTTGCGCTGGATGTCTTCGATGCGTTGCGGGAGGCGGGCCGCGGAGCAGACCTCCACATAGATGGCAATGACCCCTTGGAGGTCGGGTGCCAGCTTGTAGGCCTTCTCCGCAAAGGGCAGTGCGTTATCGGGTTGCCTGAGGACCTCGAGATAAAGCCGTGCGATTTCCGCAGGCGGCGAGGGGTGGTTGGGGAGCGCTTTCTGCGCATCCTTGAGAATCCTCAGGGCTTCGCTGGTCTCGTTCCGGGTCGCGAGCTCGGTGGCAACCCGCGTTGCGAGTGCCACATGGGCAGGGTCCAAGGCGAGGCTCTTCAGGAAGTACGCCGTGGCCTGCTCCGTTTCCCCCCGCTCCTCTGCGAGCGCTCCGAGGGTGAATAAATGGAGGGCCTCCGCTTGGAGCGCCCGTGTCTCCTGCAGTTGCAAGTCGGGCGGCACGGGACCCGGAGGAGACGGGTAGGGGTCTGCAAACTCCAGCCGCTCCGGCGTTTTCAGAACCGGAGCGGAAGTGACCGAGGAGTCCCCCGAGGAAGCGGGGGAGGAGGAAGGTTTGGCTGCTCCCAGAGGGAGCGCCAGACTCAGACAAAACAACAGAGTCGCAGCGGCAATGCGCCGTTGCGGAACCGAACGGACGGAGGCAATGGCGGCCCGGTCCATTCGTTTCAGAGCGCCTAGCTCTTGTAACGCAAGCGCTTCTTGTGGCGGTTTTCCTTCATCCGCTTGCGGCGCTTATGCTTTGCGATCTTCGATTTGCGTCTCTTTTTAAGGGAACCCATGAGTAGTAATTGGCTTGCGTTTGGGGGCGTGGAGCGAATCAGGAAACCCTCCTGACCGCAATCGGAAAGTTGTGGAAGACGGATTCCGCCCAGTCCGACGCGTTTCTCCGGTGCTAGTACACCACCTTGTTCAGCGGGAACTCAATGATCCCCTCCGCCCCGAGCTCTTTCAGCTGGGGGATGATCTCGCGGACCACCCGCTCATCAATCACCGTCTCCACTGCGATCCAACCTTTCTGCGCCAGATGCGCCACCGTCGGGTTGCGAAGCGAGGGCAGGGACTCGAGAAGCGCCTCCAGTTTCGTCTCCGGAAGGTTCATTTTCAGTCCCACCTTGTCCCGGGCGGCGTAGGCCCCCTGAAGCAGCAGGACCAATTTGTCCAGCTTGCCTCGCTTCCATGGATCGGCATAGGCCCCTTTGTTCGCGATCACCTGAGGAGAGGAGTGCAGGATGGTCTCCAGAATCCGCAGCTTGTTGGCGCGCAGGGAGGAGCCGGTCTCCGTGACATCTACGATGGCGTCCACCAAGTCGGGCACTTTCACCTCCGTGGCTCCCCACGAGAATTCGATGTTCGCCCGCACTCCGTGATCGGCCAAATACCGGCGGGTCAATTCGACGGCCTCGGTGGCGATCACCTTGCCCTCCAGATCTTTCACATCGCGGATGGGGGAGTCCTCCGGAACCGCAATCACCCAGCGCGTGGGCTGGGTGCTGGTTTTGGAAAAGGTCATCTCCGCCAGGACTTCCACATCGGATCCGTTGTTGTACACCCAGTCCCTTCCGGTGAGTCCGCAGTCGAGAAAACCGTGCTCCACGTACCGGCTGATCTCTTGCGCTCGCAGGAGCCGAATGAGGAGCTCGGGATCATCCACCGAGGGTTTGTATGAGCGGTTGGCTCCCGAGATGGTGAAGCCCGCTTTGGCAAACAGGGCGAAGGTGGGTTCCTGGAGGGAACCGGTCGGCAGACCGATGCGGAGGACGCGGGGCTCGCTCATAATCAAAAAGCGGGAGCTTTTAAGGAGCGACGGGGGGGGCGGCGAGGAAAAAGGGGAATGGGAGACTCGCGAAAATGCGAAAAAGGCGTCGCGGGTCTGCGCGTTGAGGAATGGAGAACGGGCGGAGGGGAGTCAACGTTGAGGGGGGGATGCGGTGGTACGGTGCACGCCCGAGCGCGTGGAAGGTCGAATTCTGGAGGGAAAGCGTTCTTTTGGCAGGGGGGGAATCGCTCCGCCGGTTTTCGCTGGACGGGCCTCGGCGTTGATTTGCTCAAAATCGCGAAAACCGCCCGTCCACGACGTCCTGCGGCGTCGATTTTGCTTCGGAGGAGGGGGTTTAGTTTCCCTTATGAATGGAATTTGTCAGCGGAGCGCGGAATGGGGGCGCGAAGAGGGGAGGTCGGGCCTCGCTTCCCGCTCTGCCGCCCTTTCATGCCTTGCTTTGCGTGCGCCGTCCTGGAGGGACGCATTGCGAATGCTTTGCAGCGTTTTGGGGATGCGCGCAGGGCGCGTGCTCGGGCGGGGGGCGCTCGCAATCGCACTCGTCTTGGTGGCCGGATGGCTCGTTCCATCGTTGTTCGGGCAACAGCCGACTCTCGGGCCGAATGTGCGGGTGATGGCGGTGGATCCGGCAGAACGGCTTTCTGGGGCGACGCTCCTGGGGGAATGGGCTGTCGATGGAAATCTCGAAGGGTGGGCTTTGGCGGGCGGGGGAACCCTCTCGGTGCAGGGGGGGGCGCTTCGCGGCACGGGAGCGGGTTCGGCGGGAGGAAATGGCGTGGCGGATCTTGCCGTGCAGCGGGTGACCATGGCCGAGGGGCCGGATCTCGATTTCGGGTTCAATGACTATCTTCAAGTTCGAATCAAAGTGTCCTCCGGCTACTCGGGCGGGGTCCGTTTCGAATACGGGACTTCCCAGGCCCAGGGGTTTGCGGGGTCTCGCGTTTTTGAAATTCCCACTGGAACCCTGATCGCCGACGGACAGTTTCACGTCTACCGACTCGATCTCGGACTCGAGGTAGCGTGGAGAGACCGGCTGCGTGATTTGCGGGTGACGCTGCTCGGCTCTGCGGGTGGAAGCTTTGAGCTGGACTACCTCGAGGTCGGGGACCTCTCGGGATCTGGCCCCGCGTTCAACCCGGACGCTCCGTTTGCCGACGGCTTGAGCCTGCTGAACGCGGGAAAACTGGAGAGCAAGCACGCCTGTGTCTGGTGGGATCCGGCGGATCTCTCGTTCACTCCGGCCCATGCCCGGCGGGCGCTCCGCTTGCTCGAGGAGAGCTACCAGGTCTTCTGCCGGAAGCTGGGCTATCAGGAACCGTTTCGGGAGTGGGGAGTGTCGGGGAGCGCCCCGTTGAAAATGAACTTGGTGACCTGGCCGTCTTGGGGGGGCTACTGGATGAGTGGGTATCAGAACCGGGGATTTCTGCACATTGATGCCTCCGGACTCGGCGATGAGGGGTGGGGAAGTCCCGTGCCGCATGAGTTCGCGCACGTGGTACAGGCAGCCCAGTCCGGTGCCTTGGCGGGGGGGCATTGGGAAAGCCACGCCAATTACCTCCGCGCCTCCCGAAACCTGCATTTTTTCGATGTCATTCCCAACGCCACCCCGGGGCTCGACAACCTGAGCGCGAATTCGAACTACCGTCCCGACCATTTACGGCACATCTACGCCGACCAACGGTATTATTTGGCGCTTGACGACTATGGCACCCAGTTGGGGTTGCCCGCCAACTTCACCGCCACTGCCTGGCGTCAAGGTGAGAAGGATAAGACCCTGATCGAAAAGCTCTCCAGCATGCTTCCACAGGGAATCTCCCCAAAGGATGTCGCCTGTGAGGCACTCAAGCGTTGGCCGATGCTCGATTTTATTGAAAAGCAGAAACTGCGCGCTCAGCACTGGGGAACCGAGGCCGACCGGGCCATGCATTTTTGGAAACAGGGCGCGAGGCTCGTTCCTCAGCAGGACAAGCCGGGCTGGTGGCGGGTCCCTTTGGAGCGGGCTCCGGATGCTTGGGCGTATCAGGTCCACGAGCTGAGTGCGGCTCCGGGCACGGCGGTGGATGTGGAAATCCGGGGACTGAACCTCGCGGGCATTGGGGAGAGTTGGCGTTGGTGTATCGCCGCGGTTTCCTCCGGGGATTCGGTGCGTTACTCGCCGGTATGGGGTCCTGGCTCGCAGAACTTTTCCGTGGGTTCGGGGGAGTCCCGGGTGTTTCTCATCGTGGTCGCCACGCCGGATCAGACGGCCCTCGATTTGGGAAGCCTCAGCAACACCAAACCGGTGGATAAACACCCCGATCGGTTGCGGTACGCGTACGAGGTGCGTTTGAGCAACGCCCTTCCCGCTCCGAATCCTTACGCGCTCACCCTGGGAGTGTCTCATGCGCACCCCAACGGGGGCGGGTGGGTGGAAAATTCCGCCACGGTCGATGTCAGTGCCTATGTGGGCCCGAATGCCAAAGTCCTTGGCACCGCCAGAGTGACGGGTTCGGCTCGAATCGAGGACTACGCGGTGATCAAGGACAGCGCGCGGGTGGAGGGGAGCGCGGTTGTGAGTGGACATGCGTTGGTCGAGGGAGACGCCCAAGTTTCCGCCAGTGCGCGGGTCCGAGATCGCGCCCAGATCGGCCGGGGAGCGCGCCTCAAGGATCGGGCTTGGGTCGGGGCGCACGCTTTCGTGCAGGATACCACCGTCCAGGGGGACGCGGTGGTGCGAGGCTGCGCTTATCCGTTTGGCGGAACGCTTGGAGGCACGGCGATCGCGGATCACGACTACTCCATGGCCGTCTCCGTGAATGACGGGGTGCACTTTAGTCATGTGCCTTGGGGCGACTGGTGGAACTCCTATTACGCCCAGACCCTGAGAAAACCCCGCGGCCTTCTCGCCAGCTACCGCACCGAGGAGCCCGAGGGGGAATTGTGGTGGGACGAGTTTGGGGCGATGCACGCTTTTCTCCGAGGATCTCCTCTGCGCGAGCGGGACGGGCCCGGGGGCCTGAGCGGGCTGCGCTTGGATGGGGTGCAAGACTATGTGGCATTGGAGCGAAGCCTCGCCGATGTCTCCGCACTTTCGTTCTCCGTGTGGGTCAAGCCGGAGCGGCTTCCTGGAACGGCGGAGCCGATTCTATTCATGGGGCGAAGCGGTTCCGAGGCGCTGCAACTCTCTCGGGACACCGCGGGGAATCTCAA
>JBEBAG010000233.1:0-3556 GCA_041159065.1 Verrucomicrobiota bacterium | reverse complement strand
TCTACGGAATCTTCCAGAGCACCCGATTCGCCTACCCCGGTTGCGAAAACTCCGGCAAACCGCGCGACATGGTCCCCCTCATCCCCCAATCGGATGCGGATGCGCTGATGACCCCCTGGCTCAAAAAGCGCGCGGAAGAGGATGCGCTGCGTGCAAAACTGGCTACGGCCGGCAAGACCCTCCACGCCAGTTTCACCGAGCAAACCGAAGTTCTGGCTGCTGCGACCCTTGCGGAAGGCACCTCCATCGGCTTTGAGGAAAGCCAGAAGGTCTCCCTCGACTCCATTGCCGTACGCAAGGGCGAGGTGCTGCTCCTCACCGTTTCACCCAACAAAAGCCATGGTGCCGACAGCACCCTCGTGGAGTGGAGCCTTCAAGACTGCGCTCAGCCCGACCGGGCATGGAACGTCTCCGACCTCATTTCCTCGCTCAGCCATTCCAACCCCCATCCGGGCACACACGGCGCATCGTGGTGCTTTCTTTCCATGGGCAACAAGGGGCCCGTGTTTCTTCATGAAAAATCCACTTCGGTAAACGGACACAGCGACATCCAAAAGTGGGGCATTGGCGATACGCCCTCCGTCTTTGTGAACAGTTCGGACCAGCAACTCATGGTCTGGACCACACTCCCAGCCCGCTCTTTTCTCGTTCACCCCGGCCATGATCGACCCGTAGCCGTGGCCTGGGTCAGCCCGATGGATGGCTCGGTCCGCATCCGTGGACGGGTCGCTGACGCCCACCCCACCCGGAACGACGGCGTTTCCTTCGAACTCAAACACCTCCGTTCCCCCGCCTCGGGCACCGCCCTTCTCGAGATGGGGCGCACCCTGCAAATCCCAGAGGCTGGCCCGGTTCCTGCCATCCCATGGGCCTATGCTGTCGCCGATGCCCAACCCGTGAATGCTCGCATTCAGATCCGCGGTGAGCCCGAAAAACCCGGCGACGAAGTCCCCCGCCGCTGGCTGGGGGTTTTTGGTGGCCAGCCTCTTTTTCATCCCACCGAGAGCGGTCGGCGTGAACTCGGCCAGTGGATCTCGCAGCACCCGATCGCCGCACGCGTCATGGCTAACCGCATCTGGCAGTGGCATTTCGGAAACGGCATCGTCCGTTCCTCGAGCGACTTCGGTTCGCGCGGCGAAAAGCCTTCCCATCCCGAAGTCCTTGAATTCCTTGCATCTGAATTCGTAGCGAGCGGATACAGCGTCAAGGCAATGCACCGGATCCTGATGCACACCGCAGCCTACCAACGCGAAAGCAATCCTCAGGAACCCCACCTTCTCAAGGATCCAGAAAATCGTCTCCTTGCACGCTTCTCACGCCGTCGGCTTGCCGTGGAAGAACTCCGGGACAGCTTGCTGTTGGCCGCCGGAAAACTCGATCTCACGCTGGGCCAATCCCATCCCTTCCCTCCAGAGGACCGCTGGAAGTACACGCAACACAACCCCTTCAACGCCGTCTACGACCACACCCAGCGCAGCGCTTTTCTCATGACACAACGCCAGCGGCGCCATCCACTCCTCGCGCTCTTTGACGGGGCAGACCCGAGCGCCAGCACCGCCCAACGCCAAACCACCACCGTCCCACCCCAGGCCCTCTTCTTCCTCAACAACCCCTTCTTCCACGAACAGGCCGCAACACTCGCCGCCTCACTCGCCCGGCTCCCAAACGATTCCCTCCGCCTCAACACGGTGTTCCGCACCCTCTTCCAACGCGAACCCTCCGCTGCCGAATCCCAGCATGCATACGCATTCCTGGCCTCCTATGGCACCGCACCCGCTGAAGCATGGAATGCCTACTGCCGCATCCTGCTCGCCGGAAACGAATTCCTCCACATCGACTAAGCCGCCCTCTCCCCAAATGAAACCACCCGTCTTCCCCCGCAGAAACTTCCTCCAGTCCGCTGTCACCGGTTCCCTGCTTTTTCCCGGACTCCTCCAGCAACTTCTGGCCGAATCGGGCGACCCGCTTGCCCCAAAAAACCCTCCACTCCCCGCCAAAGCAAAACGCGTCATTTTCCTTTTCATGACGGGCGGTGTCTCCCATGTGGACAGCTTTGATCCCAAGCCTGCACTCATCCGTGACCACGGAAAGGAGATCAAGGCCGACCACCCCGAAATCAAGGGCCGCCCGGGCTACGAGCGCATCTACCTCAAACGGCCCCAGTGGGAGTTTCAGCCGCGCGGCCAGTCAGGCACCGAGGTGAGCGAACTCTTCCCCCACATTGCTTCGTGCGCGGATGACCTCACCCTCATCCGGTCGATGCACACCTCCCACTCGAACCACTACAATGCTACCCTCGGCATGCATACCGGTTCGTTTGCATTTGCCCGACCCAGCATCGGCTCGTGGGTGAGCTACGGGCTGGGAACCATGAACCAAAATCTTCCCTCCTTCGTGGTGATCGCCCCGAAGCAGACCTATGCAGGAAGTCAGGTCTTCGCCAGCGACTTCCTCCCAGGCTCGCACCAGGGAACACTCGTCATTCCGGGCGCGGAACCCATCGCCAACATCGCCCCCCGCATCCCTGCCGCCCTCCAGTCCCGCGAACTGGAGGCCCTCCGCACGCTCAATCAAACCCACATCCAAACCCGCAACGCCGACCCCCTTCTTGAGGCCCGCCTCCGGACCTTCGAAACCGCTTTCGGAATGCAAATGGCCGTTCCAGACGCCTTCAACTTTCAGGAGGAAAATGACCGCACGCATGCCGACTACGGCCTCCAACGCGGACAAACCACCGGCTTCGGATGGCAGTGCCTCGCCGCCCGGCGCCTCCTCGAACGCGGTGTCCGCTTTGTGGAACTCATCGACTCCGGCTCCTCCGGAAACTGGGACGCACACGGCGATATGATGAGCCACGCGCCGCTCGCCAAAAACGTCGACCAACCCATCGCCGCACTCCTCCGCGACCTCAAACAGCGGGGCATGCTCGAAGACACTCTCGTCGTCTGGACCACAGAATTCGGCAGAACGCCCTTCAACAACACTGCCGATGCCAAGGGCCGCGAACATCACCCGTGGGCCTTCAGCTCTTGGCTCGCCGGTGCCGGCGTGAAACCCGGCATCGTTCACGGCGCCACCGATGAACATGGGATGCGGGCCTCTGTCGACCCCGTACACGTCCACGATTTCCATGCCACCATCCTGCACCTTCTGGGCTTCGATCACGAAAAACTCACCTACCGCCACGCCGGCCGCGACTACCGACTCACGGATGTCGAGGGCCACGTCGTCAAAGAGATCCTCTCCTAATTTCCTGCCTGCACCTGTGGCTCCAAGGCTCCACACACCTGCCCCCCCATGCGCTCCTCCGACAGAGCCCTTTCGTTCCTCACCCTCCTGGCCGCACTCGCTCCCGGAGCCGCCGCCACCGAGGACTTCTTCGAATCCCAGATCCGTCCCATTCTCGTCGAGCACTGCTTCGACTGCCATAGCGGCGCAAAAACCAAGGGCGGCCTCGTGCTCGATTCCAAAAATGGTTGGCAAAAAGGCGGCGACTCAGGACCCGCTCTCCTCCCGGGCGACCCCGAAAAAAGCCTCCTCATCGAAGCTATCCGCT
>JBEBAG010000232.1:0-4262 GCA_041159065.1 Verrucomicrobiota bacterium | reverse complement strand
CCCTCATCGCCCTCGTCGGCTTCTCCGTGATCATCATCGGAATCGTCATGATTATCACGCCGGGCCCGGCCATCCTCGTCATCCCCGCCGGGCTCGCCATTCTCTCCCTCGAGTTCCTCTGGGCGCGCCGCGCCCTCAAAAAACTCAAGGCCTACCTCCGCATCGCCCGCCAAAAGACGCGCCGCCGCGCGGCCCAAAAGGCTTCCCAAAAGGCTTCTAGGAAGGCCTCCCAAAAAGCCGGCCGCCGCGCCGCCCCAACCGACCCCTGGCCGTAGGCCGCCCTCCTTCGCGGCTTGCCGCAAAGGCCCTTCTGCCCTTTCTTTTGCGCCTCTTCTTTGAACTGTCAGCCCCGCCCGTCTATGTCCCAGCCCGCCTCCGTCTCCCGAATGGAAAAAATCGTCAGCCTCTGCAAACGACGCGGACTCATCTTCCAATCCAGCGAAATCTACGGCGGCCTCAACGGCTTCTGGGACTACGGCCCACTCGGCGCCGAACTCAAACGGAACGTCAAGGAACTATGGTGGAAAAGCATGACCCGCCTGCGCGACGACGTCGTCGGTCTCGAGGCCACCATCATCATGCATCCCGGCATCTGGAAGGCCTCCGGACACGTCGACACCTTCAGCGACCCCATGAGCACCTGCCGCGCGTGCAAAAAGCTCGTCCGCTCCGACCAGGTCTGGGAAATGCTCGAAACCGTTCCCTGGGCAGAGTCCATCCGCTCCGCCTGCCCTGAAGGCAAACCCAACCCGGACGCGCTCCTCAAATGGGCCCAAGGCAAAGGCGCCCGTACCGTTCCCAATCTCGCCCTCGTTAAGGCCCCCGAAGCCGTCCTCGCCCGACTCGCCCAGCGCTCCGCAGACGCGGCCTCTCTCCAGGGCATTTTCCAAATCCTCTGTACCGCCGCCGAAGAGGGCCCCCTCTCCTCCCCGTGCCCTCACTGCGGAGGCGAACTCACGGAACCGCGCCCCTTCAACCTCATGTTCAAAACCTACGTCGGCCCCGCCGCCACCGAGGACGACGTCGCCTACCTGCGCCCGGAAACTGCGCAGGCCATCTTCGTGCAGTTCAAAAACGTGCTCGAAACCAGCCGCGTCAAAGTTCCCTTCGGCATCTGCCAGATCGGCAAGGCGTTCCGAAATGAGGTCACCCCGCGCAATTTCACCTTCCGCTCCCGCGAGTTCGAGCAGATGGAGCTCGAATTCTTCATCAAGCCCGACGAGGTCGTCGCTTCCCAAAAGGGCAAAGTCGCTTCCCTCGCCGAGGGCCCCTCCCTCGCGGAACCCCAGGACGATTGGGGCTGGGAAGTCTGGCACAAATACTGGGTCGAAGAGCGCTTCCGCTGGTACGAAAGCATCGGACTCAAACGCTCCTCCCTCGAGGAGTACTGGCAAAAACCCGAGGAACTCGCCCACTACGCCCGCGCCACCGTCGACATCCTCTACAAATTCCCCTTCGGCACCCAGGAACTCGAGGGCATCGCCGCGCGCGGGAACTTTGACCTCTCCCAGCACCAGCAGTTCTCCGGAAAATCCATGGAGTACTTCGATCAGGAAGCCAACTCCCGCTACGTGCCCCACGTCATCGAACCCTCCGCCGGGGTCGACCGACTCATCCTCGCCCTCATCTGCGAAGCCTTTGAAGAGGAGGAGGTCACCGACGAAAAGGGACAGAAGGAAACCCGCACGGTGCTCCACTTCCACCCCAAGGTTGCTCCCATCAAGGTCGGCATCTTTCCCCTGCTCAAAAACCGCCCCGAACTCGTCAAACAGGCGCTCCAAATCCGCGACCTCCTCCGCCCGCACATGAACGTCTTCTATGACGACGGAGGCGCCATCGGACGGCGCTACCGCCGCCAGGACGAGGCCGGCACCCCCTTCTGCATCACGGTCGACTTCGACACCATCGGGGAGAACGGCCCGGAGAAAGCCGGCACCGTGACCTTGCGCCATCGCGATTCCATGACCCAGGAGCGCATCGCCATCTCCGAGCTGCTTCCCCTCCTCCAAAGCCACCTGCTCTAAACCCCGAGGCGTCCCCCCAGCCCGCTCCAGTCCATGCAAACCTTCGACTTTGTGGTCTTGGGGGGAGGCAGCGCCGGCTACGCAGCCGCGTCCACCGCCGCACGCCTCGGCCTCCGCACCGCCGTGATCGAGGGGGGCCGCGAGGTCGGCGGCCTCTGCATCCTGCGCGGATGCATGCCCAGCAAAACCCTCCTCGCCTCCTCCCAACGCGCCGCAGAAATCCGCCGCGCCTCGGAGTTCGGCATCCGCGCCACCTTCGAGGGCGTCGATCTCAAAGCCCTCCAGGAACGCAAACGGCTGCTCATCGGGGAATTTGCCACCTACCGCCGCTCGCAACTCGAGTCGGGCCGCTTCACCTTTCTACGCGGCATGGCACGGTTCCTCGACCCCCACCGCATCGAAGTCACCCCCCCTCAAGGCCCCACATCCGTCCTTCAAGCCTCCACCTGCCTCATCGCCACCGGCTCCCGAATCCAGCCGCCCCCCATCCCCGGACTCCTCGAAACCGGCTACCTCGACAGCGACGCCTTCCTCGAAGCCGAGCACCTCCCGGAATCCATCCTGATCCTGGGCGGCGGCGCCATCGCCCTCGAAGCGGCCTCCTTCTACGCCGGCTTCGGAAAAACGGTGACCCTCCTGCAGCGCTCCCCCCGCGTTCTGAAAGAGGCCGATCCCGACGTCTCCCTCGCCCTCCAGGAGGGCCTCCGTCATCAGGGCGTCCGTATTCTCACCGGGGTCCGTCTCCAGCGCGTTGAAAAGGCCGGAGCACTCAAACGCGTCCACTTCACCCTCGCGGACTCCGATGCCCCCCGATGCGAAGAGGCCGAAGAGATCGTCATGGCCCTGGGCCGGGTCCCCGCCACGGAGAACCTTCAACTCGAATCCGTCGGCGTCTCCCTGCTACACGGACGCATCCCCACCGCCCTCACCCAGCAAACCAACCACCCCCACCTCTTCGCCGCTGGCGATGTCTGCGGCCCGCTGGAAGTAGTGCACATCGCCATTCAACAGGGCGAAATCGCCGCGCGCAACGCCCACCGCCTCCTACGCCACCCCGAGCAACCCCTTGAATCCATCCATTACCGGCTCAAGTTGCTCGCCGTCTTCTCCGATCCCGGGGTCGCCTCGCTCGGACTCACCGAAGCCGAGGCTCAAAACGCAGGGATCCCCTTCCGCACCGCATCCTATCCGTTTGACGACCATGGCAAATCCATGGTCGAGGGCCATAAACACGGCTTTGTCAAACTCCTCGCCCACGCGGAAAGCCGCGAGATCCTTGGCGCTTCCGTAGTCGGGCCGCACGCCGCCGAACTCATCCACGAAATCAGCGTCGCCATGGCATTCCACGCCACGGCCCGCGACCTCGCCCAGATCCCCCACTACCACCCCACCCTCAGCGAAATCTGGACCTACCCCGCCGAGGAACTCTCCGACTGATCCCCGAAAAACCGACCGCCCCGCGGCGGAAGGAACATCAGCCGGGGATCAAATACGGGTTGGTGCGCCGCTCCACCCCAATCGTCGTCGCCGGACCATGCCCGGCCAACACGCGCACCGAGTCCGGCAATTTCAGCAACTTTCGCTGAATTCCCCCAAGCAAAAGCTCCCGGTCTCCCCCCGGCAAATCCCATCGCCCGACTCCCCCCGCAAACAGCACATCCCCCCCGAACAACACCCCTTCCCCGCTCTTCAAGAAACACAGCGACCCCGGGCAATGCCCCGGCACGAAAAGCACCTCAAACTCCACCCCCTCCACAAAAACCGACGCACATTCCTCCAAATACTCCACGGGCCCCACCGGCTCCACCTCCCACTCAAACCCAAACCTCCGGAAAAAATGCGGATCCCGCACCATCGGTTCCGTGTCCGGATGCAGGTATACACGACAGCCGTGCTCCCGCTGAATCCGTGCCGCATCCCACACGTGGTCCACATGTCCATGGGTCAGCAAAAGCGACTTCACGCCGTAGCCCCGGCGCTGCAACCAGTCGGCCGTGTCTTGGGGCGCATCCACGAGAATCCCCGAATCCCCCAGAAAGAAAGCATTGGTTTCAAAAAGGCCGCCCGTAAACGTTTCAATTTTCACCCTCCCTGCCTCCCCCGCCGCGCGGGCCAGGTCAACCCCAGATGCCGGCCCCGCGGGAAAAGCGCCGCTTTTCAGACGGCTTTTTTCCCTCCGCATCCGTAGTCAGAGACAAACCGCCTTTGCGCCGAGGCATTTTTGTGCCAACTTCCCGC
>JBEBAG010000231.1:0-5738 GCA_041159065.1 Verrucomicrobiota bacterium | reverse complement strand
GGGCCGGGTTGGTGGCCGCTCAGGAGGCGCGGGTGTTCGAGGGGGTGGATGTCACGCTGCCGGGGACTGCGTTTCCCGTGGGAGCGTTGCATCCGATCACGCAACTCATGGACCGGGCGATCGGGATTTTTCGTCGGATGGGCTTTGCGCTGGCGGATGGGCCGGACATTGAGACGGAGTGGCACTGCTTTGACGCCCTGAACACGCCGGCGGATCACCCGGCGCGCAATGAGCAGGACACGTTTTACCTGCCCGACGGGCGGTTGCTGCGCACGCACACCTCGAGCATTCAGATTCGGACTTTGGAAAAGGCCGTGCCTCCGGTGCGGATCATTGCCCCGGGAGCGGCGTACCGCCGGGATGAAGTGGATGCGACGCACCTGGCGCAGTTCAGTCAGATGGAGGGGTTGTATGTGGATGAAGGGGTGAGTCTTGCGGATTTGCGAGGGACCCTGGAGTTTTTCTTCCGGGAGCTGCTTGGGAGCGACGCGAAGTTTCGGTTCCGTCCCCATTTCTTTCCCTTCACCGAGCCGAGTTTCGAGGTGGATATCCAGACCAAGGCTTTGGGTGGGGGACGCTGGCTGGAGATCGCGGGCTGCGGGATGGTGGATCCGGCGGTGTTTGAGGCGGTGAATGAGCGGCGCGGGGATCGGGTGTTGGACCCGGAGCGGTTCACGGGGTTTGCGTTTGGATTCGGGTTGGACCGGTTGGCGATGATCATGGCGGGGGTGCCGGACATCCGGCTGTTCACTGACAGTGATCAGCGCTTTCTCTCGCAGTTTTAAGAGTTTACCTGAATTTTTCCTATGAAAGTTTCCCTGAAATGGCTTGGCGAACTGGTGGACTTTGGCCAGGACGCGCATGGACTGGCGCAGTTGCTCACCAACGCCGGGGTGGAGGTGGAGGGCATCGAAACGAGCGGGGTGTCCATCGACAAGGTGGTGGTGGCGCAGATTTTGGAGACACAACCGCATCCCAACGCGGACCGGCTTTCGGTGTGCCGTGTGGAGGATGGCTCTGGCGTGGGGCGGCAGATCGTGTGCGGGGCGAAGAATTTCAAGGTGGGGGACAAGGTGCCCCTGGCTTTGCCCGGGGCGGTGATGCCCGGGGATTTCAAGATCAAGGTGGGCAAGCTGCGCGGGGTGGAGTCGGAAGGGATGATGTGCAGCGCCAAGGAGTTGGCGATTTCAGAGGAATCCGAGGGGCTGTTGATTTTGGATCCGGGGACGCCGGTGGGGACTCCCCTGAGGGAGCTGTTTCCCAGTGACACGGTGCTGGATTTGGAGATCACGCCGAACCGGGCGGATTTGTTGAGTCACGAGGGGATTGCCCGGGAGGTGGGGGCGTTGACGGGCCGGAAAGTGAGCGCGGGCCATGGGTATGTGCCGGAGGAGGCGGAGGCGAGTCCGGTGGAAGTGCAGGGGGTGGGGTGTTCTTTTTACACGGTGCGCCGGATGGAGGGGGTTCGGGTGGGGGCGAGTCCGGAGTGGATGCGGGCGCGTTTGGAATCGCTGGGGGTGCGATCGATTAACAACGTGGTGGATGTGACCAACTGGGTGATGTTGGAAACGGGGCAGCCGTTGCACGCTTTTGATGCGGCGAAGGTGCGCGGGGAATTGCGGGTACGGTACGCGGCGGAGGGCGAAAGCCTGCTGGCGCTGGATGGGAAGCAGTATGTGCTTGGGGTTCAGGATGTGGTGATTGCGGACGACTCGGGGCCGGTGGCGATCGCGGGGGTGATGGGAGGGGAGGCGACGGGGGTGAGTGGGGAAACGACGGAGGTGCTGTTGGAGAGCGCGTGTTTTGCGGGTTCGGCGATTCGGAGGACTTCGCGGCGGCTGGGGCTTTCGAGTGACTCGAGCTATCGGTTTGAGCGCGGGGTGGATCCGGCTGGGGTGTTGCGTTCCTCGCAGCGGGCGGCCGTGCTGTTGGGGGAGTTGGCTGGGGCGCGTGCGGTGGGGCTGCGGGTGGGGGTGGGGGCGAAGGGCGGGGTGGATTCGGGAGCGCTGTTGCTGGGGCTCACGCCGGTGCGTCATGTCCCATTGCGTTTGGAACGGGTGGCGGCGCTTCTGGGGGTTGCGGTGAGCGAGACGCGGATTGTGGAGATTCTGAGTGCGCTGGGGTTGACCCGGGACGGGCACGGGTGGGATGTGCCCTCGTTTCGCGAGGATCTGACGCGCGAGGTGGATTTGATTGAGGAGATTGCGCGGGTGGTGGGGATTGAAAAGGTGCCTGGGGTGACCCGGGCCTGCTTCAGCGCGAGTTCGGAGACGGACGCGCATTATGACCGGTTGATGCGGGTGCGCCGGGCGGCGGTAGGGCAGGGGTTGTACGAGGCGCGGACGCTGACGTTGGTATCGGAGGCGGGGAGCGAGAGCCCGTTTGTGCGCGGGCCGGTGTTGCGGGTGAAGAATCCGCTCAATGAAGACCAACGGGTGTTGCGGCCGAGTTTGGTGCCCGGGTTGGTGGCGGCCGCGGCGCGCAATGGGCGAGCCGGAGTGAAGGGGGTGCGGTTGTTTGAGGTAGGGCGGGTGTTTTCGGGGGAGGGGCGAGAGGAACGGACGCATTTGGCGGTGGTGCTTGCGGGACCGGTTCGGGGGGCGAACTGGAGGGAGTCGACGGTGAGGGAGGTGGATTTGTTTGATTTGAAGGGGGTGCTGGGGGCGTTGCTGGGGCGGGAAGTGGAGTTTGTTTTGGGGGAAGCGACCGGCGTGCTGGGGTTGCGGGTGGGGATTGTGAGTGGTGGCAGGGAGATTGGTATGGCGGGACAGTGGCGGCCCTCGGCGGTGCGTTCTCTGGACTTGCAGGGGAACCTGCTGGCGGCGGAGGTAGACTTGTCGCTTCTCTTGGAGTCGGGGGAAACGGCGGCGGTGTACCGTGAGATCCCCCGGTTTCCGGCGGTCACCCGGGATGTGGCGTTGCAGATGCCTCGCGGTCTTGCGAATGGGCGGGTTTTGGAGGTTCTGGCCGGGGCTGGGGAGGCGTTGTTGAGCGGGGTGGAGTTGTTCGATGTGTTCGAGGATCCCTCGGGTCAAAAGGTGCCGGAGGGCTTCAAGTCGGTGGCCTATTCGTTGACATACCGCTCTCCAGAAAGGACACTCACGGCCGAAGAAGTCGCTGCAGCGCATCAGCGTCTCAAGGAACGATTGATTTCGGAGCTTGGGGTGCAGGCGCGCGAGTAGGCGGCTTTCTTTCCAATTGCTCTGCGTTGTTCGAGTAAAGGTCGGCAATCCCGATCCGATAAAACAATAATTGGAGACTAGGGTGGGCAGGTTGATGACATGCCTTGATTGGACGTCAGACGCCCGCCCCAGGTATCCACCCGTTTACCACTGGGGGAACGGGAGCCCCGACTAGACGGCAAAGGTGGAGCAACCTTTTCAAGAGCGCCTCCCGGCAAAACCGGGGGGCGCTTTTTTTGCAAAAAGCACTCTGCGATCCCAGGGGGGAGCCGGTCTCGCGGCTCGGGAGGCGGGGTTGCGAACGGCGTGAAGCGAGCTTCAAACAACGGGCATGGGTCCGCGCGCCCGCAGATGAGCGGGCAGGTCATCCCTACCTCAGGACGGTGCGGATCGCGTCGAGGCGGGACGTATCGGGCTGGCCTGAGGGCGTCCAGGTCGGGCAGAGCCAGCCGCCTTCGTCGTGTTCGTTCCACGCATACACGATGATCGTGTTGGCAGCACAGAGGGCCGGGTTGGCTTTCACGAACGCGAGGGCGCGGCCGAGATGCGTGGCAATCTCCGCCGGCGTGGCTGTCGCGGGGAAGGTCTTCTGGTTGGCATAAACGGCGTTCTTTTCCCACGAGACCGGATGGTCCTGCCGCGGGCGCTTGTCCCAGCCTGTCGTCACCAGCGGAACGTAGGGCACGTGGTTCGCGAGCGCGTTGCCCCAGGAGTGCTGCTCGAAGGCGTCGACATACTTCGCGAAGTTCGGCTCCCTACCCGGATGCGCGTAGGCGGAGACCGCGGCAAAGCCCACTGCCCCTTGGGATTGGTAGTCGCGGGACGGACTCCAGCCCATGTACACAAAATACGGATCCAGTCCGGCGTCCCTCGCCGACGTGCGCAGTTCGTCGAAGCGCGCCTTGATCGTCGGGTTCTCCGTCTTCAGGTCGAAGGCGTAGACCAGCGGCCGTCCGGCGACCTGCTGGTAGCCGGGTTCCTTGAGGAGTCTGAGCGTGCGGTCCCGCTCGGCCGGCCAGCGCTCGGCCGGGACGGAGAGCGTCTGGTGCAGGATGAGGCAGAACCCAAGTTCGGCGCGTTTCGGGCTGCACAGGTAACGTGCTAGCGCCGAGCTCATCGCGTCGGCTTCGGGGTAGGTCAGGAACGCCCAGTAATCGAGGCCGGCGTGCTTCGCGTAGGCAATCTCCTGTTCCATGACGCCGTCAGCCGAGGCATCGCTGTGCGCGCGACCGGAGGCGTCGACCGTCGCGAACCACGGCAAGCGGAAACGATGCTTCTCCGGGCTCAGCGTCTGCTCGACCTCGGCCGTCACGCCGCCGCCGCTCCAAGCGTCCCAGCGGATCGCGCCAACCGTAGGGCGCTCGGCCGCGAGGAGTGCGGGGAGGGGAAGGAGGGAGAGGAGGAGCGTGAACAGGAGCCGGAACACGGGGACGTTCTACCGTGCAAAGGTGCGAAAGTGCAAAGGTGCAAAAGGTAAGACAGCGATGGGTGGGCGTTTGTCTCGGGCTGCATCCGCTGATTCCGTTCGCCGTGTGCGAGATCCTGCCAGGAACGTCCTCCCCGCTTGCCATGGGCCGGGGATTCGAGGAGGCGATCGATTCCGGCGGCAAAAGCCTCGGACTCCCTGCGCGGTTTCGTTGACTGCGAGGGATGCTTGAGGGCCTTGGGAGCGGGGGCAGCGCTTGCGGGAAAATTTTCTAATGAAGTTTCCCGGCCCGAATTATGAGACTGTGAAGACCGCGGAACACGTTCCATACAAGGAACCGGCCGATTCCACTGGCAGCGCGCATGACGCATCGCAAGCCCCGGCTCTGAGTCGAGGCCTTGCGTTGCTTGAGAAGCTCAGCGAGTTCCCCAATGGCCTGAGCCTCACTCAGCTAAGCGCTGCGATTGATTCCCCTAAAAACTCGACCTCCCGGCTCATTCAGACGCTGATCGCCTCGGTATACGCGGTTCGGGACGAGGCCACGCTTTTGATCCGGCTCACGGGCAAAGTTCTTCAGTTGGTGCATCCGCGCGCGGGCGACTTGAGTTTCGTGGAATGCGCGTTGCCTATGATGCGCGATTTGCGCGAACAAACTGGGGAAACCGTTTTGCTCGGCGTTGCGATCGCAGACGAGGTGGTGATCATCGAGAAACTCGAGAGCCGCAAACCGATCCGGATCGGCGTGGACGTTGGGTTGCGGCTCGATCTGCATAACAACGCGCCGGGCAAGGTGATCGTCGCTTTCCAGCATCCCAGAGAGCGCGAACGCGTGATTCGCCGAATCAAACTCACGCCGACCACGCCGCACACGATCACTGATCGGGAGGAACTCCGTCGCGAGTGCGATCGTATCGTTGAACAGGGCTACGGCACGGATCGGGAGGAACACGGCGTTGGAATTCGTTGCGTGGCCGCGCCGGTTTTCCAGAGGCCCAATCAGATCCTGGGATGCATTTGGGTTTCCGCGCCTTCCGGCCGGTTAACCGAATCGGATTTCGGAACCCTAGCCCCGTTGGTCACGCAGGCCGCCAGAGCCATTGAACAGCGCCTCAGTCTATGATCTCCCGCGT
>JBEBAG010000230.1:0-5429 GCA_041159065.1 Verrucomicrobiota bacterium | reverse complement strand
AGCTCGACCGGGCCGTGGCCTACATCCGGGAACATTTCCGGGACAAGATCCTCGTCGAGGACCTTGCCAAACAAGTGCACCTCTCCGTGCGCCAGTTGCACCGGAAGTTTGTGGAGGCGTTCGGAGTGGGACCCCAAGCCTTCATTCTCAAGCTGCGCATCCAAGCCGCCTGCGACGCTCTACAGAAGGAAAGCGCCCAAATCGCAGAAATCTCGCGCGAGCTGGGTTTCTGCGACCAGAGCGCGTTCACCCAAGCCTTCCATCGCCACATCGGCCTCACTCCCCGTCAATTTCAAATCCAGTTCCGGCTCCGGAGAACCTGACCCGACCCCTCCCCCATCTCTCGGAGCCTTGCTCTCGGCGTGCGCGATTCTTGCGAATTTGCCCCCGGCCTGCTTTTCTCTCCGGCTTCATGGAAGGTTACCCCATCGAACAGGCCACCTTGGAGGATCTGCCGCAACTCACCGAGCTGCTTCGGGACCTGTTCACCCATGAGGGAGACTTTGTGCCGGATCCCGTGCGGCAAATGCGGGGCCTCCGCTTGATTCTGGAGAATCCCAGTCGGGGGCGGATTTTTGTCATTCGTCAAAATGGGATCATCCTGGGAATGATCAATTTGCTCTTTACGATTTCGACTGCTGAGGGCGGGTTTGTGATCGTTCTGGAAGACCTCGTGGTCCTGGACGAATACCGCCGGCACGGGATCGGCGGCCTGCTTCTTGAGCACGCCGTGGAATATGCCCGAAATAAGGACTTTAAGCGCATCACCCTCCTCACCGACCGAATCAACGCGGATGCGCACCGATTCTACAAAAAGCACGGCTTTTTTGAGTCGAAGATGATGCCCATGCGTCTGGTGCTCTCCACCGACGCCGCCACCCATGCGCCGTGAGCGCCTACCCGGCCGTCTCGTTTTTCGAATCACCCGCTGACTTATGAGCTACGTGGACCTTGGTTTTGCCCGTGTGGATACCGACCGAGAACGGCGCTGCGGTTTTCCCGAAGTGATTTTTGGCGCCGGAAAAACGCCGGGACAGGTCGCTCACATCGCGGAGGTGATCCTGGCCCATCACTCCCTGCTCTTGGCAACGCGCGTAGAATTAGCGCATTTCGAGGCCGTTTTCCAACGCTTCCCCGAGGCGCGCTGGCATGAGCGCGCGCGATGCGTGGTCGTGGAGCGCACGCCCCTGCCCAAGCGGGGAGGACTCGTCGGGGTCGTCTGCGCAGGCACTTCGGATCTGCCCGTCGCCGAGGAAGCCGCCGTCACACTGGAGCTTTTCGGGAACCGCGTGCTCCGGATTCACGACGTGGGAGTGGCGGGAATCCACCGTTTACTGGCTGTGCGAGACCAGCTCGAATCCTGCTCGGTCGTGGTGGTGGTGGCTGGAATGGAAGGCGCCCTTCCGAGCGCGGTTGCCGGACTCATCAGCAAACCCGTGATCGCCGTGCCAACGAGTGTGGGGTACGGCGCCAACTTTGGCGGACTTGCCGCGCTGCTCGGCATGCTCAATAGCTGCGGAAGCGGAGTGACGGTCGTCAACATCGATAACGGCTTTGGCGCCGCCTTCGCCGCATCCCAAATCAATCGTTTGGTGGCTGAAGCCGCTGCCGCCCCCCAAACGGAGGGGGCACCCGGTTCGGCTGCCCCCTAGTCGCAGCGCCATTTCGGTCCTCTTCATTTTTTTACTTCGATCTCTTCGCGATTCTCATGGATTTTCAGCAATTTGGCCTCAACGAGGCCGTCGTTCACGGGGTGCAGTCAATGGGCTACTTCGAGGCCACTCCCATTCAGGAACGGGCCATCCCCTTGGTCCTCGAGGGGCGCGACCTGATGGGCTCCGCCCAGACTGGCACCGGGAAAACCGCCGCCTTCGCTCTGCCCCTGCTTTCGCTGCTTCAGCGCCACGGCAAAATGCGCTGCCTGATTTTGGAACCCACTCGCGAGCTCGCCGCTCAGGTGGAAACCGCCATGCGCTACTACTCCCGCTTTTTCGACGTCGAGGTGGGCATGGTCCACGGGGGGGTCGGATATGGTCCCCAGCGTGAAATGCTCCAGCGCGGAGTGGACGTGCTCGTGGCCACCCCCGGTCGACTGCTCGATTATATGGAGGACGGCACCATTCGCCTCGATTCCATTCAGTACCTCGTGCTCGACGAGGTCGACCGGATGCTTGATATGGGGTTCCTCCCCCAAGTTCGAAGAATCGTCGAGGCGTGCCCCAAGAAACGCCAAACCCTCTTCTTCTCGGCCACGCTCCCGCCGGAAATCGAGAACCTTACCAAATGGGTGCTCACCAACCCTGAGGTCATCTCCATCGGCGCGCGCCGTTCTCCCGCCGAAACCGTCACCCACGCGCTCTACCCGGTGGCCAAGGACCAAAAATTCGAACTGCTGCTCGCCCTCTTGGAAAAGACGGATTTCCACAGTTGCATCGTCTTCACCAGCACCAAGGTCATGGCTGACCGAGTCGCCATGCGCCTGCGCGACCTCAAACAACCCGTCGCCGTCATGCACGCGGACCGCTCCCAATCCGAGCGCATGGAGGCCTTGGAGGGCTTCAAGACCGGAAAATACCAGGTGCTTGTCGCCACGGATGTCGCAGCCCGCGGGCTGGATATCGCAGGGGTTTCGCACGTGATCAACTACGACGTGCCCGGACACCCCGAGGACTACGTGCACCGCATCGGCCGCACTGGGCGCGCGCAGCAGGAGGGCGATGCGTTCACCCTTTTCACGGCCGAGGAACTCGACACCGTGCGAGCCATCGAGCGCTACATCGAAACCAAGATTCCCCGTCAGAAACTCGAGGGCTTTTCCTATCTCTACACCACCCTGCTGGATAACGAAAACGCCATCCCTCCTGGTGGAAACGCCAAGGGAGGACGCACCTTGAAGGGCTACAGCTTCGGGTCGCGCAAGAGCGGCGGCGGACGCCGCCGCTAGCCCCGTGCCTCCCCCGCGCTTCTCCGAGGCGCCTCCCAGGCTTCTCCCGGCGAAGCCCCACGCCCCTCCAGGGAGGCCCGTTTTAGCGTCTGCGCGCCGAGTCTAGTTGTAGCTGCTTCTCCAGCCACGGCTCGACCTTTTGCACCCAGCGGGCTGCGTGCTCTCGGAGTCCCGCGCCCGTAAAATGGACCGATTCGCCCCCATTTTCCCGGTACGCCCCCTTGAGTTGGTCCGTATCCGGTCCCTCCAAGGCAACGCCGTCCTTCCAAAGCGACGCCTGGGCGGCGCGCAAATCCGGACACGCCTCGTAGCCGTTCACAAGGAAACTCACCTGCGCCACAAACCACGGTGTTTCCCAACCCAGCGCCTCGTTGGACTTGCGAATCACCGTCTCGAGGTGTTCCCGGTAGACCCTCCCGGGAAGCACCTGATTCTGCTCCTGCTGACTGGAATCCGTCTCTCCTTGATGCCAGAGCACCGCACGCACCCCCCTCGGCCCCAACGACCGCATCCTGGACACCATCCGGGAAAAGAGGAACCCCGGGCTCTGATAGCTTCCATCCGGCAGGGTGCTCTTCATTTTGCCCGGGGGAAACAGCGACCGGCTCCCCTTCGGCAGCCACTGACGCACACTCGAACCGCCCACTCCACAGGGGACCAACCCTACCGGCACCCCGAAACGCTTGGAAATGGCGTCCCCAAAAGGCGCCAAAAAGCTTCCCCCCTCTCCTGTGGCTCCTGGCTGGGGATCCTCCGAAAGACTCCAACGATCGCCATCGAAGGCAGACACCAATCCCGTGAGCGCCCGCAGTTTTTCGGTCCCGTAATTCGCCGCGTTAGATTGCCCCGCCACCAGAAAAACCTCCCCCACTCCAAAGTGGGCCACCTCCGATTCCGCTGCAATTTGATCGCCCGCCCACGCGCGCAATTGGAGCCGGTACCATCCTCCCGCCGGAAAAGTGGCTCGAAAACGGAACTCCCTGCCCTCCCGAAGGCCCTCCACCGGCATCCACCCCCCGAACCGTCCCGAGACCTCCGCCCGGTACTCCACTTTCGAAGCCCGCGTCGCGACATCGGCAAATTCACCCTCCACCCAAACCTCCCCGGAATCGCGCACCGAACGCTGCACCACCTGGTAGTCCAATGGTGTACTGATTCGAAGTTCCGCCCCCCGCGCCGCGGCACAAGCACCAAGGATCCAAACGGCCAGCCAGCCTAAAACGGGAGGGATTTTCATCGTCCCATCCTAAAAAGAGAGGCGGCTCCCCCGCAAGAGAGCCGCCCCAAATCCACTGGGCAATTCTTCCCCCCCGCCCGCTCTCCGAACTCCGCTTAGGCGGATTCGAACTCGCGATACTCGCGGTCCCTCAAAAGCCCGGGCATCGGCAGGGGATACTTCCCATCCTTATCCGAACGCAGCGGGGCAGGCGATTTATCGGTCAGCTTATCCAAGCCCGGCGCGAACTCGTGTTTGTTCTGGGTATAATCGTCCCAAGTCACTTCCTGTCCGGTGTGCGCGGCGAAACGCCCCATGGAGCTCACCATGCTGGCCTCCGCCCCCCGCTTGACCTCATTATAGGGCAGATCCTTCTGAATCGCCTCAATCAGGTCTGCCCACTCCATGTTGTAGGGATCGGGAGCCTTCGCGTCGCCCGAGAAGGCGGACCACGTTTCGTCCGCAGGACGGATCAAGTGCCCCTTGTAAATCCGCCCAGCCTTGCCCAAGTGATGACCGCCCAGCGAGATCGTGGCCATTCCCTTGCTCCCGTGCGCAATGCTCGAGAACTCGTCCTTCACCCCGCCCATGGTGCGCCCGTACATGAAGAACTTGGTGCCGTCCGCGAACGTGTATTCCACCTGATACACATCGAAGTTTTGGTCGATCTTGTCCTCCCGGTAGTGCCGTCCGCCGACGGCGTGGCACTTCACCGGCCACGCATCCTTCATCCAGCAGCATTCGTCGATCTGATGGATGTAAAAGTCGTTGAAAAGCCCCCCGGAAAGCCACAGGAAACTGTGAAACCGAGCGATCTGAAACAGCAGCTCCGAATTGCCCGCAGCCAACAGGTCCTCGCGGATTTTCGGGGTCGTAAAAGCCGATCCCACGGGAGGATGCATGCGATAGGCGCGCAGGGTCACGATATCTCCGATCGCGCCGTTTCGAAGCTGGTCATAGAGCGCCTGGCGCCCCCGGCAATGGCGTACCATCAGCCCCACGCCCACTTTCAAATTCTTCTTCTTGGCCTGTTCGCCCAGCTCGATCATCCGCATCCCCGTGGGCGCATCCACGCAGATCGGCTTCTCCATGAACACGTGCAGCCCCTTCTCGATGGCGTACTGAAACTGCACCCACCGGAACGCCGGCGGCGTTGCCAAAATCGCCACATCCCCCGGCCGCAGCGCGTCCATTGCATGCTTGTAGGCATCGATGCCGATGAACTTTTTATCCTCGGGAAGGTTCACCTGAGACGCAAAGCGCCGGCTG
>JBEBAG010000229.1:0-20557 GCA_041159065.1 Verrucomicrobiota bacterium | reverse complement strand
CGTCGTACCCCCCCGCATGAACCCTCCAAGCAGCCCCCCCCGCCTCAAGCGGCACAAACCGCACCCGGTCCCCCACCCGCAGGAGCGAGGGCTCCGCGCGGCCGGGATCAAAAAGCCGCAGGGGCGTCCGCCCGATCAAATTCCAGCCGCCCGGAGTTTCCAGGGGATAAACGCCCGTCTGGGCGCCCCCGATTCCCACACTTCCCGCAGGAATCCGCGTCCGCGGGGTTTCACGCCGCGGGAGATGGAGTCGCTCCGGGAGCCCTGAGAGGTAGGGAAACCCGGGCGCAAATCCAATCGCCTCCACCCCATACTCCGCCTGGGAATGCAGGGAGACGACCTCGTCCATGGAAAGCCCAAGCCGGCGCGCCACTTCCTCCAAATCGCATCCCGCCTCCCCCCCATACCACACGGGCACCTCCACCGTGCGCCCGCCTTCCAAGGAGCCATCCGCCGCACGCACCACGGGCAGGAGCGTCTCGACCAGCGCTTCCAGCTCCGCCTCCCGCCTCGGGGAAAGCGGCTCCCGGAAGTACAGCGCGACCCCTTGCTGGAAGGGCACCACATCTTGCAGCCCATCCCAATCCTTGGCTTCCAAAGCTTTCCCCAGGAGCTGCCCCATCCGGACCCCGCGCCAAACCGGCGCGCCCCTCCCAACATCCCCGGGATCCGCGTCCAGAGGAATGCGGTACACACAGTCGCCAAGGGGTTGCAGCTTCATGGGGTTTACTCCGAAGCGGAAAAAGGGCTCCAGACGCTTTCTAACACCTCTGCATGCGCCCGCGCAGGCGTTTTGAGAGCGGTCCCACGATCGCGCAGCCCGCAAGGAGGCGCGCGCCTCCCTGATGCCGCGTTGGGAGGGTCACAAGGCACTGAGAAAGGAAAGCGTTCGCCCGGCTGGCGCTTTGGCAGTAAGCGTACCCGATGCTCCGATTACTTTTCCTTGGCGATATTGTTGGTGAACCTGGTCGCAAGGGGGTGATCGAAAGCATTCCGTGGTTCAGGCAGGAACGGGGCGTGGATTTTGTCGTGGTAAACGGGGAAAACAGCGCGGCGGGCCGGGGGATCAGTCCGAAGATCAGCATTGATCTCCTACGCGCGGGGGTTGCGGTGATCACCACGGGGGACCATGTGTGGGATCAGCGGGATCTTCCGCCCTACATCGAAACGGAACCCCGCCTGTTGCGCCCCCTGAACTACCCTCCCGGCACTCCCGGGAATGGCTCCATCGTGTTGGAAACCTCCAAGGGCAAGGTCGGGGTCATCAATGTTCAAGGACGCACCTTTATGAACCCTCCTCTGGAAAACCCCTTCCTCGCCATCGAGGCGGAGGTCCAGCGCATCCGGGCGGAAACCCCCATCATTTTCGTGGACGTGCACGCCGAAACCACCAGCGAAAAAATCGCCATGGGCCGCTTCCTGGATGGCAAGGTTTCCGCCGTCGTCGGCACCCACACCCACACCCCAACCGCGGACGAGCAAATTTTCCCCTGCGGAACGGCCTTCCTCTGCGACGCCGGAATGTGCGGCCCCACCGAGAGCATTCTGGGACGCGAAATCGATCCCATCCTCTACCGGTTTCTGACCGGCAGACCCGTCACCTATCCCATCGCGAAGGGACCCGTCATGCTTCAGGGCGCCCTCATCGACATCGATGAAACCTCCGGACGCGCCCTGCACATCGAGCGCGTTGCCCACCGCGTCCGTTCCTCCGAGTAGGACCGCAGAACCGTCCTCGGGCGCAGGCCCTTCTCTGAAACCGCGGGCATCCCGAGGGGCGGGTCTTCCCCGATGAAAGCCCGCCCAACGCACTCGGGAAACGTCCCGGCCCCCTCCCTGCCGCGTTACTTCCCCTTTTCTCCTTTTTCTCCCTTTGCTTCGCCCCGCTCCCCGCGCGCGCCTCCCCCGGGCCGCTGGGCACGCAATTCCTTGGCCTTCGCCAACTGCTCGGCCGTCAGGATGGTTTCCATTTCCTCACGCTGCGCCTTCATCATCTCGCGCAACTTTGCCTTGTCCTCGGCGGTGAGATTCTCGCGCCCCTTGGACAGGAGCTCCTTCATCGCCGGACCCTCCCGCAGGAAGATCTCCTTGATCTTGGACTGCTGTTCGGGGCTGAGGTTGAGCTTCTCGGTCAACATCCGCAAACGCGCCAGGGGATCCATTCCCTCCGGTCCAGGGCCGCCTCCGGGTGGGCGCCCCGGCTTGCCCTCCTCTGCCCGGGCCGGAGTTCCAGCCAGCGCCGTGGCCACACACCCCACCGCTCCCAGCATGCGCAGGAAGCCCGCTTGCGAAAAACGCCAATGCTTCTTCATACACGATCAAACCCCGCTCCCGCGCCCGGGTTGCGATCGCTCTGCCTTTTCGGAAACGCGCTAGTCCAAGGTGAACTGAATGGTGAAGTCGGCTCCCTCCCCTTGAAAACCACCCGGGAGCGCGCCAATGCGTTGCACCTTCTGCGCGGCACTCATCACGGACTCATCCATCGCCGCATTTCCCGACGGCACCACCATCTCGCGCGAGACCACTGTGCCATCCTTCCGCACCCGGATCTTGAGCTTCACCACCAAATTCTCATCCGCCTTGGCCACCCCGAGGGGTTGATCCCACCGCGCGTAGAAACAGTCGTAGACCATCTTGCGATAGGCCCCCCACTCGGAATCACTCACGCCCCCCGTTCCCTTACCAGGTCCCGTTCCCGTTCCACTCCCAGTCCCCGGTCCCGATCCGGATCCTGAACCAGCCCCCCCCGGCTTGCCTCCGGGCTTGCCCGCCGCATTCCCCGGCCCCGGTCCCCCGGAACCACTCCCCTCCATCGGAACCGCGCGCGCCAAGGGCACTTTCTCGTCCCCCGGTTTGCTCTCGGCACCCACGGGAACCGCCTTCTCAACAACGGGCTCGGCCTTTTTCGGCTCGGGTTTCAGATCCGGTTTGGCCTCCGGCTTCTTCGACTCCGGTTTGGGTTGTGGTTTGGGTTCGGGCTTCGCCTCGGGCTTTTTGGGTTCCGGCTTCGGCTCCGGTTTCTTCGGCTCCGGCTTGGGTTCGGGCTTCGGCTCCGGTTTCTTCGGCTCCGGCTTGGGTTCCGGCTTCGGCTCCGGTTTCTTCGGCTCCGGTTTGGGTTCCGGCTTCGGCTCGGGTTTCTTGGGCTCGGGCTTGGGTTGCGGCTTCGGCTCGGGCTTCTTGGGTTCGGGCTTGGGTTTCGGTTTGGAGGTGGGGAGGGTGATGGAACTTTTCGGCTCTTCCTTCTCGGGAGGGCGCTCCTCCGGGGGATGCGGGGAATCCGGCTTGGGCTCCTTGGGCTCCTTGGGCTCCTTGGGCTCTGGATTTTTGGCAGGCGGTACGGGAGGGTCTTCGCGCGCGGGCACGGGAGGTTTGGGCGGGAGGGTATCCGTGAATTCGGGCTCGGGCAGGCGCGAGGGTTTGGAGGGGCCGCCGCCCTCCGCCGGGGCGCTTCCGCCCCCCTCGAGCCCGCCATCCTGGATCCAGACAATCTCCTCCTTTTTAGGGATGGGTTTGCGCGCGGAAGCAAACAGCCAGAGGGTGCCGAGGGCGGCCAGATGCAGAACCGCCACCAGCAGCAGATTTCTTCGGAAAGAGGAGTCGTCCGCCATACGCGCCGCGTGGAAGAAGAGGAACTGGGGGCTACGGTTGCGGCGACGGGGATTCCGGAGACTTGGCCAGACCCACCTTGGTGATTTTGGCGGCCTTGACGGCATCCATGACGTCGTACAGGCGCTGCACGGGAAGTTCCTTGTGGGGGCGCACCAGCACGGCCAGATCGGGTTTGGCTTGGCGCAACCGCTCCAGGCGGCCCGTCAACTCGGCGAGGGCGATGGGCTCGTTGTTCAGCATGAGACGCTCATCCTTGAACAGAGAGACATTGGTCACGCCATGGGGGTCCACCTCCTGGCCCTCGGCGCGGCCGGAGGGCAGGACGAGGTCCGTGCTGTTTTCCATGAGCGGCGTCGTGATCATGAAAATCAGCAGCAGCACGAAAGCGAGGTCGAGCAACGGGGTGACGTTCAGCTCGTTCAGCGTGTGCATGCTGTGCTTGTCTGAAAATCGGCGCATGAGGAAAGGTTGGGTCTACCGAGTTGCTCCACTGCGTCGGGCGGGGTGCAGGGGCGCGGACGGGGTCGTGCTCCGCGCTCCCGGGCCCCTCAGGGCCCTCAGGGTCGTTGCGGCGCATGGGCTGGTTCTCATGGATGCGTGCTTGCCCATGCGTGGATTACTTTTCCTGACGGTGCGAGACGTAGCGGTGTTCAAACGCGCTGGTCAGCTCGGAGGCGAAATTATCCAGCTCCACAATCATGCCGCGGACGGTGGTAAGCAGGTAGTTGTACCCAAACATGGCAGGGATGGCGACGAGCAGCCCGGTCACCGTGGTGATGAGCGCGGCGGAAACCCCGGGAGCCATGGCCACGAGGCTGGCGGATCCCGCTTTTGCGACATCCGCGAAGGTTTCCATCACCCCCCACACCGTCCCCAGCAGCCCCACAAAGGGGGCTCCGCTCACGGCGGTGGCGAGGATGATCATCTGCGACTCCAGCCTGAGGGCCGACTCGCCCACGGCGCGCTCCATCGCCACGGCCACCACCCGCATCTGCGAGGGGGTGATCGATTCCGCCGTATCCAAACGCTGTGCAAAGGTTTCATCCACCTCCGAACTTCCCACCAGTTGGTAGGCCAATTCGGAGCAGCCCGCCTCGTACACCGAAAACACGGGGGCTCCCTCGAAGGAGAGCTGCTCCACAAAAACCCGCATCGGCTGACGATCCTGGCGGAACAACTCCAAAAACCGCTCCCGCTGCCGCTGCGCCCGGCGCAGCATCAAAAACTTGGTCACCATCACCGACCACGAGAACACCGATCCCAGAAACAGCGCCGCCAGCACCGCCTTCCCCGGCGGGGTCGAGTTCTGGAAGGCAAACACCAGTCCGCCGTCGCTGTTTGCAACAACCATCGAAGAGAAAAGCGTGGCCGCCATGGAAATGTGTCTCGTTAGTGCAGGACTCTGTTTTCTGCAAAAACAAACCGTATCACCGCCCCCGCCCCCCGTCACATGGCGCTTCCACGTTTTTCCAGCCGCCGGGCCGGGCCTCCCGCGCACGGCGGATAGAATTGCGGATAGAAAACGCCGCCCCCTTTGCTAGGTTTCCGTGTCCATGTCTTCCCTCGATTCACCGCTGGTCATCGCCGGACGTTCCTTTGAGTCCCGGCTCTTGCTGGGAACCGGAAAGTTCCCCTCCAACACCGCGATGGCGGAAGCCTTGGAAGCCAGCGGCACCCAGATTGTCACGGTGGCTCTGCGCCGGGCCGATCTCACCCGAAAGGGCGATCCCTTCGCGAACATCCTCGATTACATCGACCCCAAGCGCTACCTGCTGCTTCCCAATACCAGCGGCGCGATGAACGCCGAGGAGGCCGTCCGCCTCGCCCGCCTTGCCCGGGCCGCGGGCCTCTCGGATTGGGTCAAGCTCGAGATCCATCCAGACCCCCACTACCTCCTCCCCGACCCGGTCGAAACCCTCAAGGCCGCCGAAATCCTCGTGCGCGAGGGCTTCACCGTCCTCCCCTACATCAACGCCGATCCCGTGCTCGCCCGCCGCCTCGAGGACGTCGGGACGGCCACCGTCATGCCCCTCGGCGCCCCCATTGGAAGCAACCGAGGCATCCGCACCCGCGAACAAATCGAAATCATCCTCAAGCAGTGCAGCGTCCCGGTCATCGTGGACGCCGGAATCGGCGCGCCAAGCCATGCCGCCGAGGCGCTCGAAATGGGGGCCGCCGCCGTGCTCGTCAACACCGCCATTGCCATCGCCTCCGATCCGCCGGAAATGGCCCGCGCCTTCCGGAAAGCAGTCGAAGCCGGTCGCGCCGCCTACCAGATCGGACTCGCCGACCCCATCCTGGGGGCCTCCCCGACCAGTCCGCTGACCGGTTTCCTCCAGTCCCCCGCCCCCTGCCCCGCCCCCGCCCCCTGATATGACCCTCCTCGAAGTCCGCAACCTGCGCACCTATTTCCCCGTCCGCACCGGTTTGCTCCGCCGGCACACCGGGGACATCAAAGCCGTGGATGACGTCAGCTTCACGATCGAAGCAGGCACCACGGTCGGGTTGGTGGGAGAGAGCGGCTCCGGCAAGTCGACCATCGGAAAAACCCTGCTGCAACTGGTGCCCGCCACCGGCGGCGAGGTGCTCTGGGAAGGGCGCGATATCCTTCCCCTTTCGCCCAGCGAATTCCGCCCGCTGCGCCGCCAGATGCAGATGATTTTTCAGGATCCCTTTGGTTCGCTCAACCCGAGGCACACCGTGCTGCAGATCATCCAAGAAGCCCTTGAGATTCATTTCCCAAGCATGACTCCAGGCGATCGCCGCGCTCGCGTCGCCCAGTTGCTGGAACAGGTCGGCTTGAAGCCCGAGATGATGGGGCGTCACCCGCACGAATTCTCGGGAGGCCAGCGCCAGCGGATCGGGATTGCGCGCGCCCTCGCCGTGGAACCGCGTTTCATCGTGTGCGACGAACCGGTCAGCGCGCTGGACGTCAGCGTCCAAGCGCAGATCGTCAACCTGCTCCAAGATCTGCAGCAACAGCTCGGGCTGGCCTATCTCTTCATCGCCCACGACCTCGCCGTCGTGGAGCACATCAGCAACCACGTCCTGGTCATGTACCACGGCAAAATCGTCGAGTCCGCCCCCGCGGAACGCATCTACTCCCACCCCCAGCACGAATACACCCGACGCCTCCTTGAGGCCGTGCCCAAGTTCGCCTGAGCGCGGCGGCCCTCCAGTCTCCTCCTCAAAACCATGACGCCGCTCCTTCGCAAGCTCTTGGCCATGAACTGGCTGATTGTCTCGCTCGCCATCCTGCTCTCCAGCTTTGGGGTGATTGCGGTGTACAGCGCCACCTACTTCCGTCCCTGGGAGAACTACTGGGAGAAACAAGCCATCTGGGTGGTGGGCGGCTTGGGGGTCTTTGTGGTCTGCAGCATCCTTCACTACCGGTGGGTGAAGTGGGCCGCCGTGCCCCTCTATGTCATCGGGACCATCCTGACAGCCCTCACCTACACCTCCCTGGGACAAGAACACGGCGGCGCCAAGTGCTGGCTGCGGGTACCCGGCATCGGCACCTTCCAGCCATCGCAACTCGCCTTGGTGGCGGCCATCCTGACCGTGGGGCTGTTTCTCTGTCATTTCCGCAAAATGCAGCCGATGCTGAAGCTGCTGTGCGTGAGCTGCATTGTGGTCAGCCCCATGCTTCTGACCCTGAAACAGCCCGACTTTGGAATGACCTTGGTTTGGATTCCCGTGATGATGGGGATGCTTTTCGCCGGGGGCCTCCCCAAGAGGCATCTCATCGCCATCATCCTGATCGGCCTTTGCCTGCTTCCGCTCGTCATGAATTTCGGGCTGAAACCCTACCAGCGAGCCCGGTTGGTGACCTTCATTTACCCCGAGATCGATCCGCAGGGCTCCAGCTATGCCATCAACCAAGCCCTCATCGCCATCGGCTCCGGGGGCTTCGAAGGGAAGGGTTTCAAGGCGGCCGGCACCCAGGTCGAACAGGGCTTCATCCCGGGAACGACCGTCCACACCGACTACATCTTCACGGCGATTGCCGAACAGTGGGGGTTCCTCGGGAGTTCGCTCCTCGTGGCCGCCTTCTCCGCACTGCTCGTCGCCTGCCTGTACTCCGCCTTCAAATCCGCCGACGACTTCGGCCTCGTCATTGCCTGCGGCTTCACCATGCAGCTGTTTTTCCACGTGTACCAAAACATCGGCATGACCATCGCCATCATGCCCATCACCGGGCTGCCCCTGCCCCTGATCTCCTACGGCGGGACCTTTCTGCTGATGATCATGTTCTCCCTCGGCATCATCAATTCCATCTGGGTCCACCGAAAGGAAATGGCCTAACCCCCCAGCCTTGCCTCAGGCTCCCTCGCCTCGGTTCGCCTCCCCGCCCGCCCACCATGAGACTCCACCTCCCTCTCGCCGCCCTCGTTCTGGCCTGCGCTTGGACGTCCCACATTCCGGCTTCCGCAAAGGGATTCGATCGCTCCGCTCCCGTCCAACTGCACTGCCCCGCGGGCGTTCGCTACGAAGGCCGCCTCGCCGTTGCCGAGGGAAGCGTGACCATTGCCTCGGGAGACACCACCCTCTACTGCGACTTCGCCCAGTACGACAAGGAAACCGGTACCATCCTGGTCTCAGGCAACGTGCGCCTCTTCCGCGATGGCGTCGTGCTCTCCGGGGACCGCGCCATCTATAATATCGAATCCCACAGTTTCACCGGGTCGGATTTCCGCACCGCCTCCGGTCCCTTTCTCGCCGAAACCCACTCGGTCAACTCCCTCGAATCCGGGGTGTACGAGGCCACCCAGGCCGTCTTCACCACGGACGACGTCGCCAGTCCCAGCTTCAGCCTCCGCGCGGAAAACGTCCGCTTCTATCAGGACGACTACACGGAGTACCGGAACGTCACCCTGTATGCGGGACGCGTGCCCATCCTGTGGCTGCCCTACCTTTACCAGCCGGCCAAACAGGAGCAGAGCCTTTCGCTGATCCCCGGCAGCCGCGGAATGTGGGGCGCCTTCCTGCTCACCCGCTTCGCGTTCCCTGTCGACCAGAACACCCTCGGGGCCTTCCGCCTCGATTACATGTCCAAACGCGGACTGGGAACCGGCGTGGACCTTTCCTGGACAGATCCGGCCACCACCGGCTGGGGCCGCTTCCGTTCCTACTACGTCGATGACCAAGCCCCGGGAACCAGTCTGGTGGAGTCGGTTTCCAATCCCCAGGATCTCCCCACCTCCCGCTACCGCCTCTCCGTCCAGGACCGCACCTATCTGAGCGACACCCTGTACACGACGACCAATCTGAACCTGCTCAGCGACGTCAACTTCCTGCGGGACTTTTCCCCCAGCGAAATGCGTTCCGATCCCAACCCCGACTCCGTGTTTGCGCTGACCAAGTGGGATGAGGATTACACGCTGACCCTGCAGGCGCGCGCCCAGCTCAACCGCGACTTTGACGGGTCGGGCAAATCGCCCGAGCTGGCTCTGGAACTCAAACGCCAGCCCTTCCTCGATACCGGCGTTTTCTACGAGGGAGAAACCTCCGTGGGCAGACTCCGGCGCCGCTTTGGCCGCACCAACGGCCTCTTCGACTTCGATACGATCCGGGAGGATTCGTTCCACCAGTGGAGCTACCCGAAGACGCTGGGAGGCTGGCTGAGTGTGGTGCCCCGGGGCGGAGCACGGCTCACCCACTACGGCCGCAGCGTGTTCGACACCAGCCTGCGAGAGGGGGACCCCCTGTACGCCAACGGAGGATCCCTCACCCGACTCGTTTTTCACACCGGCATCGAGGCCTCTTTCAAATTGTCGCGCACGTTTGATTCCGTGGGAAACCGCACCCTGGGACTGGATGGGCTGCGCCACATTGTGCAGCCCTTCACCGACCTCTCGCTCGTCAGCTCAAACCAGGACTCCGCCCGACTCCTCCCCTTTGACCGCCTGACGCCCAACACAAAGCTTCCCGCCATCGATTTTCCTCAGTTCAACACGGTGGACTCCATCACGGACTGGCAGGTGCTCCGTCTGGGGGTCCGCAACCGCCTCCAGACCCGGCGGGATGATCAGACCCTCAACTGGCTGGACGTGGAGACCTTTTTCGACACCTACCTGCAGCGTCCCGCCCTCTTTCCAGGCCTGCAACCCGACGACGGGACCTTCTCCAACGTATTTAACCGGCTCCGCTGGAATCCGCTCCCCTGGCTCAACATGACCGTCAACAGCCACCTGCCGCTGCTCGACCGGGGTTTTTCCGAGTTTGACTCGCAGACTTCCTTCCAGGTCTCCCGCGACGTCACCCTCCAACTGGGCAATCGCTACCTGTCCGGCAACAACTTGATCGCCGATTCCAAACTGGTCTCCGGCGGCGCCCGGGTGCGCCTCAATGACAACTGGGCCTTTGGCTTTCTGAACAGCTACGACTTCGCCACTAAGCTGGCCGAATCCCAGCAGTACAGCATCGACCGGGATCTGCGCTCGTGGGTCGCCTCCTTCGTGTTTGTGGTGCGCGAACAGGTGTCGAGAAAGGACATGGCAGTGCTCCTGAGTCTCTCCCTCAAGGACATCCCCAAGGTCTCCATTCCCCTCAAATACGACTCGGCAGCCATCAGTGGGGCCGGCTCGGGGAAAAACCGCTAAGCTCCGGCGCGGACTTCCGGACCGAGCAGCCCCGGCTTCCCGCTTGCCCGATTCTCCGGGTTTCCCTACCCTCTTCCCCCTTTTCCAGCCTCCCCCCCGGGGGGGGAAGATCCCCCACGACCCCGACTCCCCCCCGATTCGATTTTCTCAGAAACCCCCACCTTTCATTCACTCACACACCATGGAACTTTGCATCATCGGCTCAGGTTACGTCGGACTCGTTAGTGGCGCTTGCTTTGCAGAGGTGGGACACACCGTCGTCTGCGTCGACAATGACCAGCGCAAGGTCGACAAGCTGCAGCGGGGAGAGATTCCGATCTTTGAGCCCGGACTGGAGGAACTGGTCCACCGGAACGTCGCCGCGAAGCGCCTGCGCTTCACCCAATCCATTGAAGACGGCGTGGACAACAGCCAGGTGGTGTTCATCGCCGTGCCCACCCCGCCTCAGGTCGATGGCAGCGTGGATATGACCTACATCGAGCGGGTCGCCCGGGAGATTGCCGGCGTACTCAAGCCCGGCCAGTACCGCGTTGTGGTCGACAAATCCACGGTGCCCGTGAAAACCGGGGAGAAAGTGGAGGCCACCATCCGCCGCTACAACCGCGAGGCCGAACTGGATGTGGTATCCAACCCGGAGTTTCTGCGCGAGGGCTGCGCGGTGCCGGACCTGATGCACCCCGACCGGATCGTGATCGGCTCGGCCTCGCAGCGGGCGACCGACCTCATGAAACGCGTGTATGAGCCCTTCCAGGCTCCCATCCTCGTCACCGATGTGAATTCGGCCGAGTTGATCAAGCACGCCGCGAACTCCTTCCTATCGCTCAAAATCTCCTACATCAACGCGGTCGCTGCGATCTGCGAGGCCAGCGGCGCCGACGTCGAAATGGTCGCCGACGGCATCGGGATGGACCGCCGCATCGGGCGCAACTTCCTGAACGCTGGACTCGGCTATGGCGGGTCTTGTTTCCCCAAGGATGTGAAGGCGTTCATCGCGATCGCCGAGGAGCTCGGCGTGCCCTTCCACCTCATGAAGGAGGTGGAAAACATCAACACCGGACAGCTCGAGGCCTTCCTCAAAAAAATCCGCGAAGCCCTGTGGGTGCTCCGGGACAAGCGCATTTCCGTCTGGGGGCTCACCTTCAAACCCGACACCGACGACGTCCGCAACTCGGTGGCGATTGAACTCGTGAACCGTTTGGTTGCCGAGGGCGCAGTCGTCACCGCCTACGACCCCAAGGGCATGGAGAAGGCTCGGGAATACAAGCTCCTTCCCGAGAGCGTGAAGTTGGTCGGCTCGGCCGCCGAGGCCGCGGCGGGCGCCGAGGCGCTCATCCTCGCCACGGAATGGAAGGAATTTGCCAGCCAGGACTTCGCCAAGGTGAAGGCATCCATGCACACCCCGCTCATTTTTGACGGTCGCAATCTATTCAACCCCAGAACGATGCGCGGCCTCGGGTTCACCTACTACGGAGTGGGCCGCCCTTAGCGTCCCGCTCCGCCCCCGCCCATGGCCACCCCAAGGATCCTGTACTGCCACTGCCAGTACGCCCAAGTGCTCCCCAAAGACGTCAAGGAGGGCGTGCTCGAACAACTCTGTCAGGCAGGCGCCGAGTTTGAAGCCGTCGCTGATCTCTGCGAACTCTCCGCGCGCCGGGATCCGCTCCTCGCGGAACTCTGCAGCGCGGGTCCGCTCAAAATCGCCGCGTGTTTTCCCCGCGCGGTGAAGTGGCTTTTCGCCGCGGCAGGCGCTCCGTTGTCCGCGGAGCAAACCGAGGTGTGCAACCTGCGCACGGAATCCGTGGAAACCGCGATGGCGGCACTCCAACGCACCACCCTCGAGCCGAATCTTCCCCCGGGCCCCCTCCCTCCCCAAACCTAACCCCCTCCCCATGCCTCTCTCCGAGCCCACCCTCCGCGTTGCGCTTTACGAAGGCCCCGGCGCCAAGCCCCTCTCCGCTGCACGCCGTTTTGAATCCCTGAAACAGTTGCTCGCCAGTGGCGCATCCGTGCGCAGAGCGAATGATCCGGGCTCCATCCCGCTGTGGGTGGGCGATTTCGAGGCCCCCCAAACTCCCCAGTCTCCGGGCCCCCAATCCTCCCCGGCTGCCCGCCTCGAGCTGGAACCTTCCTCCCTTTCGACTCGCCTCGATCAGGCCCGCCATCAACTCCAGGCCGCTCCCGGCGGCCAGTGGAAGCCCTGGTTCCCCGTCATCGACTACGACCGCTGCACCAACTGCATGCAGTGTCTTTCCTTCTGCCTCTTCGGAGTGTACGGCGTCGACGAGGAACGCAAGCTGCAGGTCCAGAACCAGGACAACTGTAAAACCAATTGCCCAGCCTGCTCCCGCGTCTGTCCCGAGGCGGCCATCATGTTCCCCAAATACAAGGCCGGCCCCATCAATGGCGACCTCGTCAGCGACGCCGATTTGCAGCGCGAGAAGATGAAGGTGGATATCTCCGCCCTCCTCGGAGGCGATGTGTACGCCCTTCTGCGCGAGCGCTCCGAAAAGGCCAAGTCCCGTTTTTCCAAGGAACGCGACGCGGATAAGGCCCTCGCGGAACGCCAGAAATGCCTCACCAAGCTCGCAGGGATCGCCTCCGACATCCCCCCGGAGGTTCTGGCTTCCCTTCCCTCCCCGGAGGAAATCGCGCGCCGGGCGGAAGAGGCCGCCGCCAAAGCGAAGGCGGCCCTCGGCTCCGCCTAAAGCCCGCCCGCCCCATCCGGATTCGGAGACGCGTCCCCCCCCTCCGCGCTGCAGCCGGATCCCCATCCCGCTTTTTGCGCCTTTGCGCGGGCTGCGCCTTTCTCTACCCTCCGCGGTTTTGCTTCTTGCTCAGGCCATGATGACCAGCGTCCAGATCCGCCAATCGTTCCTCGATTTCTTTCGGGAGAAACAACATTCCCTCGTCCCCTCCTCCAGCTTGATGCCGGATTCGCCGAACCTGCTCTTCACCAACGCGGGGATGAACCAGTTTGTGCCGATCTTTCTGGGCCAAAAAACCGCCGACGTCGCCAAGTGGGCCGGCGCCGTCCCCGCCCTCCACACCCGCGCCGCCGACACCCAGAAGTGCATCCGCGCCGGAGGAAAGCACAATGACCTCGAGGACGTCGGTCTGGACACCTACCACCACACCTTCTTCGAGATGCTCGGGAACTGGTCTTTTGGCGATTACTTCAAAAAGGAGGCTATTGCATGGGCTTGGGAACTCGTCGTCGAGCGCTGGAAATTTCCTCCGCAGCGCCTCTACGCCACCATCTACCAACCCGACCCCTCCAAAGGAGACCCCGCCGAACGCGATCAGGAAGCATGGGAACTTTGGGCCGCCCGGTTCCGCAGCGTCGGACTCGATCCCCAGGTGCACATCGTCAATGGAAACAAGAAGGACAACTTCTGGATGATGGGCGACACCGGTCCCTGTGGTCCCTGCTCCGAGCTGCACGTGGACCTCACGCCTGCCGGTGACACGGGCGGACGCCTTGTGAACGCCGGTTCGGCGGAGTGCATCGAAATCTGGAACCTCGTTTTCATCCAGTTCAACGCCAATCCCGACGGTTCCTTCTCCCCTCTCCCCGCCCAGCATGTCGATACCGGCATGGGCTTCGAACGCGTTTGCTCCATCATCCAGGGCACCCGCGGCTTTTCCGAATTCGGCAATGCCCGCATCTCCAACTACGAGACGGACGTCTTCCGTCCCCTGTTCGATGAACTCGAACGCCTGAGTGGAAAGCGCTACGCCAGCACCCTTCCCCAGGCCAATGCGGCGGGTCAGTTGATTGCTGTCACCGAGCAGGAACAGATCGACGTGGCGTTCCGCGTGATTTCCGATCACATCCGGACCCTCTCCTTCGCCGTGGCGGATGGGATTCAGCCCGGAAACACGGATCGCAACTACGTGCTGCGCAGGATTTTAAGGCGGGCCGTCCGGTATGGTCGCCTCCTCGGTTTGCGCGAGCCCTTCTTCTACAAACTGGTCGATGTCCTCGCTCGCCACATGGGCGACGTGTTCCCCGAAATCCGCGCCCGGCAATCCCATGTCCAGGACGTGTTGCGCCGGGAGGAGGAGGCTTTTAACAGGACCCTCGACCGCGGCATCGCGCTCTTCACGGACGAGGTGGAACGTCTTGCGAAAAATGGAACCACGCGGATCTCAGGCGCGTTTGCATTCCAGTTGTATGACACCTCGGGGTTCCCTTTGGATCTCACGGAATTGATGGCACGCGAGCGCGGACTGGCGGTGGATACCGCAGGGTTCGAGGTGTTAATGGAACAACAGCGCACCCGGGCCCGGGCTGCCCAGAAACGGGAGATCATCGAGCTTTCGCAAGTGGAGACGCAGACCCCGACCTGTTTTGTGGGCTACGAACAGAGCAGCACAGAGGCTCACGTCTTGGAGGTGGTTTCCCTCAAAAACAAAACCGCCGTGGTCCTCGATGTTTCATGCGCATACGCCGAGCTCGGCGGCCAGGTCGGCGACACCGGCGAATTGCGCGCCGGGGCCGATCTTTGGCGCGTCCAAAACACGCAAAAGAGCGGATCAACGTGGCTCCACTTTGTGGAAGGAGACGAGACGCCGCAGGTTGGACAAAAAGTGACGCTGGCCCTGGATCTCGGCCGCCGTCGAGCGATCGAGAGACATCACACCGTCACCCACCTCCTCCACTGGGCTCTGCATGAGGTTGTCTCGCGTGAGGCTTCGCAGAAAGGCTCCTACGTTGGTCCGGAAAAGCTCACCTTTGACTTTTCGAGTGGTGCCCTCACTCCCTCGCAGGTCCGGGACGTGGAGCGGCTGGTGAACGAGCGGATTGTGGAGAACAGCGCTGTCAGTTGGACCGAAGTGCCTTATGCCGAGGTAAAGCCACGCGCGGACATCCAGCAGTTCTTCGGCGATAAATACGGCGACGTCGTGCGGGTTGTCCAAATCGGCGGGAAGCCGAGAACGCTCGATGGGTACTCCATGGAATTGTGCGGCGGGACCCACACCCGGGGCACGGGCGAGATCGGACTGTTCCGGATCGTTGCCGAGAGCGCCATCGCGGCGGGAGTGCGTCGGATTGAGGCGGCGGCCGGATTGAGTGCCTACGAAATGGCGCTTTCCGAATCGGATCGCCTGCGTTCGCTTGCCTCGACGCTGGGAGCTCCCTTGGGAGAGGTGGAACGCAAGCTCGAGGCGATGCTCACACAGCAGCGCGAACTGGAAAAGGCGCTCAAGGCCGCTCTGCAACGGGAAGCCTCCCAACGTGCCACCAGTCTCTTGGCAGGGGCCGAAACCCTGGGCGCCACTCCGGCGATTGTCCAAGTGGTTCCCGGCGCCTCCGGGGACGATTTACAGGGCATCGCGGAGGCGCTGAAGGGACGCTTTGAAGGGGTGCTCTTCCTGTTCGGAACCGCCCCCGACCAGATCCCGCTCGTTTCGAGCGTCAGCCCGGGTTGGGTGGCTAAATTTCAGGCGGGCAAGCTCGTCCAAACCGCCGCGGCGGCCCTGGGCGGGAAGGGCGGTGGCCGCCCCGAAAACGCTCGCGGAGCGGGCAAGGATCCGGCCCGGATCGAAACCGCCATGGCTCAGATCAAATCCACGCTCTCCCAATAGTCAGGGCGCCTGCGGTCATGAATCCTTTGGAACAAAAACTGGGATACAAGTTCCGCAACTCCCTGTTGCTTGCAGAGGCGCTGACCCATCCCAGTCTCGGATACGAGACCCAACGCCATCATTTCGACAACCAACGCCTGGAGTTTCTCGGAGACGCCGTCCTCCAGCTGATTTTCACCGAATACCTCTTCGACCACTATCCCGAGCTCACCGAAGGACAGCTCACCAAGATTCGCGCCCGCCTCGTTTCTCGGGAAGGACTCAAGGTCCACGCGGAAAATCTCAAACTCGGCAAGTACCTGATGATGGGACGCGGCGAGGAGTCCACCGGAGGCAGGCATCGTCCCTCCTCGCTTGCGGATGCCTATGAAGCGTTGATTGGGGCACTCTACCTGGACTCGGATTACGTCACGGTCCGGCGCATTGTGCTCGCTGAGACTCGAGAACACCTCGAGTCACTCGATATCGAAGATGCCAACGCCAATCCGAAAGGGAGGCTGCAGGAGATCCTTCAGGCCATCACGCCTGTCAGTCCGGTCTATGAGATCGTAAGCCAGACGGGCCCGGAGCACCTCAAGGAATTCGAGTCGCGCATTCTCTGGGAGGGACTCGAACTGGGAAAAGGTTCCGGGCGAAGCAAGAAAGACGCGGAGGTGCAGGCGGCGCGGCAGGCTCTCGAGCTCAGAGTCTGGGAGAGAGCTCCGGACGCTTCCGCCTCGTCCTCCGAGGGCTGAGTGGGCGGGGTTTCAGGGACCCCGGGGGAGGGGATCGGTTGGCTCCGATGCGGTTTTCGGATGCGGGACAAGTTTTTGAAAAACCTGTGAATAACACGGAAGAAACGCCAACAGGTTCCCGAGGGGTCGACTTGTTGGCCGGGAATGGACCAGTTGTCCGACGTTCTTCACAGGTTCCCATCCGCGTGGAACAGGCTTGGAAAGGGCGAGGAGCAGCGCAGCCCCGAGTTATTCACACGCTTAAGATGAAGAGATGGTTTTGTTTTTCTTTAAATCTCTTTCTTCAAAGCGTGAACAAAGTTCGGGAAACCACCCAAACGCTCGCGCAAACCTCGTGGAGTTGCTGACTCGGGAGTTGGCGCTCCGAGCAAAGCTCCGCTAGAGTACAGGGCTCTTTTGAAATGAACTCCAAGGAAGCGCCGCTGTATTTCGACAACAATGCCACCACCCAGGTTGACCCTGCCGTGATGCACGAAATGCTGCCTTTCCTCAGCCAGTGGTATGGAAATCCCTCGAGTCCGTACTCGATGGGCAAACGCGTGGCGGAAGCCTTGGAACGAGCGCGCGAGCAGGTGGCTGCATTGATCGGAGCGGATCCCTCGGAGATTCTCTTCACGAGTTGTGGGACGGAATCGACGAACGCGGCGATTCACTCTGCGCTCTCGGTGGATCGGGATGCGCAGCACATCATCACGAGCCGCGTCGAGCATTCCGCAACCCTGAAGACGTGCGAGAAACTGGCGAAGCAGGGTTACGAAATCACCTGGCTCGGAGTGGATTCCAAAGGTCAGCTGGACTTGGAAGCACTCGAAAAAAGCATCCGGTCCGACACGGCTTTGGTGAGCCTGATGTGGGCAAATAACGAGACTGGAACTGTATTTCCCATGCAGGACATCCTCCAAATTGTGAAACGCAAAGGGGTTTTCTTTCACACCGATGCGGTGCAGGTGATTGGGAAACTGCCGGTGCAGCTGAAGGATTCCGGCGTGCAATTCCTGTCCCTTTCAGGACACAAGCTCCACTGCCCCAAGGGAGTGGGAGCCCTCTACGTCAACAAGCGCAGCCGTTTCACTCCCTTTGTGACGGGCGGTGGACAGGAGAACGGAAAGCGGGCGGGAACCGAAAATGTGGCTTCGATTGTGGCCTTGGGCAAAGCGTGTGAACTGGCGGGAGCCCATTTGGAGCAGGAAGCGGTGATGGTGCGAGGGTTGCGGGATGCTTTTGAGCAGAGGGTGTTGGCGGAGGTGGAGGGGGTGCAGGTGAACGGAGACGCGCACCATCGGCTTCCGAACACGAGCAGCCTGGCGTTTGAGAAAGCAGACGCGGAAGCCCTGCTCCATGTGCTGGATTCGAAGGGGCTTTTTTGTTCGGCGGGATCCGCGTGCACCTCGGGTTCCCTCCATCCCTCGCACGTGCTCAAGGCCATGGGCTACTCGGATGAACGGGCGCGGAGTAGTCTCCGGTTTTCTTTCTCACGCTTCAACACGGCTGAGGAAGTTTCTCGTGGAGTGGAGATTTTGAAAGAATCAGTGGGTCGCGTACGCGCAAACTGAGCCCGAGGCGAGAGGCCGGGACCGTACAGATTCATGAGGTGGATTTTTCCAGATAAAGCAGCCAGTTCTCCCTGCGAGGAGTTGGCCGAGGCATTGCAGCTTCCTTTGTCCATTGCGGAACTGCTTTGGAGAAGGGGGTTTGAGACAGATGCCGCAGCGCGCCTTCATCTTCAGCCGCGCTTGGGACTGTTATCGGATCCATTTTTGCTCCCGGAAATGCGGGCGGCCGTGGATCGCATCTTCCAAGCGATCGACCGCGCGGAGCGTATTGTGCTTTTTGGCGACTACGATGTGGATGGAGTCAGTTCGCTTGCTCTGCTCAAGCGGGTGCTGGACGCGTATGGAGCGAATGTGCGTTGTTTTTTGCCAACCCGTTCCGGGGAAGGCTATGGGCTGAGTCGCGAGGGATTGGAGCGCTGCCGGAATCTGTGGAATCCGACGCTTTTAGTGGCGGTGGATTGCGGGACGTCGTCCGTGAAGGAAATCGCGGGTCTTCGGAAGGAGGGAGTGGAGGTGGTGGTGCTCGACCATCATGAGTGCCCTGCGGAACTGCCGGAGTGTGTGGCGTTGGTGAATCCGAAGCGGGGCGGGGATTTTCAGTATCTCTGCAGTGTGGGGATTGTGTTCAAGCTCGCGCATGCCTTGATGAAGGCGAGACGGCTGGAGGGAGTGGAGCTGAAGGACTTTTTGGATTTGGTGGCTTTGGGAACGCTTGCCGATCTGGTCCCGCTTCGGGAGGAGAACCGCATCCTGGTGCGCAAGGGGCTGGAACAGTTGGGGCGGACCCGGTGGGTGGGCCTCCGGGCGCTCATGGAGGTCAGCGGGGTGAGGGCACCGTTGGAGGCGGCCGATGTCGGTTTTAAGCTCGGTCCCAGGATGAATGCGGCTGGGCGACTGGGAACGGCCGAGGATGCGCTGGATTTGTTGCTCACGGAGGATCCCGGGCGGGCGCGCGAAATCGCCCAGCGACTGGACGAGCAAAATCGGGAAAGGCGTGGCTTGGAGGAGCAGGTTTTCCGGGATGCCGAGGCGCAGATGAACGCGCATCAATCCGAGGAGATGGGACCGGTGATCGTCGTGGGGTCGGAGGGCTGGCATCCTGGCGTCGTGGGTATCGTGGCGTCCCGGCTGATGCGCCGGTACTATCGCCCTACGTTCGTGGTGGGGTTTGATGAGACGGGGATGGGGAAGGGGAGTGGACGCAGTATTCGCGGGCTCCCGCTGGTAGAGGCCCTGAGGCATTGTGGAGCGTTTTTGGAAAAATTTGGGGGGCACGAAATGGCGGCGGGTGTGTCCGTGCGGAGGGAGCAGTTCGAAGGATTTCGGAAGGCGTTCGGGGCGTATGCGCGGGAGCGGTTGAGCGGGGAACTGCTGGAACCGTGTTTGGAAATCGATGCGGAGGTACTTCTTGATGAGGTGGATGCGGGGATGCTCGAGCAGTACGAGTCGCTCGCACCGTTTGGAATGGGGAATCCGCAGCCTCTGTTTGCATTGAGGGGAGTCACGGCAGGTTCTCCACCACGGGTTCTGAAGGAGAAACACCTCCAGCTTGCGCTGCGGCAGGGACGCGCCCTTTCCCGAGCCATCTGGTTCAACGCGCCGCTGGATAACCTTCCGCCCTCTCCCTGGGACGTGGCCTTTGAGTTAAGCCGGAACGAGTATCAGGGACAGGTGAGCGCCCAGATTCTCGTGAAGGCCATCCGGTCGGCAGAGTGAGGGCGAACAACCGAGGTCGCGGCTTCCTGGCAGCCAGGGACGCTTTTTCCACACCTTCCGCTCGGATCCAATCCGTGCTTGTTTGGGAGAGACGGGACCCCCATGCCGCCTTTTGCGCCTGCCGTGGAGGTGGAGCGTGGTGAGGAAGGAAAAACCCTGCTTTTGTAGAACTGTGGAAGAGTTACCGATCGAATACCAACGGGTGATGACGACCTGCCAAGGCTATCTGGAGCTGGGCATGCCTGCGGAGGCCCTGCGGGAAATCAAGGCGCTGCCGGAGACCGTTGCGACGCAGCCCGTCGTTTTGGAAATGCACGTGGTGGTGTTGATTCGGGCGGAGCGCTGGAAGGCGGCGCTACGCATGGCGCGCTTGCTGTGTCGGGAACAACCAATTCAGCCCGCGGGTTTTATCCACACCGCATTTTGCCAGCACGCCCTTGGGGATACGGTTGGGGCTCGGGAAACGCTGTTGAAAGGGCCGCATACCCTCCAGAGGGAAGGCACGTATTTTTACAATTTGGCGTGTTATGACGCGGTGCTGGGCAATCTGGATTCCGCGCGCCAGTACTTGGCGCGGAGCATTCGTTTGGACAAGCGGTTCCGCGAGTTCGCGCGCAAGGACCGGGATCTGGCGGCATTGCATGCGGAATTGAAATGAGCGTTTGCGTGGAAAACGAAGCGGGGGATTCCGGAGCAGGCGAGGGGACCGGGAACCGGATCCGAGGAGGGGTAGTGGCGGCGTGTTTTCCAGAGG
>JBEBAG010000228.1:0-5274 GCA_041159065.1 Verrucomicrobiota bacterium | reverse complement strand
TCCGCGGGCTCGGCGACAGGGGGGGCGACGTGCGCGCCGTTGTTTTGCCCGCCTTTTTTGGTCCCGGGATGTGGGGTGTGCTCGGGCGAGGGAGGGGGGAGGAGGGGGGAAGGGAGCTTTTGGGATTGCGTGCGGGCTTTTGAAAGGGAGAGTTCGGCGCCTTCGCTATGACGCAGAACATTCATTCCCGCATGGAGACCCTCATGGAGGCGCTGCCCTATCTTCAGAAGTACCGGGGACAGACCTTTGTGATTAAGTATGGAGGCAGCGCGATGGAGGACGAGGGGGTGGTGGCGCGGATGCTGCAGGACGTGGTGTTTTTAGAGGCGGTGGGGATCAATCCGGTGCTTATTCACGGGGGGGGCAAGGCGATCACCTCGCGGATGCGGGATGCGGGGATTGCGGCGCGGTTTGTGAATGGGTTGAGGGTGACCGATGCGGCTTCGATTCGGATTGTGGAGGAGGTGTTGGATCGGGTGATCAATCCGGGGATTGTGGAGCATTTGAATGCGGGCGGGGGGCGTGCGGTGGGGATCCCGGGCAAGCGGGTGATGGTGGGGCGGCGTTTGGCGCCTCAGAAGCAGGAGGAGGAAGTGGTGGACCTGGGTTTTGTGGGGGAGGTGGTGGAGGTGCGTTTGACGGAGGTGGAGCGGGCGATTGCGGGGGAGGCGGTGCCGGTGATTTCGCCTTTGGCGTTGGATGAAACGGGGGCGGTGTTGAACATCAACGCGGACATGGCGGCTGGGACGATTGCGGGGGGGCTGCGTGCGGCAAAAATGATATATCTCTCGGACGTGCCGGGATTGATGCGGGACCCGAGCCGGCCGGAGACGTTGATTTCCTCGGTGAACGGAGCGCAGATCCGGAGGTTGGTTTCGGAGGGGGTGATTGCGGGGGGAATGCTTCCGAAGGTGGAATCGGCTTTGAACGCGCTGGAGCGGGGGGTGCGCAAGGTGCACTTCATTGATGGGCGGGTGCCGCATGCGCTGCTGATGGAGGTCTTTACGGATGCGGGGATCGGGACGGAGATTTTGAATTAGACGCGGGTTTGGGCGGCTGGCTTGGATCCTGCTTTTAGCGGGGTCTTTCGCATGATGTGCTGCGCTGCTGATTCAAGGAATGAGGGAGTGGAGGGGGGAATCCCGCCTCTGAGGAGCGTTCGAGGAGAAGGGAGCGGGGGATTGGGGGGGCAGCGATGAGCAGGGTGGGGCAGAGTGTGCGGCGGGGTTTTTACCGGCTGAGTTTGCCGGCGAAGTTGGGGTTGGGGCTCTCCTTTCTGGGGGGGCTGACCCTGATCATGGGGGCGGAGTCGTTGATGAGTTTGGGCCGGGTGAACGGCCAGACGCGACACCTGTACGAGCGGGAACTGCTGGGGGTCTCGGAAGCGAAGGAGATCCGGGTGCAGCTGGGGGCGATGGAGGCGAGCCTGCGGGGGGCGGTATTGGCGATGGACCCGATCAAGCGCAGGGAGGCGACGCAGGGGGTGGCGAGCGCCCGGGAAAAGCTGTACGTGGCCCTTGCGCAGACGCATCTGCGATCGGGTCAGTCGGACACGGGGCGCCTCTTGGCGGCTTTTGAGGCGTCCTACGAGCAGATTCGGAAGTTTGCGGATCAGGTGACGGCCTGTCTGGAGCAGGAGGGGCAGGCTGCCGGGGCGACGGAGAAGTGCCGGCAGCTGCTTTCGGGGGAGCGATTTTTGGAGGTGCTGCGCAAGGCGGACCAGGATTTGAGCGAGTTGAGCCGGCGGATGGAGCAGCGCGCGTCGGCCTCGCTCCAGGCTTCGCAGGCGTACTACGTGGCGACGCAGCGGCATTTGCTGCTGTTGCTGGGGCTTTCGCTGGTGGGGGGGCTTGGGGTGGGGGCCTTGGTGAATGCCTCGATCCGGCGGCCTCTGGAGGAACTGGACGGAAGCATCGGGGAGATTGCGCAGGGGAATTTGGAGCGGGAGATTCCCTACCAAGACCTGCCGAATGAAGTGGGCTCGATTGCGCGTGCGATTGTCCGGTTGCGGGAGTCCGCGCGGCTGTTGGAGGTGAGCCGTTGGATTGAGGAATCGATTGCGAACATCAACCATCCGCTGCCGGCCTCGAGCAGTTTTGAGGAGTTTGCCAACCGGCTGGCGAGTTCCCTGGCGGATCACTTGAACCTGGACTACTGCGCCTTTTATCGGATGTCGGCGGATGGGTTTGAGATGGTGCGGATGGGGGGGTACGGGTGCGATGATGGCAACCAGCCGGCGCGGATTCGGATGGGACAGGGGGCGGTGGGGACTGCGGCGCGCAACCAGCGGGCGGTGACGGTGAAGGGGGGGGAGGGGGCTGGGGCGGTGCAATGGGGGGTGGGGAGCGTGAAGGTGGGGTATGCCCAGGCTTTGCCGGTGGTGATGCAGGAGCAGCTGCTTGGGGTTCTGGAGGTGGGGGCCTTGAAGGAGTTTGGGGCGCGGGAGCAGCGACTTTTGGAGGAGTTCCTGCCGCACCTTGCGGATCAGATTCAGATTTTGGCTGGGAACGTGGCGACCCGGGAGCTGCTGGCGCGCTCGATGGCGCAGGCGGACGCGCTCACGGCTTCGGAGATGCAGTTGGTGGCGCGGCGCGGAGAGTTGGAGACGAACAATGCGAAGCTGCAGGAGCAGGCGCGTCTTCTGCAGGAGCAGGCTGACGAGCTGGAGGTTCAGAGCAAGGCGGTGGCGGAAACGGAGGCGTGGTTCCGCGGGATCGTCAATTCGGCGCCGGATGGGATCATCGTGGCGGATCTGTTTGGGCGGATCATTCTCACGAATGAAAAAGCGGATGAGATGTTCGGGTATCGGCGTGGGGAGCTGATTGGATCGAAGGTGGAGGTGCTGGTTCCGGTGGCTTCGAGGGGGGGGCATCCGGGGCATCGGGAGGCGTTTATGAAATCGGGTGAGGGGCGTCGAGAGATGGGATTTGGGAAGCACGGGCTGAGGGGGCTGCGCAAGGATGGATCGGAATTTCCGATTGAGGTGGGCTTGTCTCGCTTGGCACCGGTGGGTGGACGCGATGCCTGTGTGTGCACGAGTCTGAGGGATGTGACCGAGCGTCGGCGGATTGAGGATTCGGTGCGGCAGGCGAAGGAGGAGGCGGAGGAGGCGACCCGGGCGAAGAGCCTGTTTTTGGCGAACATGAGCCATGAGATCCGCACCCCGATGAATGCGATTATCGGGATGTCGCAGCTGGCGCTTCAGACCGAGCTCAGTGTGAAGCAGCGCAACTATGTGGAGAAGGTGGAGAGCGCGGCGCGCGGGCTTCTGGGGATTCTCAATGACGTGCTGGATTTTTCAAAGATCGAGGCGGGGCGTCTTTCGTTTGAGAGCACGGATTTTGTGTTGGAGGAGGTGATGCGCCATGTGGCGGATCTCTCGATTCTGAGCGCGCAGGACAAGGGGTTGGAGTTCCTGTTCGACATCGCGCCGGACGTTCCGAACGGGCTGGTGGGGGATCCGACGCGCCTTGGGCAGGTGGTGGTGAATTTGGTGAATAATGCGATCAAGTTCACGGATCGTGGGGAGGTGACGGTGCGGGTGCGCAAGGTGGAGGAGGGGATGGGCGGGGTGACGTTGTATTTTGAGGTGAGCGACACGGGGATTGGGTTGAAGCCGGAGCAGCGGGAGCTTTTGTTCACGGCCTTTACGCAGGCGGATGCGTCCACCACGCGGAAGTACGGGGGGACGGGGCTGGGGCTGACGATCAGCAAGCGGCTGGTGGAGATGATGGGCGGGCAGATCGGGGTGGAGAGCGAGTTTGGGAAGGGCAGCACCTTCCATTTCACGGCGCAGTTCGGCCTGCAGGGAACCTCGGAGGAGCTTCAGAAGACGCGCACCTATCTGCGGGCGGAGGGGTTGCGCGTTTTGGTTGTGGATGACAACGCGAGTGCGCGCGAGATTCTCGTGGGGACGCTGAACGGGCTGCATGTGCAGGCGCAGGCGGTGGCGGGGGCGGAGGAGGCGATTGCGGTGCTCGTGGCGGCGAGCGCCTCGGGGACGCCGTTTGGGCTGGTGCTCATGGATTGGAAGATGCCTGGGGTGAACGGTGTGGAGGCGGTTCGGCGGATTCGCGCGCATGCCGGCATTGCTTGCACGCCCACCTTTGTGATGGTGACGGCGCACAGCCGGGACGAACTCCAGCGTGAGAGCGAAGGGGTCGCGTACGAGGGGGTGTTGGTGAAACCGGTGAGCCCTTCGACGCTCCTCGACACGATCCTGAATTCCCAGGGGGGGGCGGTGGTGTCGGAGGGGGTGGGGGAGGTTCCGGGGCGAGCGCGGGTGCCGCGGGCTCCGGATTCCCTGCGGGGGGCGCGCCTGCTTCTGGTGGAGGACAATGCGTTGAACCAAGAGCTTGCGATCGACCTGCTCCACGGGGCGGGGGTGGAGGTGGAGGTGGCCGGGAACGGGGAGGAGGCGTTGGCGAAGGTGTTTGCGAACCGGTACGACGGGGTGCTCATGGACTGTCAAATGCCCGTGATGGATGGATTTGAGGCGACTCGGCGGATCCGTGCCGAGTCCCGTTTTGCCCGGCTGCCGATTTTGGCGATGACGGCGAATGCGATGCAGGGGGATCGGCAGAAGTGTCTGGAGGTGGGCATGAACGATCACATCGCGAAGCCGATCGACATGGCGGTGTTTTTCGAGGTGCTGGCGCGTCACGTGCATCCGGTGCGGGGAGTGGGGGGGGAACCGCAGAGGGCGGGGGGGGATGAAGAGGCGGGGAGTGGGGAGGGGGTTCGGGTTGCGGAGCCGGTGGAGGTGGAGGGGATTCGGTTGGAGGAGGCGTTGCGCCGGATCGGGGGCAACCGGGTTTTGATGCGGAAATTGCAGGTGCGTTTTGTGGAGCGGGAGCGGGATGTTTGCGAGCGGGTGGCGGAGGCGCTGGGGCGCGGGGATCGGGAGCAGGCGATCCTTGCGGTCCACACGGTGTGCGGGCTTGCCGGGACGATTGGGGCGGAGGAGCTGCATCGCGAGGCGGGGGCCTTGGAGGGGAGCCTGCGTACGGGCGCGGACGGTTCGGCGTTGGAGGCTTGTTTGGAGGGATTTAGGATACGGCTGGAGGGCGTGATTGGGCGTTTGGAGGGGGCGCTGGGATTGGCTTCGAAAGGGGAGGGGGGCGAGACGGGGAGTGCGCCGGGGGCCGGGTGGGATTCGGAGGAGGCGCGGCAGTGTCTGGGGCGGTTGATGCGTTTGCTGGCGGAGGACGACGCGGAGGCGGCGGACTTGGTGGAGGCGCGGGAGGGGGAACTTCGGGGGTGGCTTGGGGAGGA
>JBEBAG010000227.1:0-5470 GCA_041159065.1 Verrucomicrobiota bacterium | reverse complement strand
CCGTAGCCGTTTTTTCCTCGGGCAACCCCGTACACGTGTCGTGCCACGGCGTTTCCGAATGGGGGAGATCCAAAGCCCCGGTTGCGCTCGCGGACCCAGACCTGACCGTCGGTGGTCGTGCTCTGGTTGCGGGAGAGGTGGAGGGGAATCTCGAGGGTCTGGGGGGCCTCCATCGTGCCGGTGATCTCATAGGTGCTGAGCACGGCGCCGTTGCGGACATTGGTTCCAAACTCCAGAAACCGGCGCTCCGGGGTGGCGTGTTCGGTGGCGCCAACGCGGACCCTCACGCGATACTCCCCCGGAGGCCATCCGTGAGGAACGGCAAAAGACAGGGTGGAGTTGAGCCCCTGCATCCACGTAGCGAGGTAGGCTCCCTGATCTGCCTTTGGCTGCTTCACATAGTACTCGTAGTAAGGCAGTTCGTAGGCTGACCGCCAGCGATCCGCAACGATCGCCAGATCGACGGGGAGACTCACTCCTACGGGGAATTTTTCGATGAATTCCTTGGGCGATGGGGCGCCGGGGATCTCGTCCCAGCGGGCCCGGAAACGCGCGTCGGTTTGTTCCGAGGCCCGAATTTTGGCGGTGATCTCGGCATTCTCGGGTCGTGCGGCTGCGGCATCGACGGCGGCGGCCCATCGGGTGGCGGCTTCTTTCCGGGACTGGGCGAGTTCGGTTTCCTCCTTGATTTTCGGGAAGGTGCTTTTGGCATCAAAACGGAAGGTGCCGGCGAAGGGTGCGGCGGCCTGCAGTTCGAAGGCTTCGTCCAAGGCCTCGCGGCTGACGGAGCGGTACTGTTCGAACTGGTTTTGCGACATGAAGAGGGAGGCGCCTGCCGTGTCGAAGTGGCCGGAGCCGGTGTCTGCGGGGAGCTTGCTGACGTTGGCGTGGACTCCGAGGAGTTCGCGGAGGGTGTTGGCGTATTCGCGTCGGTTGAGGCGTCGCATGGGGATGGCGCCATGGCGATCGCCGAGGGTCTTGCGGGCGGTGACCATCGCGTTTGAGAGGTCCTCGAGGAGGTCGGTCTTGGGTTGGTCGGGGAGTTGCTTTTCGCCCTCCGGAGGCATTTCGCCGGAGTTGAGCTGTGCGAGCACCTTTTGCCAGCGGTCGGCATCCTGGGCGGAGGTGATCAGGGAGGGGAGGGTGTCGACGCGGAACTTGCCCTTTTGCTTTTTCTCGTTGTGACACTCGGCGCAGTGCTCCTTGAGGAGGCCCAGGTGGCGAGCATCCATGCTGGGTTGCGGGGAGAGCGCCGCGGCGTTGGCTACGCCGGGGAGGCCGCAGGCGAGGGCAAGGAAAAGGAAGGCCGAGCGGAGCATGGCGGCGGGTCGAGGTGGGTTGTGGGACGGACCTCAGGCGAGGATTTCCTTGAGGGGGCCTGTGCTGTCGCCGTGGCGTTCGGCGTGCACACCGATGCCGTGGAGCATCGAGAGCCATACGTTGCAGAGAGGAGTGTGTTTCGGAACGACGAGGTTCTGGCCCAGTTTGATGCCAGCACCTCTGCCAGTGAGGAGGGTGGGGCAATTCGTCAGTTCATGGCCTGTGCGCAAGTTGCTGCCGTAGGCCAGAGCCACGTGGTCAAAGAGGCTGGTGCCGTCTGATTCCTGCGTCGCTTTGAGTCTGTCGATGAAATGAGCAAGGAGCTCGCTTTGGGCGAGATCCCGTCTTTGGGAGGCGTCGAGTTTTTCAGCACGCGTGGTGTGATAGTGACTCATGTCGTGAGGGAACACCGCGATGTTGAGGCTCTTCAGGAGGGTATCAACGGGTTGCCGAAAGGTCATGACGCGGGTGCTGTCGGTTTGCATGGCCGCGACCATGATATCGTACATGAGTTTGATTTCCTCGTAGCCGGCGAGGGTTTCTTTGGGACCTGCCAAAGGAGCTTCGGGTTTAGGAACGCCAATCCACTGTTCGTCTTTGGAGATGCGGGTTTCAATGTCGCGAATGCTTTGGAAGTACTCGTCGATTTTGGAGCGGTCGTTGCGGCTGAGCTTGCGTTGCAAGTCGTGTGCATCGTGCAGGATGGCATCCAGCACACTGCGTTTTTGGGCGAGCAAGGCGCGTTGTTTTTCGGGCGAAGTGGGGTCCTTCGAAAAAAGGCGTTCGTAAGCGGCCATGGGGCCGTTGAGTCCGCCGATGGGCTTGCCGTTGACGTCCCATGCGAGGGAGAGACCGGGGCCATGACCCGATACGTCTCCGGTTTGGCCTCCATTGAATTGAAGGGAGGCAAAGCGGGTTTCTTTTCCCAACTGTTGAGCGGCCACCTGGTCAGCGGAAATGCTGTTGTGGAAGGCCTGTCCCGGCACTGCAAAGCGGTTGGCACCTGTGAGCCAGAAGGTGCTGCCGGAGTGTCCATCTTCGGAGTACTTGTTGCAGAGACCTTGAACGATGGAGAAGTCTGCCTTGTGGCGTTCGAGGGGCTTGAGACCCGGCGGCAGCGTGTAGTCGGCTCCGGGAGTTTGAATGTCGGGGTACCAGCTTTCCTCGGTGATGCCCCAGCCAAAGGAGAGAAATATAAGACGCTTTGGGGGAGGGGTTTGAGATGTGGCTGCGGAGGCAAAGCGTTGGAACCCGAGCGACTCGAGCATGGGAAGCGTGATCAGGGCAGCGCTGGAGCGCAGGAAATGGCGGCGAGAAAGCGTGGTGTTCATGGTGATCGGGGAGGAGGAGGGTGGAGCTTCGGGGGGAACTTCAGGAGGAAGGCTATTTGGTTTGGAATTCTTTGCTTGCGACGAGGGAATGGATGAGGGAACGCACCGCGAAGTGTTGAGCGGTGCCCTTGCGAAAAAGCTCCTCGAGCAGGGGGGCATCGCTGAAGCCGCAGGGTCTGCCGAGGGCATACTCCACGAGGGCTTTATGGAAGCCGTGCGCAAAGGAATCGGATCGAGCGGCGATGAGCTCGCGGAGCTCGAAGTAATCGCGGAAGGTCGGGCCTTTGTGGAGGGTCGCGGCGGCTTCGATGGTCCAAGATTTTTTGGTCTTAGGATCAGGTTTACCGTTGGCATCGCTCAGGGCATAGCTGTCCTCGGTGCGCCAAAGTCCCACGGCATCAAAGTTTTCGAGGCCAAAGCCGATCGGATCAATTTTGCGATGGCAGCTCGCGCACTGGGCATCCTCTTGATGCGCCTGGATGCGTTCGCGCGTGGTGAGCACTTTTCCAGCGAGGCGGGCGATTTGCGGAACGTTGGCGGGGGCTGGGGGAGGGGGATCATTGAGGAGCTTGCGTAAAACCCATGCGCCGCGTTCTACAGGGTTTGTGCGTTCTCCATTCCCGCCCATGACATGAATGGCTGCCATGCCCAAGAGACCCCCGCGCGGTGAACCGTGGGGGAGCGGTACTTTCCGGAAAGCGTCTCCGTGGATGCCTTCGATACCGTAGAAGTCGGCAAGGACGCCGTTGATGACGACGTAGTCGGCCTTCAAAAGGTCGGTGAGACTTGCGTTGTGCTGCACAAGGTGGGCGAAGGTTTCATAGACCTCGTTGCGGGCTTCGATTTTGACGCTTTGGTCAAAACGAGGATGGATCTTGCGGTTGATCTCGAAGAAATCCAGGCGATCGAGGCCGAGCCACTGGTGAGTGAACGCGCTCACAAAAGCCTTGGAACGAGGGTCTGAGAGCAGGCGGTCTGTTTGGGCATGCAAGACCTCGGGTTTACCCATTTCCCCTCGCTGGACGAGATCTTGGAGGATGGCATCTGGGGGGGCGCTCCACAGAAAATAGGAGAGGCGCGTGGCGAGTTCGGCGTCGGAGAGGTGGCGGCGTCGGTTGTCTGGGGCCGGCTCGGCCAGGTAAAGGAATTTGGGGGAGGCGAGAATGGCGGAGAGGGTTTCTTTGAGGGCTGCGCTGTGTTTTTCGCCTTCGTTACGGCGTGCCTCATAAATCGCCTGGAGGCGGTCGACGTATCCTTCGGCGGGCGGAACATGGCGGAAGGCTTCTTTGCAGAAGCGCTCGAGCGCCGCATGGAGTTCCGCAGGAGGGATGGGGGGCGCTTTGTCGTCGAGGGGGATGTTCAGAGCCGCGAATCCGGGTGGAGTGGGCTTTCCCGATCTGGATAAGCGCTCTACTTCGATCCAATCGACCCAAATGGCGACCTCTGGGCCGAATCCATTGCGGCCTGTCGCTTGGTTGAAGAAGGGTTGTGAGAGGGAGTAGTGGTCGCGCGGCCCTTTTTCGCGAATAAAAATCTGCCGCTCGGAGTGATCGTTGTGTTTGCGGGTGAGGGTCAGGGGGATTTCGATGATTTCCGGTGCCTCCATGGTGCCTTTGACCTCGTGGGTGCTGAGGGCTTTGGCATGGTACCCGTTGATTCCGAACACAAGAAAGCGTCGCTCTGGTGGGGCATCTGGCGTGGCGGCAGCGCGAATGCGGACCACGTGTTCCCCTGGGGGAAAGTCGAAGGGAACGAGGACGCTCATGACGGAAAATTCACCGTCTGAAGTGAGGTAAGCGCCGGTTTCCAGGGCGGGTTGGCGCAGGTAGTATTCGTAGTACGGTCGCCGGTACCCGAGGCCCCGTGGGGTTTTGTAGCTGAGGGCGCCGTTCGCCTTGTCCGCATTATTTTCGACAGTCTTGAATCCGAAATCTTCGGGGGCCGGGGCGCCTATGATTTTGTTCCAGGAACGGCGAAACTCTTCGTTGTTTTTCGCGGCTTTGCGTAACGCAGCGACCGTATCCGCATTTTCGGGCCGTTGTGCCGCTTTTTCGACGGCATCCGCCCATTGCTGTGCGCGCTCAGCGGCCTCGATTCTGTCGGTGTGGAGTTTTGCGAGGGCTTTGGAGGATTCCTCTGCCTCGTACCGGAAGGTTTTGGTGACATTTGCGGCAGCGTGGTGCGCGAAAGCCTCTTCCAAGGCTTCGCGGCCGAGGGTCTGGTACTGCTCGAACTGGTTTGCCGACATGAAGAGGTTTGAGCCGACGGTATCGAAGGTGCCGGTGGCGGAGTCTGCGGGAAGGTCGGAGACGTTGATCTCCACTCCGAGGAGTTCGCGGAGGGTGTTGCGATATTCGCGTCGGTTGAGTCGTCGGAGGATGATTTCCCCTTTTTGGTCATTGAGGGCATTGCGGGCGGCGACCATTACGTTGGCGAGGTCGTCCAAAAACTCGGTCTTGGATTCCCGGGAAGGCTGTTTTTCTTCCTCGGGCGGCATTTCTCCCGAGTTCAGCTGGTTGAGGACTTTCTGCCACCGTTCGGCGTCTTGGAGGGTGGCGATGGTCAAAGGAAGGGTGTCGACGCGGAACTTGCCCTTTTGCTTTTTCTCGTTGTGACACTCGGCGCAGTACTCCTTGAGGAGGCCCTGGTGGCGAGCATCCAGGCTGGGTTGCGGGGAGAGCGTCGCGGCGTTGGCCACGGAGGCGAGGCCGAAGGAGAGGAGGAGCAGGGCGCAAGGAAGGGCGGTCTGGAGGGATGGATGCATGAGGGGGCGAGGGGGAGGGGAATGGAGTGTTGAGTGGGGGCGAATCAGCGGCGGC
>JBEBAG010000226.1:0-4748 GCA_041159065.1 Verrucomicrobiota bacterium | reverse complement strand
TCGCGAACCTCAGCCTCATTTCGCTGTGGGAAGCGGGGGTGGACGAGGCGAACGGGCAGACCTCGATTGCGCTTCAGTTGGGCAGGAAGCGAAGGTGGATCCGCCTGCTTCCTTGGGGGATCGCTATGGGGTGCGTCGGACTGTGGTTCGGTGCGGGCTCGCGGGGTCGAGTCAGTCTGGAGTGTGTTGGGGGGAGCGCGTTGCTGTTGGGGGTATTGGACTGGTCGGAATCCAGAATCGGGAGGGAAGCCGCTCGGGCCCTTGCGGATCTGACGCTGCTGACGCCTGTTTTTCCGCTGGTGCTTGCGTTCTTCCCCGGCTTCCCCGGCTGACGCGCCGGAGGAGGAGGGGAGAGGCTATTTGCGTTTGAGCAGGGCGTCCCGCTTGGCGCGAGAGGCGTCGCTCATGGGGGTATGGGTGATTTTGAGTTGAGGCATCGCCGCCCGGAGTTGGTCGAGGTCGCCCTCGGGCAGATTGACCTCGAGAAGCTCCAAGCTGGCCAGCTTCGGGTGGCCGACGAGATGGCGCAGCCCGTCTGCGAAGGTGAGATCGGCGAGGAAGATTTTGAGGGTACGAAGCTCGGGGAGGGTGGCGATGGACGGGAGGGCGCCGTTGTCGAGGGTTGCGCCGCCGTATTGGCCCAAACTCAGGAATTCGAGGTTGGGGTGATGGGCGAGCATGGCGACGTGGGCGTTATTGGAAGCGCCGTGTTGCAGGGTGACTTTCTTGAGGCGCGGGGCGCGAAGGGCCTCGATGCAGAAGGGCCCGATCGTCGAGAAATGCTCGAGGGAAGGATGGTTTCGGAAAGCGTTTTCCGCCTCGGGGGTGGGGCGCACGGTATGGTTGGTGGCCAACAAGACGAGGGTGGGAATTCGGGCGAGGGCGGCGACTCCCTTGCCGGTGAGGGGGGACACATTCAGGCTGAGGGACACGGGTTGGATGGCGAGCAGGCGTTCGACGCCTTCATCGGCGAGGGCGTTTTCGTGGAAGTGGAGGCGTCGGGGGTGAAGGGAGGCGAGGGCATCCCACTGTTCGGAGGTGAGGGGGGTGGCGGAGCGCAGGGACACTTGGAGTTCGCGTTCCACGAAAGACAGCTGGGGGTTGAGTCCCTGCAGGGCCGCCGGAATCGGGGGCAGCGCCGGGGGGGGATTGGGAGCGGAGTTGGCCGGGAGGGGAACCAAGCACAGCAGGCTGAGAACCAGCGGGATCAGGAGCTTCATACGGAAAAAGAATCAGGAAGTTCGGGAGGAGGGGTGCGGGTGGAAGCGGAGGGCTAGACCTCGGTGATTATGCCGGTGCTGGCGCCGAAACGTTCCTCTGGGAGGCCGAGTTGATGGAGGATGCGGACGAACAGATTGCTGAATGGCGTGTTCTTCTGCGTGTCGAACCCCACGTGGCCGCCATGTCGAAAACCGCCTCCGGCCAGGAGGATGGGAAGGTTGTCTCCCGTGTGGGCCGAGGCGTTCCCGAGGTTGCTCGCGCTTAAGACGACCGTCGCGTCGAGGAGCGACCCGCCCGCCTCGCGCGAAGCTTTCATCAGCGAGAGAAACCGGTTGAGCTGCCGGATTTCCGCTTCCTCGATCAGGGCGAGTTGCTCGATTTTCTCGGGATCCTTGCCGTGGTGGGAAACCTCGTGGTGGCTTGCTCCGGTGAATCCCTCGAGCTTGGGGCGTCCCACTTCGGTGAGGGTGAGGAGGATCACCCGGGTGGAATCGGTTTGGAACGCGAGGCGTGCGATGTCGTACCAGAGGCTTTCGCGTTCGTTGACCTCGTGCTGGCGAGGGATTTCTTTGGGGAGGGTAAAGTCCACCTTGGGCTTGGGTTTGGCCGCCCACGCTTCGTTTCGTTTCAGCGAGGTTTCGGCGTCTCGGATGGAGGTGAAGAGGAGTTCGATGCGTTCCCGGTCTTCCTGTCCGAGCCCCAGGGCCAGGGTTTTCGCCTGGTGCCGGACATCGTCGAGGATGCTCTGTCCGTGCCGTAGTTTGCGGATTTCCCGTGCGATTTCATCGCGGGTCCCGTCGAGGAACAGCTGGCGGAAGGTTTCCTGCGGTTGCTGGGGGGGGACCGGCACGCCTTTGGCGGTCCAGGAGAGCATGTTTTCGGAGGAGCCCAGGACGAGGTTGGGAAAGCGGGTGGAGCTTCCGAGGAGGGGCGCTGCAAATTGGTCGAGCGAGATGCTGTTGCGCACGTCCGCCTGGGGGTTGCGAATCCGTTCCCATTCGACTCCGGTGAAGAGTCCTTTTTCGCAGTGGTGGGAGCCGTAGCCGAGGTGGGACATCCCTGAAAACACCGTGAACGAGCCGCGGTGTTCCTCCAGCAGGCGCAGGTAGCGTGAGGGCTCGTAGTTCGGTCCGGTCTTTTCCGGGAAAAAGAAGGGGGCGTGCAGTCCCAGGTTGCGAGCCACGAGGAGGAGGCGTTTGGGTGCGAGGGCCGCGGCGGCGGCCTCCGCGCGTAGTCCTCTGGGCAGCATGGCGTTGAGGAGCGGCAGGGCGATGCTGACGGCACCGCTGCGCAGGAAGGCGCGGCGACTGAGAATGGGTCGGGAGGCGGATGGGATCATGGGAGGGAGCGCGTGGGGTTTACTTGTTCCGGAAGGGGCGGCTTTGAACGACCTCGTGGATGAGACTGCGTAATCCGTGGTTTTTCTCTCGCAGCCGGGCGACCATCGCCTCGATGACCTGCCGGTCAGCGAACTGCACCTCGCCACCCGTTGCAAACATCAGCACCCTCCGAACCAGGCTGCGTGTGATCGCATCCGGGTCCTGAAGGATGAGCTTCTTGTATTCCTCGATATCGGAGAAGGGTCTGCCGTCGGGGAGACGGTCCCCGATCTCCACGTCGGGTCCGCGGTGGACCCGGCGGTTGTCGTAGTGGGCCAGAACGGCGGTTTTGCCGGTGGGCTGGGAGGCGCGGTAAAACTCGCGCCATCCGCCGATCACGTCATAGCTCTCGAGCGCGAAGCCGGGCGGATCGATCAGGGCGTGGCATCCGTTGCAGGCCTCGGTGCTGCGGTGTTTGGCCAGTTGCTGTCGGATGGTGGTGGCGCCCCGCGTGTCGGGCTCGACGGCCGGCACGTCCTTGGGCGGCGGGGGCGGTTCGATTCCGAGAATCCGCTCGCAGATCCACTTGCCGCGAAGGATGGGGGAGGTGGTGGCGCCGTTGGCGGTGACCTTGAGGACGCTCGCATGGGTGATCACGCCGCCCCGGTGGCTGCCGGCGGGCAGGGCGACCTTTTCCAGTTCGTACCCGAGGGGTTTTTCCAGAGAAATTCCGTAATGCTGGGCCAGGCGTCGGTTTAGGAACGTCCAGTCGGAGTGCACGAACTCCAGAACGCTCCGGTTGTTCCGGAGAATCTCTTCAAAAAAGAGCCGCGTTTCCTGGAGGCTGGACTCCATCAAAATGCGGTCGAATTCCGGGTAGAGTTTCATGTCCGGCGTGGTCGCGTCGATTTTTTGAAGGTCGAGCCATTGCGCGGCGAAGCGGTGCGTGAAACGCTGGGACTTGGCGTCGTTGAGCATGCGTTCCACCTCGGTTCGAAGCGTCTCGGATTGGGTCAGCTTGCCCTCCGCCGCCAGTTGCAGGAGGCGTTCGTCGGGCAGGGAGTTCCAGAGAAAATAGGAGAGCCGCGATGCGAGCGCGTAGCTGTCAAGGGGGCCGGGTTTCTCGTGGAAGAAGAGGAAGCCCGGCGAACACAGCGCCGACTTGTAGGTCTCCAGCATCGCCTCGTCGAAGGCGATGCCCTCCTTGAGCTGTCGCGCGGCCACGCCCACGTAGTGACGCAGCATTTCCTCGGACACCGGCCTGCGGAATGCCCTGGGCAGGAAGGCACGCAGCAGGCGCTCGGCGTCTGCGAGGGGAGCGGCCGGAGTGGGCGAAAGCGGATCTTTTTCCCAGTCCTCCGGCCCGCGTTTTTCGCGCGGTTTGAGGATTCGTCCGGGTTGGGTTGTGGCCAGGCGCTCGGCTTGTGTTTGGAGGGGCAGTTCTCCGAACAGGGTCCGGTAGCTTTGGGGCGGCCAGGTGTCGAGGGGGCCCTCGACCTCCAATCGTTCCAGCACGAAACTCGATCCGGGCCAGGACTCCGGGGGTGCGTCCTGGACTTTGCGGCGGACGACATCGCGCTCTGCGAGGGTCCAGCCGAGGATGTCGACGACCTGTCCCTGTTGCAGCTCCAGCACCGCTTCCGCGACGCCGGATCCCTCCGCAGGAAGATCCCGCCACGCCAGATCCCTGCCGTAGGCCAGTTGGGGGGAGAATAGGTGGTTGAAGGTGATGGGCAGCGTCCGGCCCTCGGTCTGATGCCCGCGACCCGTCACGCGGAACCGGTAGCGTCCGTCCACCGGGGCTGGCGGGCTCGCGATGGTGGTGTAGGGCCGCCAGAGTTTGGAAGGGATCACGAGGGCGTCGTCTTTGAGCCAGCATTTCCACGTGGTGAAGTGTTGGGTTTTCCCCGGGCTTTCAAAAATCTGGCGTCCCGTGAGGTTGATTTGGACGGGGGCGAAGCCTCGACGGGGAAGGGCGGCGGTAAGCGCCTTGTCGATGGCCTGTTGGTAGCGGACCAGGTGGGTGCCGGAAATGCTCTGGGCGTTGCTGAGGTTGTCGAATCCGGCGACGAGGGATTCCTCGGGAAGAAGCTCTTTGACTTCGAGAGCGGGGAGCGAGAGCAGGTCCCTCAGGGTGTCTTCGATCTGCGTGCGGTTGAGGCGCCGGAGCGGGACTCGTCCCTCTTGGGTCTGGCGTTCGAGGGAGTG
>JBEBAG010000225.1:0-19095 GCA_041159065.1 Verrucomicrobiota bacterium | reverse complement strand
ATCGACAACTGGTTGCGCCATGTGCAGGACGTCCGCCAGAAGCACGCGCAACTCCTCGAACGTTTCTCCTCCGAGGAGTCCCAAGCGCACCACCTCTCGGAACTCAACGTCATCGAACAGGTCCTGCATGTATGCGAATCCACCATCGTGCAGGATGCCTGGCTCCATGGACAGGACCTCACCGTCCACGGACTCGTCTACTCCCTCGAGGACGGACTGCTCCGCGAGCTCGGACTCAACGTCGACTGCCTCGCCTCCCTCGAACCCGCTTACTCCGCCGCCATCCAGCGCATCCGGGACTGCGCCTAGTTTCCCGCCACGCGCTTCTCGGTGCGAACCCGAAGCAGGATTACGGGCGAGGATCCGCCGCCCTCCATGCGGAAGGAAAACAACCGGTCGGTCTCGGGAACCCCGGCAATCGCGGTGAGGAAAAACTCCCGCTCCGTTTCCCCCTCGGCAATCAAAAGGCCATTCAGGCCGACGTTGTCCAAGTACACCCCGTGCGGCAGGTTGATGCCCGCTTTCCCGAACGACACACTGCCCTTGAAATCCCCGCGCTGAATCCGAAGCCGCGCCGAGATCGTTTCGCCGGGATGAATGGTGAGCTCAGGCACTTCCCCACTCCCCGAGGAGGTCGCTCCCACCACTTCCACCTCCACCTTCGGTCGGGGCACGATTTGAATCGCCTCGAATCCTTTTGCCTCGTGCTCCCTTCGAGTCGTTCCGACGCTCGCGGAACCAACCAGCTTTCCGCCTTGCAACGTGCCTGTTCCGCTCACCGCCACCTCGGAACTCGCCCGCAACATCCCGAAGGCAAATGTCTGCCCCGCCTCGATCACCGCCGGCGCAAGCAACTCCACCCCTTGCGGAAGCCCCTCCACACCCACACGGATCTCCCCTTCAAACCCATCCTTGCGCACGGCCTGCACCCGGAACTCCCGCACCGCCCCCGGAGCAAGCGCAACCTTGGTTTCCGCAAGCCTCACCTCGAAGTCCGGAGCCGATCTCCGGCACACCAGCCGGTAATGGTATTTATCCCCTCCAAAGTCCCGCGTGTCGCAAAGCCGCAGGAAGTACACCCCATCCCTCGGCGCGCGAAAATGCAGGACCGAGTCGTGTCCCGCAACCCGCGCGGCGTCATCGTCGTTTTCATAGTATAGTCTGAACACGGGCAGCCCGTTGGAGGGTGGCTGCGCCCCGGCCGGCAGCGCCCGCACCGCATACACATTTTCCCCCATCGGATGCGCCAAGGGCGTCGTGTCAAAAAACGCCTGCCGTTTGCCTTCCCCAGGGTACACCACAAAACCGGAATCCGGCCCCTGCGGATACCTCCACAACCTCACCACCTCCCCGTTGCAGTAGAGGTACTCGTTCAGGGCCATTTCCGAAGAATGTTGGATCCGGAAATCATCTGCAGTGGAGGAGTCCTTTCCCCGGAAGGACAACCAGGAACTATGCATCGCCTGCAGCACCACCCGCTCCACGCGCTGCCCGGACTCCTCCCGAATCTCCAGACGCGAGTCCAGCGGCGACCCCCGCCGCTCAGCCACCACTTCAAACACCCAGCGCTCCCCCTTGCGCGCCTCGAACCGGTACACATCTGCATCCCCCGGACGCTCCACCTTGCCCGTGACCACACAGGGCAAACTCACGGCCTGCGCCTTCTCCCGCGAATCATTCGGCTCCTGCTCCTCCACCTCCGCAGCCACCGCCGCAGCCACCAAACTCGCCCCTCCCTCCTCCTCCTCCACGAAACCCTCCTCGCGCCCATGCACCGCTCCCACTCCCTCCAGCGTGATCCGCTCACTACTCCCGTCCATCCGGGCCACGAACCATTGGGAGTCCGCTCCGCATGCCACCATCCCACTCACCACCTCCGACTGCACAGGCAGCGTCCTCAGCAGTTCCAATCCCGGAAAACTCCACACCTTCATCGTCCGGTCCAACGCCGTCGTCACCAGACGGTCCCCCTCCGGCAGGAAACACAGCCCCACCACCGACGCCTCGTGCGCATACCGCGACTCCCACACCGGGTTGATCGCCGGCGCCTCCACACTCCGTAGCCGCCACGAACGAACCCTCCGATCCGCCCCACTCGCTACCACCCCGTCTCCCTTCGGCGTGAACGCCACCGCCAACACCTCGCCCTGCGCATCCTTGAGCGTATCCAACCGCGCCCCATCCCGCACCCGCCATACCTTCACCGTCTGATCCGCGCTGGCACTCGCCAGCAGCGTTCCATCCTTACGAAACGCCACATCGAACACCGCCCCGTGATGCCCTTGCAGTGTCCGAATCTTATTCCCGCTCGCCGCATCCCACAGCACCACCCGAGAGTCATATCCCCCCGACGCCACGATCTTCCCGTCCGGCGACCAACGCACGCACTGCACGGCATCCCGATGCCCTCCCTCCAAAATCCGGGCCCGCTCTCCGCCCGCGTCACGCAGATCCCAGCACAGCACCACCCCGCTCACCCCGCCCACCCCGCTCGCCGCCACCAAACGCGTCCCGTCCGGGCTAAATGCCAGGCCGTTCACCTTCCCCGGCACCCCCTCAAACCGCCTCACCACGGCGTGCGTCCGTCCATCCCGAACCTCCACCCACCGGTACCCTCCCAGCGCCTCGAGTCCTCCCTCCACAGAAACCGCCGCCGCACTCACCCCCGTCGACGGAGCCACCTTCAGCGGCATCTCCGGAACCGTCACAAGCGAGAGAATCGATACGTCAGCTCCCCGGGGTCCGGGAGCCCCGGCTTTCAGCCACGCATCCAGCACCGCCAGCTCTTCCGGAGTCGGCTGAGCCTCCTTTTTAGGGGGCATTGCGGGCTTCCTCCCGTGCAGGACTCCGGACAGGAGTCCCTCTCCCCCGTCGGATTTCGGAAGCACGCTCCCATGTTCGCCTCCCTTCCTCAGGGCCTCATAGGTCTCCACATTCAGATCCCCCTCCCGCTCCCCTCCGCTGTGACATGCGGCGCAGTAATCCCGCAAAATCGGAGCCACGTCCGCGTGGAAATCCGGAACCTTGCCCGATCCCGCCCCCGGGCTCCATCCCCCGGCGACCATTGAAAAACTCAGAACCCAAAGCCAAAAACGTTTTGAATCACGCATCGCGATCAATCCCCCGGGGCTAATGTTGAAAAAGAAACTCCCGACTTGTGAGCAGCGCCCAGAAAAGATCCTCCAAAGCCGATCGACGCTCCGGCTCAGGCACCTCCTTGAAAAGCGCCTCATACGAGGCGCGCTCCGCGTCTGTGGGCAGCCGGCTCAAACACCTGAGGAAAACGGACTCCACCATCCGGGACCAGTCCTGTCCCGACTCCATCAAGGCGCTGACGGCTCCCTCCTTCGCACCCAGCTTTCCATTCAACGTGCTCCCATTCGAAAGATGTAGCGCCTGCACCACGCTCGGTTGGTTCGAACGTTCACAGTCACACGTGATCGCCCGCGCATTCCGCCCGAAGGTCCTGAGAAAATACGAGCGCACTGCGGAATCGTACAACTGCAGGGCTCGCGTTCCCTTCGGATAGAATTCGGTCTTCCGTAACTCGCCGTCCTCGAGTTGCACCTGGCTAAACTCCTCGGGCACTCCCGTCGCCGCGCCGATCGCATCGCACAAGACCTCCGCCATCAGGCGCCGTGGATAGTAGCGCGAAAAATAGCGCCCATCCGCGCGGTTCGCCGGCAGCACCTCGCTCGAGCGCTGATACGTCGCGCTCTGCACAATCATCCGCATCAAATCTTTCAGGTCATACCGATGCTTCACCAGATGTGCGCACAGCGCCTCCATCAGCGCCTCGTTCGTCGCAGGATTCGACAACCGCAAATCATCCACCGCATTCACCACGCCCACCCCAAAAAACGCCGCCCAGATCCGGTTCGCAATCGTCCGCGTAAAATACGGATTGCTCGGAGCCGTCATCCAGTCCGCGAGGATTTCACGCCGGTCACGCGTCTCCTCAGGAGCCACGGGCGCACCATCCAAAGGGGCGGCCGGAAGCACTCGCCCCGTGCGGGGCTGCAACACCTCCCCCATCGGCGCATTGTAGAGCGTCCGCTTGCCGTCCCCGGAACGCACATCGCCGCCCCATCCCTTCGCACGCACCCGCGCAAACAGATTGGCAAAGGCGTAGTACTGGTCGTTCGTCCACTTCTCCAGCGGATGGTTGTGGCACTTCGCGCAGTTGATCGACAGGCCCATGAACGCCTGACTCACATTCTCCGCCATCGACTCCGGCTCCTGATGCACCGCGAAAAAATTCGTCGCGCCCTCCTCAAGGCTTCCGCCCCGCGAGGTCAGAACATTGCGCACCAGTTGATCCCAGGGGGTGTTCCTCTCCACCTCGCCGCGCAGCCACTGGTAATAGCGCTTCACCGCCTCGGGACGCAGATAGGCGCTGTTCACCAAAAACACATCCGACCAGCGGTACGCCCAGTAATCAGTGTACTCGCTGCTCCCAAGCAGACGATCGATCACCGCATCCCGTTTGCCCGCGACGGGATCCTGTAGAAAAGCCCGCACCTGCTCCGCCGTGGGAGGCAGCCCCGTGAGATCCAGGTGGATCCTGCGCAAAAAAGTCGCGTCGTCGCAGAGGGGTGAGGCTTCCAAACGCAGATCCTTCAGCTGGGCACGCACACTTTCGTCCACCGGATTTCCCGCACGCCATGGCGTCTTGGACGGCCCGTCCCCCGCCACCGCCGCGGCCGCAGGAAATGGAGACTGCACCCGACTCATCACGATCCGACTCGAAAACCACGCCGTCACCGCCCCCTCGCCGTATCCCACGACCTCCACCCCGCCGACCGAGTCCGAGAGCCGCAAGAGCGACTCGTCCGTGGATGCAAACTTCGCCCAGCGGGTGACATCCTCCACCCTTCCATCGGCATAGTGGGCCTGCACGAGCAGACGGGCCCGGCCTCCCTTGGGAAGCCGCCACCGGGAGGGGATCACCTCGATCCGCTCCAAGGCAGCTTCCCCCGCCCGTGGCCCCTCCGCACCGCCCGCGATCCACTCCGCCAACAGCCGATAATCCCGCGAGCCCGTATCCAAACGCCGCCCCCCCTTGTGCGGTGCGGCGGCAGTCGGCTTGGTGAGGAGCAGACTGCGCAGCGGGTCGCCACACTCAATCCTCCGTCCCAAAGCCTCGCGCGTGATGCTGAGATGGTCCGCCGCCGGGTCGTATCCGCTCAGGCTCAGGCGGAACCCGCCCTTTCCGGCAACCGCGCCGTGACACCCGCCCCCGTTGCAGTTGGCCTTGCTCAGCACCGGAAGCACGTGTCGCACAAAGCTCCAGCCCGCATCGGATTCCGTATCCAAGACCCGCACCACCGTCTCCGCGCTCTCCTGGTTCCAATATGCACGGACGCGGCATTCCCCGGGGCTCCGAGACCTCAGCTCACCGTCAGGCCCCACCTCGAGCACCCGCGGATCACTCGACTCGAATCGGACTCCCTCCGCCATTCCCACACAGATCCCTCCGGAAAACCGCAGCGCCGTGACCCGCGAACCGGGTCCGCGTTCGCGCAACTCCAACCGATCCGGAACCACGCGGAGTTCCTCGCGAGGTTCCGCCGCCCGAACCGGGACCGCGCCGAGCCACCACGCCAACCCGAGAGACACCGCACGCAAAAATCCGTTCATGCGCATCCTTTCAGATGAAAAGTTCACGAATGGGCTGACATCCAAAGTCCACCAGCGGATAGGGACGCCCACCGGGCCCGACCAGGTGACTCTCGTGCTCGAGGCCCAGACTCTGAAACACCGTGGCCACGAGGTCGCCGGGAACCACCGGACGCTCCGCAGGGAATCCTCCGATCGGATCACTTTTTCCGATCACGCGGCCTCCCTTGACCCCTCCCCCCGCAAACGAGACGGTGAAACAGCCCGGCCAGTGGTCGCGGCCCCCGGCGGGATTCACCTTGGGCGTCCTCCCGAACTCGCTGAGCGCCGCCACCATCGTGTTCGCAAGCATCCCGCGCTGCGCCAGGTCCTCGATGAGGGCCGAGTAGGCCTGATCATACATCGGGCAGACCACATTCTTCATTCCGTCGATGGAGGTGAACGGCTTCGATCCGTGGATATCCCACGTCGTCTCGCCAAAGACGGTCAAAAACGTGTTCAATGTGACAAAACGCACCCCGTTCTCGATCAAGCGCCGCGCAAGCAAACAGCATTGCCCGAACCGGTTCCTCCCGTATCGGTCCCGCACCGAATCGGGTTCCTGCGAGAGATCAAACGCTCGGCGTGCCTGCTCACTGCTCATCAGGCGGAATGCCGAATGGAAATGCTCGTCCATCAGCCTCGCATCTTCGCTTTCTTCGAACTGAGACAACGCCTTCTCCACGACTTCCCGCATCCGCTGACGCCGCTCCATCCGCACCGCCCCCACCTGGTCCGGCGGCAGAAGGTCAGGCACCTTGAAATTGGGTTTGGACGGATCCGCCATCAGCGCAAACGGATCATGCGCCTTGCCGAGGAAACCGCCCGCCTGCCCGTTGGGAAGGTTCCCTCCCCCACGGCCCATCAACTCCGGAAGCACGACAAACGGCGGCAGATCCCCCCTTTTGCCAAGAAGATAACCCGCCACCGAGCCCATGTGCGGCGTCTGGACTCCGCCGGTAAAGCGTCGTCCCGTCTGCATGATCTGCCATCCCGCGTCGTGTACTGCCGCCCCGTCGTGATGGCAGGAGCGCACCAAGGAGAACTGGTCCGCAATCTTCGCGTGCATCGGCAGCACCTCGGAAATCTGGATCTCCGGAGACTTGGTTGCGATCGGCCGGAAGGGTCCCCGCACCTCGGCGGGCGCGTCCGGCTTCATATCCCACAAGTCCAGCTGGCTCGGACCGCCCAGATTGAAAATCAAAATGCAGGCCCGATCCTCATATCCCGGACGGACGGCCCCCTTGCTCTTGGCCTCCATCATCTGCGGCAGGGACAGGCCCAGGGCGGAGAGCACGCCGACCTGTAAAAACTCACGTCGCTTGAGATGGCTTGGCCCGCACAGGCCACCGGAATGTTCGGAGAGAAAATCCAACATAGGAAAGGGGGAGAAGACTGACCGGTTGCGAGTCTCGCAGACGGCGCCGCCCTTGGATTGCACACCCCGCGCCTCTTTTTGTATTTAAGCCGCATGCATGCTTGGTGGCGCAGCGTGAGCGATCCCGCACAGTGGCTCGATCTCCTCGACGTCCTGCCCGAGGTCTACTTCTTCTCTAAAAATCTGGAGCACCGCTTCATGCGCGTGAATGCCGCGTGCGCGGCGCTCCACGGCTGTTCTCCGGAGCAAATGATCGGGATGAGGGACGCCGATTTTCATCCTCCGGCGCTCGCGGCGCAGTACGTCGAGGAGGACCGCGCCGTGATGCGCTCGGGCACCCCGCTACGGGACAGGATCTGGCTCGTGTACCGCACCTCCGGGGAGCCGTGCTGGTTTCTCTCCAGCAAGTTTCCGCTTCGCGACAAGCGGGGCGCCATCGCCGGAATCGCCGGGGTCATGCGCGCCCATCATTCTGCGGCGGGCGCCGAGGATCGCGGTCCCTACGACCGTCTTACCCCGGCGCTCAATCACGTGCTCACCCATTACGGAACCGCCCTGAGCATGGAGTCGCTCGCCCAATGCTGCCACCTTTCGCTCAGCCAGATGCAACGCGAGTTTCAGCGCTGCTTTGGAACCACCCCCTCCGCCTACCTGCTGAACGTCCGGCTGCTCATGGCCCGGTGGCGCCTCAAGAATACCGAGGCGCCCCTGGGCAGCATCGCACTCGAATGCGGTTTCTACGACCAGAGCCACTTCACGCGCGCCTTCCAAAAGGCACACGGCATCAGCCCCCTCCAGTACCGAAAAAGCTCCCTCTACCGGTGAGAGGCAGGCGCCCCTGGCCTCCGCCCGGCCCTACGGCTGGGGATGAAGCTTCTCCCATTCGCCGAGGGCCTTCGCAAAGCGCCTGCCGACTTCAAGGGTGCCCTCGGCCGTAAAGTGCGTCTGCGTAGGAAGCAACGTCTGCGCCCCGTCGGTATCGACGTACACGGCGCGGTTCGAGGGATTCGCAGCGAGCGCTTTCTGCGCCTCCACCACCCTCGCAACGAAGGGGTTCTTGTCGTTCCCAAAATGCGTGTTGACCGCCAGAAACGCGGGCATCTCAGGAGCGCCCAATTCCTCGCGCAGCTTCCCGAGCATCGCCCCCAAGAGCCTCTCGTAGTCGGGAGCGTGAATGCGTTTTGCGTAATTCTCCCCCTGCACCCAAAGAAGCGCCCGCGGGCGCAACCGCACCCCCTTTTTCGAGGCCTCCGCAATCGCCTCCCGTGCCTCCGAAACCAAAGCGCGATAACAGGCTCCCGCCGGACCGGGATCCGCGCTGTTCCAGTCGGTGCTCATTCCCGTTCCGCTGAAGGCGGCCTTCACAATCGCCAATGCCCTGCCCTGACGCCCACTCCATTCCCGCGCAAATCCCATCTCCGGTCCAAAACCGCCGTCCTTGCTTTTAAAATTTCCATACTGCCGTTTCAGCCCTTCCGCGGGAGCCTGCTCCGAAGGGGCAGTCCTCGGAATGGGATTCCCTTTGGGCTGCACCTGCAGATGCGTCCACTGGCGCGCACTGGTAGAATCGTGTTCATCCGGCGGCGGATCACCCGCGCGCCACCAAAACATCACCCGGGTATCGGAAGGGTCCGCCGGAAGTTGCTCCGCGTAGGCGTCAAAGCCCACCGCGTTCGACTGCCCCGCCACGAGAACCAAATCGCGCTCCTCCGCCGCATTCGACGTGAGGCCACCCTGCAAGAGAAGGGCGACCGATAGGGCAAGGCTGTTCAGCACGTTCCGCCTCAGCCCCCACCGAACCAAGAAGATCATGGATTTCGATTTCATGAATCGCATCCACTCAGGCTACGCCCCGTGGGATGGCGGGCGAGGGGCAAAACTCGACCGCCGCCGAATCCCGAGTCGATTCGACCGTTCGTCCTACGCGAGGATCGGCTTGATCAGCTTCCCATGCACGTCCGTGAGGCGGAAGTCGCGCCCTTGGAAGCGGGTGGTCAAGCGCAGGTGGTCCACCCCAAGCAGGTAAAGCATGGTGGCGTGCAGGTCGTGCACCTCGACGGGGTTCTCCACCGCGGCGTACCCCAACTCGTCCGTGGCCCCGTAGGAGATTCCGCCTTTGATCCCGCCTCCGGCCAGCCACACGCTGAACCCGTGGTTGTGGTGATCCCGACCGCTGCCCCCCTGGCTCATCGGGGTGCGCCCAAACTCGCCGGCCCACACGATCAGGGTCTCCTCGAGCATGCCCCGCTGTTTGAGGTCCGTGATGAGCGCCATGCACGCGCGGTCGATTTCCTTCGCCTTCAGCTCCACCCCCTCCTTTACGCCGCCATGGTGATCCCAGTCTTTGTGGTAGAGCTGGATAAAGCGCACCCCGCGTTCCGCCAGGCGCCTTGCCAAAAGGCAGTTCGAGGCAAAGGAACCGTCCCCGGGAGTGCAACCGTACAGCTCCAAAATGCTCTGCGGCTCCTTACCCACATCCATGAGCTCCGGAACGCTCGCCTGCATGAGGAAAGCCATCTCGTACTGCGCGATGCGCGTCGCAATCTCGGGGTCCTCAACCACGGCGTCGTGCGCCAGGTTCAGCTGGTTCACCGACTGCACCACGTCCTGCTGCTGCGCGGCAGACACCCCGGGAGGCGTGGTCAGATACAGCACCGGGTCGCCCTTCCCCCGCAGATGCACGCCTTGAAAACGGCTGGGCAAATAACCCGACGCCCACTGCCTGGCGGCAATGGGCTGGTTCTGCCCCCCCTTGCCCAACGAGGTCAGCACCACAAACCCGGGAAGATCCGTGGAGTCGCTCCCCAATCCATACGTCACCCAAGAGCCCATGGATGGCCGCCCGGCGATCTGGGAGCCCGTGTTCATGAACATGTGCGCGGGATCGTGGTTGATCGCCTCGGTGCGCATGGATCGCACAATGCAGAGTTCGTCCGCCACGGAACCAAGCTGCGAAAAGAGAGAGCACATTTCCGCGCCACTTTTGCCAAACCGCTGAAACTCGTGCTGCGGTCCGAAGCACTTGAGCACCGACCCCTGCAGCTGCGCGATCTGCTTGCCCTTGGTCATGCTCTCGGGCATCGGCTCCCCGTGCATCTGGGCGAGCTTGGGTTTGTAGTCGAAGGTCTCCAGATGCGAAGGACCGCCCGCCATCGTGAGGTAGATGACCCGCTTCGCCTTGCGCGCAAAGTGGAGGGGATTCACCACCCCGGTCCACTTATCCTTGGAGGCCGCACCGAGCGAAATGCCCGGCGACTGCATCAAAGACGCCAGCGCCATGGCACCCACTCCCGCGGAGGTTCGCCCCAAAAAGGCGCGGCGAGTCGATTGCTGTTGCTGAAATTGGAAGAGTTCGTCGCGAACGTTCATGATCAGGAGCGGGTTTATGAGCGGGTAATGGTTTCGTGCAGGTTCAAAAGCACCCGGCAGACGCTGGTCCAAGCCGCCAGATCGGATCCCGAAAGATTCTCGGGTCGAGGGGCATAACCCACCCCCATCAGCTTGTCCACGGCGGCCGGATCCGATGCAAACTGGCCCCGGTGCTTTTCCAAGAGCGCGGACAATTGCGCGGCTTCATCCGCGCGCGGAGCCCTTTGCAGCACCCGCGCAAAGGCCCACTGGAGCCGCTGCGCATCGGATCCGCCTCCCTCGCGCAGGATCCTCGACGCGAGGCTGCGCGCGGCCTCCACGTAGGAGGGGTCGTTCAAAAGGACAAGCGCCTGCTGCGGAATGTTGGAGCGGGTCCGCTCCGCGGTACATTCCTCGCGCGTCGGGGCATCGAGAGCCAGCATGCTGGGCTGCACATAGGAACGCTGCCACCACGTGTACATGCCACGCCGATACTGCGAGGGGCCTTTGTCATTCTCGTACGTGCGCTGGGGGAAGTTGAGGTTCTCCCAGTATCCCTCCGGCTGGTAGGGCTTCACGCTGGCCCCCCCCACCACCGGCACGAGCAAGCCCGATACGCTGAGCGCATTGTCACGCACAAGTTCCGCATCCAAACGCCAGCGACTCTTACGCGCGAGTTCCCGGTTGTAGGGATCCTTCGCCAGCAACTCCCGCGATCCGGTCGAAACCTGACGGTATGCGTGACTGGTCACCATCAACCGGACCATGTGCTTCACATCCCACCCGCGGTCCATGAATTCGCATGCGAGCCAATCGAGCAGCTCCGCGTGGATGGGCGGCTCCCCCTGAGCTCCGAGGTCATCCAGAACCTTGCTCAAGCCAATGCCAAAGAATTGCTTCCAAAGACGGTTCACGAACACCCGGGCCGTGAGTGGGTTCGAGCGCGAGACCACCCAGTCCGCAAGATCCAGCCGGTTCAGGGGGCGCTCCCCTGCGGCCTTCGGCTGCGGCAAGAAGTGCAGTACCGCCGGCTCCACCACTTCGCCCGTCTCGTTCTGCCAGTCCCCTCGGGGCAGAATCCGCACCGTCCGCTTTTGATCCGTATGCACCGAAACCAGGCAGTGCGGCAGGCTCTTTTCGTACTCATCCCGCGCCTTGGTCGCATCGGCAATCCCGCGACGATCCGCCGCGAACTTCGCAGAAACCGCCCGGAAATGGGTGCTCAAGAGCGTCTTCTGCGCTTCGGAACGCTTCGCAGGATCCGCCTTCGCAGCCGCGAGCACGGGTGCCGGATACTGCACATGGGGAGCGCGCACCGGGGCGGGAACCTGAGTCGCCTGAAGGCGGAACTTCCCGATCAGCTGGCTTTTCCCTGCCGTCTGGCGAAGGGAGACGGTGATCTCCTTCTCCCCCTCGAGGGGCGTGGCCAGCTCCAAATAAATCGCCTGGTCCGTCCCCGCCTTCCCAAGAATGCCCCATCCGGACGTGTCATTGGGCCGCTCATTGGCAGCCTGCTTGGCGGGCTGCCCCTTCCCCTCATACGTGGCACTCGCCTCGCTGAGCTTCAACACGGCCGCCCCCTGTTTGACCCCGAAATGGTTCAAAACAAAACCCCCGTCCGCCGCGAGCCCCGGACCCTTTTCCGGCAAGCCGTCCTCCGCGAACACCTCCAATCGAAACCCGGTCGCACCGCCCGGCGGCGTCTTCAAGGTGATCTGGTAGGTGTCTTTCTCCGGCACCTTTTCGTACGCAACGCGCACCGCGCCATCCTCACCTATCGTGAATTTTGATCCCTTCGCCCCAGTCACTTTCGTGGGAACCATCGGAGTCCAATCCACGTCCAAGGGACCGTTCAACAACGCCTTTTCCCACTCGGCCTGCGCCGCGTCCCGCTCCGGGGAACCGGCTTGCAGCTTCGCTTTGAGCTCCGCAATCCGGTTATCGTGCTCCTTCAAACGTGCCTCCTCCTCCAGAGAAGGCACCAGCATCCCTTCCTCTCGCCTCCCAATCGCGGCTTCCTTGATGTCCGCAAAAAACGCTCCGATGGTGTAAAAATCCCGGGTGGATACGGGGTCGAATTTGTGGTCGTGGCATTGCGCGCACCCCAAGGTCTGCCCCAGCCACACGGTGCCCAGAGCCCGCACCCGGTCGGTCAGCATCCGCGATTCATAGTCCTTGGCCTGAGCGCCCCCTTCCTCCGTGGACAACAGAAGCCGGTTGAAACCCGATCCCACCCGCTGCTCCACCGTCGCGTTCGGCAGCAGATCGCCCGCCAGCTGCTCGCGGGTGAATTGGTCGAAGGGTTTGTTCGAATTGAACGCACGAATCACGTAGTCCCGGTAGGGCCAGACATTGCGCGGGTTATCCGAGTGGTAACCGATCGTGTCCGCAAACCGCACCACATCCAGCCACGGGAGAGCCATCCGTTCCCCGTAATGCACCGAGCTCATCAACCGGTCCACCAACCGCTCGTAGGCCCCCGGCGCGCTGTCCTTCTCAAAGGCCTCCACCTCCTCGGGGGTCGGAGGCAGTCCCACCAAATCAAAGGCCAGCCGGCGCGCCAAGGTCCGACGATCCGCCTCGGGAGCCGGTTTCAACCCCACCTTGGAGAGACGCCGCCCAATCAGCTCGTCCACCGGGTGCACCCCCTCCTGGGTGGCCGCCTTCACCGGCGCCACATACGACCAGTGCTCCTCGTAGGGTGCGCCCTGCTTGATCCACTCGTCCAACAGCGCCTTCTGTTCCGCCGTCAGTTTCTTGCCCTCCTTGCCCGGAGGCATCAATTCGTCCGCGTCTTGGGAGTGAATCCGGCGATGCACCTCGCTTGCGGAAAGATCCCCGGGCACCACGGCACGCACCCCCTCCTTCTCCTTGAGCGCATCCTCCCGCACATCCAGACGCCGATCCCCCTTGCGGGACTTCTGATCAAACCCGTGGCAGTGAAAGCAGTTGTCCGAAAGAATCGGACGGATGTCCCGGTTGAACCGGATCTCCCGCCCGGGCGCGTTCGCGCCGGGAGTGTTCGGCGAGGACGCCGCAGCCAACCCCACGGAGGGAAGCACCATCGGAAAAGAAACCGCCATCGCGGCAACCGCCAGTCGGGGCATGAAAAAGGGAATCATCAGGTAAGAACAATCGCAGGAACTGAAACTTATTGGACGTCATCAGCCCCCACAAACGGGGGGTTCATGAGACAATCCGACCACTCTCCCTGCCCAGGGCGTCGCTTTGCTCCGCACACTGCCAAGCGCGCCCATCTGTGCTAAACACGCTGCCCATGCCCCTCCCCATCCTCCCAAACGTCCCGTGCCACCCCTCACCCGCCCGAATCCTCCCATGACCCGGCGCGCCGTTCTCAATGTCGTCGGCCTCAGTGCGAGGGATTTGCAGTCCGGCATCATGCCCCGCATTGCCGCCCGGGCCGCCAGGGGCTCGGCCGCCCGGGTGCGTCCCGCCTTCCCCGCCGTCACCTGCACCGCCCAGTCCGACTACCTCACGGGAGTGCGCCCCACCCAGCACGGCATCGTGGGGAACGGTTGGTACGACCGGAGCCTCAGCGAGGTGCATTTTTGGAAGCAATCCAACCGTCTTGTGACCGCCCCCAAAGTGTGGGACGTCCTGCACGAGCGACGGCCCGGATCCAAGGTCGCCAACCTTTTCTGGTGGTACAACATGGCCACCAAGGCGGACATCGCCGTCACCCCCCGCCCCATCTATCAGGCCAACGGGGGCAAGGTGTTTGATATCGCGTCCTCCCCCCAATCCCTTCGCCCCGCTTTGAAAAACGCCCTCGGCGACTTCCCCTTCCATTCTTTCTGGGGCCCCCGCGCTGGACTCCCCTCCACCCAGTGGATCGCCGACGCCACCCGCAAGATCGAGGAATGGGAGCGCCCCGACCTCACCCTCGTCTACCTGCCCCACCTGGACTACGACCTCCAGCGCTTCGGCCCCGTTCATCCCGAAAGTGACCGGGCTCGAAGGGAGGCCGATACCTTGGTCGGGGATCTGGCCGATTTTTTGGAGGCACGCGGCGTCGAGGTCCTGATCGTTTCCGAGTACGCCATTACCGCCGTGGACCGGGCCGTCCCGCTCAACCGGATTTTCCGCGCCGAGGGCTGGCTGGAGATCAAGGAGGAGTTGGGGAGGGAGACGCTCGACGTCATGGCCTCCAGAGCCTTCGCGGTGGTGGATCATCAGGTCGCGCACATCGTGGTGCAGGATCCCGCGGTCCTTCCCCGGGTCCGCGGCGTGCTGGAATCGACCCCGGGCGTCGCGCAGGTTTTGGATGGGGGGGGACAGGCCGCGCTCGGTCTTCAGCATGCGCGCTGTGGGGATCTGGTCGCCGTTTCGGATGACCGAAGCTGGTTCAGCTACCCCTGGTGGCTCGACGATGCCAAGGCCCCAGACTTCGCCCGCTGCGTCGATATTCACCGCAAGCCGGGGTATGATCCCGCGGAACTTTTCCTCGACCCCGCGCTCCGCTTCCCCGCGCTCCGAATCGCAGCCTTCCTTGCGAAGAAGAAGCTGGGATTCAAGGCTCTCCTTGAGGTGATCCCGCTCGACCCGTCCATGGTTCGCGGTTCCCACGGCAGAGTCCCGGAAGATCCCCTCGACTGGCCCGTGCTCATCGCCCCGGGAACCGCCCCCCTCCCGCCCGAGATCGCTTCGACCGACGTTTTCGCAGCCATCCTCCAGGCACTCTGATCCGAGGCGGCAAATCCCGCCTCAAGGCCCCGCCCGGGGCCCCGCCTCAAGGAGCGGGAGCGAACTGCGCGCTCCATGATCCGGAAGCCCCCAGCGGGTCCAGGATGAATCCTCCCATGCGTCCCTCGCCCTGCAGGAACACCCCCTCCATCCGCTTCACTCCCCGACCTCCCGCTTCCAGGTAAATCCCCCGCACCACCCCGCTCACCCGATCCACTCGCAAAAGACGCACCTGCTCCGAACCAGTCCCGCTCAACACCAACCCGTAGTTTCCGGACAGCGTCATCCCTGCCGCCACATCCCCCCCTCCAGCCACGCTCCTCCACTGCGCGCTTCCGCTCCGCCCAACCCACGCATCCGTCCCCCCGCTCAGCGCCGGGCTCCGGTACACCCCTCCGCTCGCTGAAAGACTCCCGGCATACACCGCCGCCAACGACCCCATGCCTCCGCCGGGACGCCGCCAGTCCAAGACGCCGCCCACGTTCGCCCCCACTCCCAGCCCACTCACCTCCAACACCCCACCCACGTAACCCGAGAACGGAAAAGCCGCCGCCCTCACCGGCATCTGCACCGCCACCCGCCGGTCCGCGCCAAAGACCCCGGAATCCGTCACCATCGTCCCATCCCCAAGACGACCGCTCAACACCGTCACCCCCGTCCGCCCCACGTCCAGCGTCGCGTATCCGGGCGCCTCGGGCAGCCCTCCTCCCGCCCCCGGGGTCAGCAACACCGTGTAATGCGTGGCTCCCGTCACCGGCAGATTGACCGGATCCACCCGCACCATCCGCATCCGTCCCCGCGCCTCCATTCCCGCCCCCAGCCCGTCCTCCTCCACCTCCGCGCTCAACTCCGGGCCTCCATTCACCCAGTTCACCTGCATCCGCACCCGTAACGCGCCCCGGGTCCCCCTTCCAATCTCGCTCACCGTGCCCATCTCCCCGTCCATCTGACCTCGCACCACATACCGACCGCCCTCCCACTGCAGCATCCCGGAAAATAATCCGCGGCCAGTCAACGCAACGCTCAGACGCCCCGGGTACCGCCCCGCCCCCGCCGCAACCCCCTCCGCATTCCGCTCCAAACTCCCCCCATAGTTCCCCTGCACCTCCCCGATTCCGATCACCTGCACCCGCGCCGCTGCACTCCGCTGGCTCGCCTCCCCGCTACTGACCACCACGTCGTAATCCCCCTCCTGTCCCTTCTCCAACCCCTCCAGCCGCAACGTCGCCCCGCGCCCCTCCGCAAGCTCCGCACCATTCCGATACCACTGATAGCTCAGCGTCCCGCTCCCCACCGCCCCCACGCTCAACACCACCGCCCGGCCCACCTTCCCCACCACCCCGAGGGGTTGGCTGAGAATGCGCGCGTAGTCATCCACCCTCAGAAAAGCCTCCGCACTCCGGAGCGCCCCCACCACATTGCTCACCTCCACTTGGTACACTCCCTCGTCCCCCTTCCCCAGCGATTCAAAGTTCAACGCCGCCCCAGTGCCCCCCAGAACCGTTCCATTCCGGAACCACCGGTACTGCAGCGGCCCAGTTCCATCGGCCGCCACCTCCAGTCTCGCCGACTGCCCCACCTCCCGCTGCATCCCCCCCGGCTGACTCAGGATCCGCACGGGACGATTCAGCGTCACCGTCGCCGCACGGCTATCCACCGTGCCCACCGCGTTGCTCACCTGCACCCAATAGTCGCCCACATACCCCTCATCCACACCCGAAAGCCGCAACGTGTCAGACTCCGCTCCAAGGATTCCGACCCCATCGCGCAACCATCGATACTTCAGCACACCGGTGCCCTCCGCCACCACCCTCAAAACCAGTTCTCCTCCGGGATTCACCCCCTGGTTCTCAGGATGGACCACAACCCGCGGAGGCAAGTTCACGCTCACCACGCTCGCCGCACTGGTCGCGCTTCCAGCGAGGTTCGTGACGACCACATCATAGGAGCCGCCGCTCCCTTCCTGAACCGAGCCAACGAGCAACGTCGCCTGCGTGCCCCCCGTAATCGGCTGCCCGCCTTTCCTCCACTGGTAACTCATCGGCGGCGTCCCATCCGCCACCACACTCAGACGGAGCGCCGATCCCAAGTTCACGCTGGTGTTGGCCGGAGAGCTGAGAATCGTCGGAGGGACATTCACCAGCACGTCCGCCCCCGAACTCAACATCCCCCCCGCCGCGTTCATCACCAACACCTGGTATCGTCCCGCATCTCCCGCACGAGCCGCCCCCACGCTCAGCGTGGCCTGCGTCTGGTTGCTCAGATTCGCCCCATTTTTCATCCACTGGTAGGTGAAGGGCGGCGTGCCGCTCACCACCGCCTGCAAACTGAACGCCTGCCCCACGTCCACCCGCACCCCAGACGGCGGCGTCACCACTCGCGCGGCCAAAATCACCCCCACCTCGACGACTGCACTCGTCGCCGTCCCGTACGCATTACTCACCTCCACACTGTAGCCTCCGGCCACCGCCGCGCTCAGCGGGGCATTCACCCGCAGCGTCGACTGCGTCCCGCCCGTGATCCACTGGTCTCCCCGTTTCCACCGATACGCCAATGGCCCACTCCCCTCCGCCGCCACGCTCAAAACCACCGTATCGCTCTCCCGCCACGTTCCCCCCAGCGGCTGCGTCCGAATCGAGGGCGGCGCCTTCACCAAGAGCGCCAGCGACGCCGTGGCGGTGCGATACGGATTGGTTGCCCGGAGAGTCACCACCCCCTCCCAAGCAGAAACGACCGTGCCGGAAATCAGCCCCGAAACCGGGTCCACCACCAACCCCGCAGGAAGCCCGGTCGCCCCGTACGTAATCGTCGCCCCGGGAACCACCGGACTATTCGCAGCCACAATCTGGTACTGAAAAGGCACCCCGGCAAACGTGCTCGCCGACAGCGGGCTCGAAATCGTGGGCTGCGGATAGTCGTCGTCCTCGATCGTCACCGTCGCCGAAGCGGACGCTCCCACCGTGTAATCCAAGCTCGGACTCAGGGTCAGCACCACGGTCTCGGCTCCCTCAAATTGCGCGTCTTGAAGCGGCTCCACCGCGAGGGTCCCGCTCATCAAACCGGCCGGGATCACCACGCTCGAAGGGACGGCAATCGCCCGGTAGTCGACCCCGTTCGAGGCCGAGCCCCCAAGGACAAACCCCACCGTCAAAGACCCCGCCAAGGATCCGGTCCGCGTGAACTGAAACACCCCGGGAACGCCTGACTCGAGGGCATTCGGCGCCGTCGCCGTCACCGAAACCACCGGAGGCACCGGCACGTCAAAAGCCTCCATCACCCCGGAGGCGGAGTTGCTGGCGGGCACCGTCGCGCTCGCCCCCATCCCGCGTTTGGCAAAGCCCGCCCAGAGCAGACTCCGATCCGCACCCGAGCGGCTGACGAGGTCGGCTTGCAGAATGGCATTTCGGGCCTGGAGGAAGGTCGGGTTGACCGGGCAAAGCTTCATGCCGTCGGTCACCAGTTGGAGCATGCGCTGATTGCCCTCAGCCCAACCGTACTTGGTGATCAGACTGGCACGCACCTCCCAAAGCGCCACACACCACACCTCCCCCATGTCGTGGACTTCCGAAGAACCGCCCTGGGTCGGGTCAATCCGTTTCAGGGTCAGCGGATTCTTTGCGAGGTTCGTCGTGTAGGGATACCGCCGGATGCCTCGGTAGTAGTTCGCCGTCACATACCCTCCCGCCGCGTAGTTCGCATTCACGTCATCGCCCGATTCGCTCAGCAGGCATAACGCATAAAAATCCGACCACCCCTCCCCCATTCCCGCGGGCTGCAGCGCACTGATGCCCACCCCTCCCCCAACCAACCGATTGCTCAACCCGTGCGTGAGTTCGTGAATCACCACCTCCGCATCCAAAGACCCATCCCGATCCGGATTCGGCCCCGTAAAGAGGTACATCTGCATCCGCCCCGCCATGCCATCCGGCGGAGTCGAAAAATTGGCGTTATTCGTGCCCCCCCCATCCTGGGCCTCCGCGAGCCCCGCATCCCCGCCCCTCCCCCCC
>JBEBAG010000224.1:0-9651 GCA_041159065.1 Verrucomicrobiota bacterium | reverse complement strand
ATGTCACTCGACCAGCGGATGATATCCACCTTTTCGTTGTTCAGTTCGCGGACGATATTTTTCACCCGTGCCCCGCGCATTCCCACGCAGGCTCCCACGGGATCCACTTTCTCGTTAGCGCTCCAAACTGCGATCTTGGTGCGATGTCCCGCCTCCCGCGCGATTCCCTTAATTTCGACGGTCTTGTCGGCGATTTCAGCGACCTCCGTCTCGAAAAGGCGGCGGATGAAATTGGGATGGCTGCGAGAGAGAATGATCTCAGGGCCGCGGGCACCGTTTTCGACCGCGACCACGTATGCGCGAATCCGGTCTCCGATCGCGTACTCCTCGGTAGTGACCCGTTCCCGGTTGGGCATGACCCCCTCGAACTTGCCCAGATCCACAATCACGTCGGAACGTTCGAAACGGCGGACGGTCCCATTGACGATTTCCCCCGTCCGATCCTTGAATTCGTCGTAGATCATCTCCTTTTCCGCGTGACGAATGCGTTGCATGATCGCTTGGCGGGCCGTCTGAGCCGCGATCCGACCAAAATCCTTGGGGGTGACCGGCACATCGAGTTCGTCTCCGATCTGGGCATCCGCCTTGATCCGCTTCTGCGCCTCCGCCAGACTCACCTCGTCGTGTTTGTTCTCAACGCGCTCCACAACGAGGAGTTTGGCGATGGCCTTGATGTCCCCCGATTTGGGATCGATTTCCACACGGAGTTCACGAGCCGGACCCACGGCCTTGCGGGCAGCTGTCAGCAATGCAGTATTGATGGCCTCAAGCAACACCTCGCGCTTGATCCCTTTGTCGCGCTCGAAAAAGTCGAGTCCGGCTAGAATTTCGCTATTCATAAACGTCGGAGCAGCCAGAGACAAAAAAAGTGGGATCTTCCATTAGAACCCACTTTTGCGCACTGACCGAACGGTGATCCTACGACTGAGTGCCCGGTGCGTCAAGACGGCAAAAGGAAACGCTTTGCGCAGGACAAGCCGCTCTAGGCGCGTCGGCCTCGAGTCAAGCGAGCTGTGGGAGCCTTGGGGCTAAAGCGGGGGAAGGCATTCCAGTTGCCAGGGAAGCAGGGCCTCCCGAGCCTGAGCCTCGTTCCGAGAAAGTTGCTCCAGAACGGCTTTCGGGGCGATCAGCGTGGGGTCCAGCTGCAACTTTTCGGCCACGGCGTCCCGGTGCTTTCGCAGTTCCCGAAACCGGTTCTCCTGCTCGGGGGTCGTGCGCAGTCGCGGTTTGCGAAGCATTTTGGGCCACGCTTCCGCGGGAAGCCCGAGTGCGGACTCCGCGGCCTCGAAGAACCGAACCCTTCGGTTGCCTCGGAGATACTTCGGATCGACCGGCTCGCCCCGATCGAATCGGGCCGAAAACTGGAGAAGCAAATCGTTGTTGAGGATGTGGAATGCGGGGCGGTCGGAAATCTGCGCTTCGTGGTCTCGCCAATGCCAGAGCGCGCGCAGAATGGCCGTGGCGCGGGGCGAGAGCTCGGCGTAGCCCGAGATTCTCCAGAGGGTTTCGGGATCCTTCTCCCGCGAGATGGAGGCGGTTCGGATCTGCCGCTCGCACATCTGCTCAAACCAGGCCCATCGTCCGAGGCTCCGCAGGCGTGCCTCTTGGATCTCGGCCAAGGCCAGCAGATTCACCGTGTCATTGACGGCATACTCCAGCATTTCCCGAGGCAGGGGGCGCAAAGCCCAATTAGCCTTTTGCGAGGCCTTTGCCAGAGTGACCCCAAAATGCTGGTATAACAGCGCAGCCAGCCCGAATTCCGTAGCCCCGCACAGCCGCGCCGCAATCATCGTGTCGAAGAGCACCGAGGGCCCCTCGTAGCCGCAGCGTCGCAGCAGGCGCAAATCGTAGTCTGCGCTATGGATGACCACGGTCTTGCCTTCCAGAGCGCCGAAAAGCGGTTCGAGCGAGACCCCCGCGAGGGGATCAATCAGCAGGTTTTTACCAGGAAAACTGATCTGGATGAGGCAGAGCTTGTCAAAGTAGCAATGCAGGCTGTCCGCTTCGGTATCCAGCGCGATTCGCGTGTGGGGAGCGAAAGCGGCGACTTCGCTCGAGAGGGTTTCGCTGGTTGAGATCAAGGGAAAGTCGGGATGCTGCCCATTGGCATCCGGCGGAGAAAGATGCGGGGCGTTGGAGGCGGGGCGCGAACTCCTTTTGCGGTTCGGACTGCTTCCTCGGACGGAATCTTGCCGGGCAGAACGGCGACCGAGAGGCTCGTGGGGGCGTTTGGTTGGGGCGGAAGGCTGTTTTTGGAGCGAGGGGAAAAAGCGGGCGATGAGACGCCGCCACCACACCGGCTTCGGTGCGGCGGTCTGTTGAAGAGGAGGGCGCGGGAGTCCTCCGGTGGTGGGATGGGAGGGGAGTGGGTCCCTCATGGACGGAATCCGCGGAGGAGAAACTCCGAATTGGAGGAGGTGTTGCGCAGAGCCTGAGCCAGCGCCTCGGTGGCCTCCAGTGGCGGGAGGGCGGCGAGTTGCCTGCGCAGGGTGCTGAGGCGGTCGAATTCCTGTGGATGGTAGAGCAGCTCGTCCCGTCGGGTCCCCGACTGCGGGATGTTGATGGCCGGAAAAACTCGTTTCTCGGAAAGTGCCCGATCGAGGCGCAGCTCCATATTGCCCGTGCCCTTGAACTCCTCAAAGATAACGTCGTCCATTCGGCTTTGGGTTTCCACAAGGGCCGTGGCGAGGATTGTCAGGCTGCCCCCCTCAACCGTGTTCCGAGCCGCTCCAAAAAACTTTTTCGGCTTCACTAAGGCTTTGGTATCGACGCCCCCCGACATAATGCGGCCTTTGCCGGGCTGTAGGTTGTTGTAGCCGCGCGACAGGCGGGTGATGGAGTCCAGAAGAATGACGACGTGTTTGCGGAGTTCGACGAGCCTCTTGGCGCGGTCGAGCACCATTTCAGCCACCTGCGTGTGTCGTTGAGCATTCTCGTCGAAGGTGGACGAGTAGATTTCGCAGGGAATGGCACGCTTGAAATCGGTGACCTCCTCGGGGCGCTCATCGACCAAAAGCACGATCAGCACCGTGTCTGGGCTGCTGGCGATGATCGCTTGGGCGATCTCCTTCAGCAGAATGGTTTTTCCGGTACGCGGAGGCGCCACGATCAATCCGCGTTGTCCGCGCCCTAGGGGCGCGATCAAGTCGACCGCCCTTGCGGAAATGGAGCGGCTGCGGGGATTTTCCAGCACGATCCGCTCGGTGGGATGCATGGCGGTCAGGCGGTCAAAATCGGTGGGATCTTGCCACTGGGATAGAGGGATGCCCTCGATCTCGAGAACCTCCTCAATCGCCATGAAACGTTCCCTCTCCCGCGGGGGACGCACCGAGGCAAGAATTCTGACGCCCGGCTTCATCGGCAGGGAACGTTCCATGAAATGGGGAACTTGGATGTCTTGCGGCAGGGGACGGAAATTGTAGCGGGGCCACCGGATGAATCCGCCGCCCTGGGCGTTCACGTCCAAAATGCCATTGGCTAAGACACGCGTGCCGCGTTCCAGATAGTTCCGGCACAGGTCCACTACCAAGTGATGGCGGGATTTGTCCGGATTCACTCGCACCCCAAGGCTTGCGGCGCGCTCCGAGAGCTCTAAAAACGTCAACTCGTGGAGCTCCTCGATAAACAGTTGCTCGGGAACCGACACGGGCTCGTTGGGAGAAGCTACGCTTTGCGTTTCAGCAGAAGCGATCTCGGAGCCAGACGGAGTAGAGTCGGGCCTGTCGGGTGAGGCAGGAAAGGGAACAGTCATTCCAAATAAAATGGTCGGATCGTAAACATTTCTCAGAGCCGCTCATTTGAGCAACTCTGATTTGCTCTGAAAGAGCATCCGAGTAGCCGCGCAGTGTTTGAAGGCGGAACCTTTGGGTTGCATCCGAGCATCCCACCACGGCGACGGTGTCGCATTCCCGTTCGCCCTGCGTTTCATAGAGCAGGGGAATCTCCACCACGAGCCAACGTCCGCTTTTTCGAAAAGAGCGGGCGAGCGAAACCCACGCCTCTCGCACGCGCGGGTGGAGGATCGCTTCCAAGCGTTTTCGGAGCTCGGCGTTGCCGAAAATGCCCTCCCGCACGATCCGGCGGTTGATTTCACCATCGGGCAGAAATACGGAATCTCCAAAAAGGATGCGGATCTCGCGGCGGACTTCAGCATCCTCCGCGGTGAGACGGGAAACCTCCGCGTCGGCTGAAAAGCGGTGTGCCTCTGGAAAAAAGGAAAAGAGCACCGTCGCAAAGGTGCTCTTTCCCGTGGCGATCCCGCCGGTGATTCCGATAACTGCCACGGAGATCGCGTGGGGGGGGCGATTCGTTCAGCGACCGCCACCCAAAAGCGGGAGAGAGGATGGCTCAGTCAGACTCGGCACGGGGGTGCTGGGAGCACTCTCCTCCACCGTATCCTTGGCGTTTACCGGTTGGCCGGCGGCGTCGATCAGTTTCACGCTGACAAAAATCGTCAGGTTTTTCTTGATGTGCTGGTCCACTTTTGAGCGGAACATTCTTCCAACCAGCGGGATGTCTCCAAGTACCGGAACCTTGTCCTCCACCTTTTGCACGTCTTCCCGGATGAGTCCCCCAAGCGCGATGGTTTCGCCATCGAGAATCGAAACTACCGTGCTGATCTTGCGTACCGAGAAAATCGGCTGGTTGATCACGTTGTCCGTGATGGGCACTCTGACGGGGGTGATTGTAATAGGGCCTAAGTTCCCTGCTTGGGTTCCAGCCATTGTTACCGAGTTGATGGGGCTTCCGTAGTTGACAAAACCCTCAAACTCGGTGACCTCGGGCTTGAGATTGAGATCGATCGTGTATCCGTCTCCTTGAATGGTCGGAGTGACCGCCATTTTTACCCCCACCCCCCGAGTATCGAAAGCCGTCGGAGTCGTCGGGGTCACCGGGATGCTCTGAGAGTTCCCACCACCCCCTGCCCCGCCGGCACCGTTTGCAGCACCGCCGCCCCCGCCGGCAGTCTGCGGAACTTGCGGCGGGCTGAATTCGGTTGGGTAACGGAACTCCCGGGTTAACTCGATGGTTGCCTCCGTCTCGTTACGCGTGGTGATGCTCGGACTCGAAAGGAGATCCACGGCTTTCGCTTGATCCAAAGCATGGATCACGAGCTGGAACTGCGGATCCGTGAAGACGCCAGCCAGCGCGAAGGCGGCTGGTCCGGAGGTAGCAGTGCCCGTGGCGCCTGCGAGGAGGGCGTCGATTGCGTTAGCCCCAATGGCCCTCCCTCCGGATCGATTCCCCGCGGTGATCGGATTGACCCCTACGGGCTGACCGGCATTCGGGAGCCCCGAGTTGCCTGGAATGGTGAAGGGATAGGGAACCGCATTGGCGTCGGTCGGACCGCCACGGTTTCCTCCGCCGGAGAAAATCCGAGAGGATCCTGGGATGTTGGACTGTCCCAAGAGCCAGTCGAAGGAGAGTTCCTTAAGGTTCTGTTGCGTGAACTCGACGAATTTCGCGGAGATCTCCACTTGGGCCGCCGCACCTTCATTGGCGTTCCCCACCACGGTCTCCACCTTGTCCAGCATGTCCTGCGTGTTCCACACGGTGAGGAGTTGCTGCTTGAGATTGTAGGTGGCCGTGGAGTTTTTGATATCAAAGGTCACCCCTTGAGACTTCAAAAATTCGACCGGGTCAATTCGAGCGCGACTCGTGGAGGGGGTCGGGCTGCTGCCACTGCCTTTTCCTAAAGCCCCGCCAAGCCCTACCGAGCTGACCTCGGCATTCACCTTAGGAGGGCCGGCAAAGAGCGAAGGGGGCACATTCCACTGCCGTGTTTCAATGCGTTCCGTCTGGGCTGTCGCTGAGACGATTTTGACGAAGGTACCCTGAACAGCGATCTTCAGGTTATTGGTGGAAGTGATCGCATTGAGGACATCAATCAGTTTGTAGCTCACCAACTTGGGAAGGTTGATGGGATAGCCGCCGTCTGCGGACGGGGCAGAGAGATCGTTGATGCTCGGGCTCCCGGATTTGGAAGAGGATGGGGCATCGCTCAGGTCCACCAAAATCACGACGCCCTTCTTGAGGTCGGTGCTCTTATCGTTCTCCTGAGAGAGACGGGAGAGACTTTCGGCCACTCTTTTGATCGGTGTGTCGGGGAACGCGATTTCGGGAATGACGATGTCGTTCAGTTTTTTGCGCACCTTTTCCGATTCACTGCTCTCGGGCGTCTTTGCAATGGGGGCGCTACTTGAGACTGCGGCAAAGCGGCGAACTGGGCTCGCCCAACTGCGGTCGACCTTCGCCAGCGCGCGCGCACGCGCCTCATTGTAGGCCTCGTGACCGTACTGGGACATCGCAAGGTTGGTCTTCTCTTGGAGTTTGCGGGCCGCGATGTTGGTTGGATCTTTGGCGAGAACCTGATCAGCCCGCTTGAGGGCCATTTCATAGCGCCCCGTTTCGTAGAAACCTTCTCCATCGAGCAGGTACTGCTTCACCATCTCGATATCGGCACGGAACAGCGGGGTGATGGTTTTGTTGTAGTAGCCGGGAATGGATAGCTGCGACTTGATGCGAAGGGCGGCCTGACAGGTGGGCTCTTTCGCAAGAAGCTCGTTCAGCAGTTTCTCCGCGATAGGATAGCGTCCCTCCTGAATTCGGACTTTCGCGAGCTCGATGCTTGCGTCGCGGAACCCGGCGACCGCCTCCGCCTTCAGGGCGCTCGTGTTTTGTGACTCCGGAAGTGCGTCTAGGGCCTGCGTGTAGGACGCCAGAGCGCGTTCAAAGTCCCGTAATTTCATTGCTTGCCGCGCTGCTGAGAGGTCGGTCTGAACTTGTTTGACTTGCAGTTGGCGTCGCTCGATTTCCTTCTGGGCTGCCTCGACCACTGACGCTGGAGCTCCGGGTTGCGATCCGGCCGGCTTACCCTTCGCCGCTTCCGCCGCAAAAACGGATGCGGGAGCCAAGGTGAGCGCGGCAAGCAGGCAGACCCGGGTACTGATTCGGGAGGTGGCTTCAGGGAGATCGTAGTTCATGTTGCTGGGGGAGTGCTGGAGGGAAGATGGACAGCGGGATGTCGCGAGGAGGTAATCTGGTCAGGATTCGGAGCTGCGCTCAGAGGGGGAGCGCGGAGCGGAATGACTGGATTGGAATAAAGTGAGAAGGGCAAGGCAACCGGAAGAAACGGAGAAGAATTTAGGGTTGGGCGGCGGTGATCAGAAAATCCTTTCCTGCTGGGGAGCGTAGGGTGGCGGAAGTCGCGGAGGCTTCTACAAGCTCGTAGGACTCCTCCTCAAGAGCGATTTTTTCACCAATCTTAGCAGAAAATTCGCGGTTGATCTGGGCGTGGGTCAGTTTCAGAAAAATCGTGGTGTCGGTGAAGTTGGCCATTTCGTGAATCTCGGCTTTCTCGGTCCGTCCTGTGGATTTCTGGGTGAATATCGCGATGGATGCATCGAACGGAGCGCCTGAGATCCGCTTGGTGCGGTACTCAAATTTCGAAAGAACGAGATCCGTGCCAGGAATGGGCTCTCCGACCTTGAGGTCGTGCTGGGGAGTTCCTTGAGAATCCTCGCAACGAATGAAAATGCGAGTTCCCTCAGGTTTTGTCGGGTTGTATCCGAGATACTGGAGGAAACGAATTCGGTTGTTTGCGACCTTTTGCGTGGAGAAAAGAAGCTTGGTGACGAGCAGGGGGCGGGATTTGGGATCGACGGGATCTGTTTTTGCAGCCCACTCTTCTTCGTTGGTGAACCCGTCTCCGTCGGAGTCCTCGGTGGCAATGCGGGGGTTATAGAGATTGAGTTTATTCGCGAGAAACCAAGAGTTGGGGATCGGCTGTCTTGTTTTCGAATGGTAATAGAGATAGCCCTCCGCGGGCTTCTTGGGCTTTCCTTCCTCGAGAAGATAATGCTCCGAAGCGAAGAGAGGCGTGGCGTAATCGAGCGCCCAAGTGGCGGGAGACGTGATCAGCTTGGATGCATTATGCATTCGTGACAAATCCGTTTCCGGTATAGCTTTGGATGCTGCCGGAGGCGGCACGAACTTCTGAAGTTTCTGGGGAAGGTCCGTTTGCTGGTCGTAGACGAAGTAGGCTCCCGCCAGTGAAACCAAGCAGGCTGCCGAAAGACCGAACCAGTGTCCTTTGAGGGGGAGAGTGCTCATGGAGTAGAGTGCAATGAGCCCTCGCTAATCGTTAAAAGTCACGAGTTCCACACGCATGGACACTGTGATTTTCTCGTCACCGAGGATGAATTGACCGGCATCGGGAGCGGTTGTGCCGGACGGCGCTGCGCCGACGGCGGCTGGCGAGGCGGGGGAGGCAGGTGCATCCGTATCCAAAGGCTTTTTCGGTGGCCCCTTAACTTTCTCATTCTGGATTGAGATGGAGCGCGTGACTAGAAGATATTCTTTCTGGCTGGCGAGGGCGTTGAGGAAAAGGCGAAGTCCAGAAGGTTTCGTGATAAACTCCAGCTTAAACGTGTTCCCTGTGAGCAGAGGCTTTGGAGGGGGGGCGGCTTTTGATTTATCTTTATCCTTTGATTTCTCTTTTCCCTTATCGGCGGTCGGATCCTTTGCGGGGGGAGTGGGGGCGGGGTCCGCCTCGATCTCCGTCCTCTCGAAGGTTTTGAGTTCCGAGGGGGTGGATTGGATCAGGGTTTCAAGCAGCAGGCCAGCTGCCTGTAGTTGCCGTCCGAGGGCGGGAGCGAAGTCTGCTTTCGGGACAGTTTTGACGTATTTGTCGAAGTGAAGATAAAAGTTCGGAGGGATTTGAACTTTGCTTTCCTCGGCAAATTTGGCGATGTGCTGCGCCTTTTCGTTCAGCGCCTTTGGGAAGTCCGCTGGAGCCATTTGAGGCAGCGGCACATGGAGTGCTTTGACGTCTTGAGTGAGTTTCTCGAGAGCGGCCTTTGTTTCCTCCGTTTGGCGTTGAAGGACCGCTAGATTTTCCTCACTCGGGGACGGATTGGCCGTTTTGAGCGCGGAGAGCTCGTTTTTCGTCTTGAGCAGATCCTCAAAGGAGGCGGCTTCTTTGTTGTACGCCGAGAAACAAAAATAGGCGGACGAACCCACGAGGGAGGCGCTCACGATCCCAGAGAGAATAAGGCTAAGGTTGTCCTTGAGGAGAGGGTTCATTGGGGGGAATTCACCGAAGCTGCGGGGGCTGATTTGAGAATCAACGGGATAACGAACTCCTGAGCCCATTCCGTTGGATTGTTGATGTCAGCTCGCGTCCATTCCTGTTCCGGAGCGACCTCATAAAGATCCGAACCATGAAGGGCTTTCCCAAATTGTTCAACGACGGCAATGCGCCTGGGATTTTCCAGATACAGCCCGCGAAGGTTCAGCCTGGGGCGGGTATCCTTGGGCTTCTCGGGGGAGGATGGAGGCGTGGAAGTTGGAGCTCTGCGGGCGGCAGCCACGGCCTTCACTGGCTCGGGCGCCGCGATTTCGAACTGGGTGATCCACACCATCTCCTTCGGAAGCTTGGAATGGATGTGGTTGATCAGTTGAGTCCAGTACTGGCGGTCCCTTGCAACGAGCTCTAGGGGGCGGGCCGTTTCGAGCAGGGCTTCCAAATTGGTTTTGCCCTTGGAAAGCTCCGTGGAGATTTTTTTGAGGGATTGAACCTTGGGTTTGAGTTGGGTGGTGAGTTCCTCGGCGAGTTCCGCACTGTGGTTGAGGTGGTAGGCCCACGCGAGG